>JABISF010000046.1 GCA_018699935.1 Flavobacteriaceae bacterium | reverse complement strand
CGTCCGCTGTTCCCGAAAAATTTGGAGCGAGTGAAGTGTATGACCTCAATTGGGTGCAATTGATGAATGCCTACAGTTGCACAGAATGTGGACGTTGTACGAGCGTTTGTCCGGCAAATCTTACAGGTAAAAAATTATCTCCTCGAAAAATCATGATGGATACTCGCGATCGTATGGAGGAGTTGGAACGAAGAACACCAGCGGATAAAGGAGGGGAAGTGTCCGACGGAAAACAACTTTTGGGCGACTATATCACGCCCGAAGAAATATGGGCTTGTACCTCATGTAATGCGTGTGTAGAAGCCTGTCCCATAGAAATTGATCCGCTGTCTATTATCATGGATTTACGCCAATTTTTGGTAATGGAACAATCTGCCGCCCCCAATGCGCTGAATTCAATGATGAGTAATATAGAAAATAACGGGGCACCATGGCCTTTTAATAACCAAGATCGCCTTTTGTGGGCTCAAGAAAATTAAATTTACAACTATTATGGAACGAGAAGAAGCAGAAAGTTATTTACACCAAAAGGTAGAAGCCGGAGAAGTGGTGAGTCCTGTACTCCCCGAGGGAATCAAAAATTACCTGATCGATATTGACGGAACCATTTGCGATGATATTCCCAATGAGGAACCCGAACGTATGTTGACCGCCAAGTTGTATCCCGATGCGCTGGAAACGCTCAATAAATGGTATGATGAAGGACATTTGATTTGCTTTTTTACTTCTCGTGTTGAAGCGCATCGTGAGGTGACCGAAAAATGGTTAAAAAAACACGGTTTTAAATACCACAGCTTGTTGATGGGGAAACCCCGAGGAGGAAATTATCACTGGATTGACAACCATTTGGTGAAAGCCACTCGTTACAATGGAAAGTTTACCGATTTGATTGAAAAAGAGGTAACCATTGAAGTTTTTGACGACGGTAAAAACAGTTAAATCATGCTACAAGTACCCACTTTGGCGGCAATGCATGCAGCGGGCGAAAATCCAGAAGTGGTCTTTTGGGTGGGTTGTGCGGGAAGTTTTGACGAGCGTGCAAAAAGGATTACCAAAGCATTTATAAAAATTCTACATCAAACCAAAACTTCTTTTGCTGTTTTAGGCACCGAAGAAAGCTGTACGGGCGATCCCGCCAAAAGGGCTGGGAATGAGTTTTTGTTTCAAATGCAAGCCCTCCAAAATATTGAACGTTTAAATCATTACGGAGTAACAACGATCGTAACGACCTGTCCCCATTGTTTTAACACCTTAAAAAACGAATATCCGGACTTGGGAGGAACCTATAAAGTGATGCATCATACCCAATTGCTCAAGGTCTTGATGGAATCCGGTAAACTTACTGTCGAAGGAGGTCGCTTCAAAGGCAAACGCATTACTTATCATGACCCCTGTTATTTGGGACGTGCCAATCAGGTCTATGAAGCTCCAAGAGATTTGATTCGCAAATTGGATGCCCAATTGGTGGAAATGAAATCCTGTCGATCCAAGGGCTTGTGTTGCGGAGCGGGGGGAGCACAAATGTTTAAAGATGCAGAAAAGGGCAATAAGGAAATCAATATAGAACGTACGGATCAAGCTTTGAAAGTTCAACCGGAGATTATTGCAGCTGCCTGTCCCTTTTGCAACACCATGATGACCGATGGAATTAAAAATAAAGAAAAAGAGGCCTCCGTCCAAGTGATGGATATTGCTGAATTAATTGCAAACGCTAAAGATTTATAAAAATGTTGGTACCCTTTTCACAACTTCAAGATGATGCCCGGGTGTGGATTTATCCTTCCGACAGACCTTTTCGATCCGAAGAACTACCGTTAATCAAAGAACAATTAGAAGGTTTTTTAGACCAATGGACAGCGCATCAAAATGCTTTGGAAGCGGCTTATGAGCTTCCTTACAACCGCTTCATAGTACTCGCTGTAAACCAAGCCCGTGGAGAAGCAAGTGGCTGTTCCATAGATGCTTCAGTACGCTTTATTCAATCTTTAGAAGAGCAATTTGAAGTGGCACTAATGGATCGTATGAACGTTACCTTCAAACAAGGAGCATACTTGACCCATAAGTCTTTATTGGATTTTAAGGCACTGTGTAAAGCGGGTTCTGTTTCTAAAAACACCATCGTTTTTAATAATTTAGTAGACACCAAATTAGATTATGATCAGCATTGGGAGGTTCCAGCCGCTGAAAGCTGGCACAGCAGATTCATCAAGTCATGAGAATACTTTTTTTTAGTTTCGTTTTTGCGCTTTCACTGGGACTGCAAGCCCAGCAATTGGATCCATTGAGTGTGGCTCCTGAAGCACAAGCCGATCAAAATATTTGGGTGGACAGTCTTTATCATAAACTAAATCTTGATCAAAAAATAGGGCAGCTTTTTATGCCCATGGTTTTTACCGAAAGAGACAGCAGTCATTTCAAAGCCACCCTTGATTTGGTCGAGAAACACGATATTGGAGGATTGATTTTTTCTTTGGGAGGGCCGGTGGTACAAAGTCAATGGCTGAATGCTTTTCAAGCCGCTTCCAAAACACCTTTACTCATCGCCATGGATGCAGAGTGGGGTGGAGGCATGCGATTGGACTCCATTCAAGACTTTCCTTGGCAAATGACATTAGGGGCGGTACTAGACACCCTTTTGTTGCGTAAAATTGGACGTCGAATGGGAGAACAGGAGCAACGACTGGGGATTCATTACAGTTTTGGTCCGGTTCTGGATTTAAATACGAATCCTGCAAATCCGATTATTGGAAATCGCTCCTTGGGAGAAGATCCGGCTCGTGTTTCCCTTCAAGCCGAAGCTTTAATGAAAGGGCATCACGATGCGGGAATTTTAACATCTGGAAAACATTTTCCGGGACATGGAGACACAGCCCAAGATTCCCACAAAACACTGCCCACAATCAATTTCTCTGCCGATCGGATTCGGGAAGTAGAATTATATCCCTATCGACAATTGATCAAACAAGGTTTATCTTCGGTCATGGTTGCCCATCTCAATGTGCCATCACTTGCTGAGGAAGGCATTCCCAGTTCGCTTTCAAAAGATGTTATCCAAGGGATATTGAAGGACGAACTCCAATTTAAAGGTTTAATCGTGACGGATGCCCTCAATATGAAAGGGGTTTCTACTTTTAGCGGTACTCAAAACATTGACCTCACTGCTTTTTTGGCGGGGCATGATATGTTATTGATTTCTGAAAATATTCCTGCCGGTATTGCTGCCATCAAAAAAGCTTATCAAAAAGGAATCGTTTCAGAAGATCGCTTGTCTCATTCTGTAAAAAAAGTTTTAAAGGCAAAATACAAGGTGGGTTTACATCATTATGCTCCCGTAGCTTTAGATCATTTACACGCAGATTTAAATACGTCTAAAGACACCCTTTTGATTGCCCAAGCTTTTGAGAAGGCACTGACCTTATTAAAAAATGAAGCAGGTATTTTACCTCTTTCTCCACATTCAAAAATTGGACATATTGCTTTGGGCGACGATGATAGCGCCCCCTTTTCCAAACGATTGAAAACCCTGCTCCCAGCAGTTTCTATTGAGGAAGTCACTGCTGCGAATGCGTTGTTAAAAACAGCGGCTTTTGACACTTTGGTCATCAGTTTTCATCGGTCGAATGCAAACCCTTGGAAGGCTGCTGACTTTTCCTCCGCCGAATTGAAATTGATACAGCTTTTGGCAAAGCATAAGAAAGTGATTTTAGATGTATTTGTGAAACCCTACGCATTGCGAAAATTACAAAACACAGCTGCTATTGAAGCAATATTATTGAGTTATCAAAACAGTGCCTTGGCACAAGCCCTGAGTGCCGAAGCTTTGGTGGGATTGCGAACCCTTTCGGGGAGTTTGCCCGTGAGTGTGAATGCGGAATTTAAAATGGGCAGCGGCATTCAGCTGGAGCAAAAAAAAGTACTCAGTTCTGCTTTTTCTCCGGCAGTGGAGGGTTTTGATGCTGAAAAACTAAACGCTTTGGAAACATTGGCTGAGGAAGCTATAGCCGGAGCGATGACTCCCGGCATGCAGTTGTTGGTTGCCAAATCGGGGAAAATTGTTTACCAAAAAAGTTTTGGGTTTCAGACCTACAAAAAGCAAATTCCGGTTAAAAATCATCAATGGTATGATTTGGCTTCGGTAACCAAAATTTTGGGCACCCTTCCTCTGGTCATGCAAGAGGTGGATCAAGGCAAACTAAACTTAGAAAGTACCATTGGAGATTTACTCCCTCAATGGAAAGCAAGTGATAAATCCAAGATTTCCATAAAAGAGATGCTTTCTCATTATGCCCAATTGACCCCATGGATTCCCTTTTATGAAGAAACCCTAGATGACAAGGCTTTTCCCCACCGAAAATATTACAGTTATAAAGCTTCTTCTTCCAAATCGATTCCTGTGGCAAAGGACTTGTTTTTAAAAACAGATTTTGAGGACTCCATCAATTTACAAATTCAAAATAGCCCATTACTGGATACGTTAACATATCGTTATTCTGATTTACCCTATTATATCCTTAAATTATATTTTGAGCAAACGTATAAAACCCCTTTTGAAACACTCGTTCAACAGCGGGTTTTTGATCCCTTAGGCTTGGATCATATCGGATTTAATCCCTATCAGCGTATCCCATTGGACAGTATCGTTCCCAGTGAAGACGATCGTTATTTTAGACAACAAGCGTTACGGGGCTATGTTCATGACATGGGCGCAGCAATGCAAGGGGGTGTTGGGGGACATGCCGGATTGTTTGCCAATGCCAAAACCGTAGCCCAAATGATGCAAATGTATCTACAAGGCGGGCAGTATGGAGACACAAAACTATTGAAATCGGAGACCATTGACCTCTTTAACCATTGTTATTATTGTGATTCAAACAATCGTCGTGGGGTGGGGTTTGACAAACCGCAATTTGCAGGAACCAAAGGTTCCACTTGTGATTGTGTGAGTTCCAAAAGTTTTGGACATCTCGGTTTTACAGGCACCTATGCGTGGGCGGATCCCGAAAAAGAAATTGTTTTTGTTTTGCTGGCGAATCGAACCTTTCCGAGTATGGACAACAAAAAATTTATATCGAATGATATTCGAACACGTATGCAGGGCTTGGTTTATGAAGCCTTAATCTATTAAATTTACTGGATGAATATAGCTGTAGTTTGTTATCCCACTTTTGGTGGTTCAGGGGTTGTTGCCACCGAATTAGGTATGGAATTGTCCAAAAGAGGTCATCAAGTCCACTTTGTTACCTATCGACAGCCGGTACGTTTGGAAGCTCTGGGTGTACATTTGCAATTTCACGAGGTCAATGTTCCTGAATATGATTTGTTTCAATATCAGCCCTATGAATTGGCACTTTCCAGCCGTTTGGTCGATGTGATTAAAAAATTTAAAATCGATTTATTGCACGTTCACTATGCAATTCCTCATGCTTATGCCGCCTATATGGCAAAGAAAATGCTCGAAGATCAAGGCATTTACATTCCCATAGTAACCACGTTACACGGAACAGATATTACGTTGGTAGGTAGTCATCCCTTTTACAAGTCGGCAGTCACGTTCAGCATCAATAATTCCGACTGTGTGACGGCTGTTTCTCAAAGTCTAAAAAAAGATACTTTAGCACTTTTTGATATAAAAAACGAAATTGAAGTGATTCCTAATTTTATCGATATTTCAAAATACGAAGGTGTCCCAACGCCCTGTGAACGGTCTCTTTTGGCAAAAACAGATGAAAAAATATTAACGCATATAAGTAATTTCCGACCCTTAAAGCGGATTATGGATGTGATTGCAATCTACGAAAAGGTTAAGGAAAAAATCCCTTGTAAACTGCTGATGGTGGGTGAGGGACCTGAATGCTCTAAAGCCATGGAGTATTGTGAAAAACACCAATTAGACAATGTGGTATTCTTGGGAAAAAGCAATCAAATTGATGAGATACTGTGTTATTCCGATCTCTTTTTATTAACCTCGGAGCAAGAGAGTTTTGGTTTGGTGGCACTGGAGGCGATGGTACACAAAGTTCCAGTTATTTCTTCCGATGCCGGAGGAATTTCCGAAGTCAATTTGGATGGTTATTCCGGTTATATTTTAAAAATTGGAGACATAGAAGCCATGTCCAACAAAGCCATTGCATTGTTATTAGACCCCGAGAAACATCAAAAATTTAAGCAGCAGGCCTTTGAGCAGGCTCGAAAATTTGATTTATACAAAGTGATCCATCAGTACGAAAAAGTATATGAACGTGCTTTGGCAAAGATAAATTCTTAAAACAAACCCTTTTATTTGGGGTGATATATCCGTTTTGCTTGGGCGTAAACAGTAGCCTTGTCCAAATTCATTTTTTTGGTTTTGAATTGCGCATACAGCTCCATTTGATCATTGTAATGGGGAGACTCGGGATGATCCGAACTACCATAGGAAATCACTGATTCTATTTCAGGGCCTTGGGGCGTAAAGCGCACCAATTCAATATAGGATTCTCCGCTCACTACTTTTACTTTCCCGTCTTTGTAGGGTCGAGCAGCCATGGCTGTAACCACATCGGGAAGCCCAAAAATGGGGAGCTCTTTTTTTCCTCGCACTAATTTTTGATAATCTCCTAAGGTTACCTCTAAGGTGTTAAAATGTTTCAACATATATGCTTGGGATGCTCGGACTGCTTTGACAAGAGTGGTAGGAGGAAATATTTTCGGTTCAGGGAGATTCCTAAAATCAGGACGCAATTGATCGTAGAGTATGGCAAAAGTTCCGGCTCCAAGGGAGCTGGCTTCCGCTTTTCGATCCCAAGCTTGTAGTCGTTCAATCAGCTGTTGAATGTCCGGATAATCCGATGAATTTAAAGCATCTAAATGATTTATATTCATCCAGTTAAATGCGTAGGGTCTTGGGTATTCATGATCGTACTTAATGGATTTAAAATCCGCATAATCTACCTTTTCATAGTGTTCAATACGCGTTTTGATTCGTGTAGAACGGTTGTTGTCGTAGGTTTCAAAGCCCATGTCTTTCGAAAACTTTTTGGAATCGGGATTGTCACTAGCTGCCGAGGAACGAAATGGGGTGTGATTGGCATTGTAAAAATATCCAGATTTGGGTTGAATGACTTGTGGCAATTCGTCGATATCGTAGGTAGTTTCCCAGAGCGTTTCTCGGGTGTTGCCCGGAACCACGTGTTCCCAATCATAACCCGTTTTTCGTTTAGGGATTAATCCGTTAGAAATATAAAAAATAGTATCATTCCGATCGGCATAGCCAATGTTATAACCGGGGAGCGCTTTCATTTCCAAGGCACGATAAAACTCAGTGAAATTTCTTGCTTTGTTCATTCGCCACCATTGTTCCAAAGCTCGAATTTCAAAAAGCGCAGGGGTACGGACAGCAAAATAACCCGATTTGTTTTTTAGGGTAGGTCCATAAATACTTTGATAGTAGGTCTTTTTAATATTAATCGGGATTCCCAATAAATGCAGTTTTAGGTTTGCCTTTTTCTTTTCTAGGGTGTAATACTGCTCATCAACACGATATTGCAAAGGATTTTTGGGGTGCATTTCCAAAGCAAATACATCCGTTTTGTCGGGTTGATTGACAGTGTGCGTCCAGGCTAAATTCTCATTAGCACCGATTAAAATATTTGGACTGCCCGCAAAAAGGGCTCCCAAGATATTGGTGCCTTCCTCACTGCACAAATGCACTTCGTACCAAGAGACGGGGCCGTCTAGGGGTTGATGTGTATTGATGGCGAGGTAGGTGCTTCCATCTTTTGTTTTTTGACTGTTAAAACCAAAAGTATTGGAACCTTTCGGGACTTCCTCGATGGCAGGAAACTGAAATTTCAATTGATCCTTTACAATGCGTTGCACCCATTGGTCACCTTTGGAGGAAATAAACAATTGCAATTGCGCATAGCGCAACATGGCTTTGGGATCTATTGGAAAAAGCGATGAAGAAAGCACTTCTTCCGGATGAGTGGCAGCGTAGCGGTTCAATCCTTGGGCATAGGCTTCCACAATTTTCTTATAGGCGGGACTGATGTCGCTGTCATATTTTTTATCCACCAATTCTTTTGAACCAATAAATTGCGCCAAAAAATCGGCAGCCAAGCCTTTGTTTTTCAGGTGGTTGGACAAAAGATTATTTCCTGCCAGATAGCCCAGTTGTATGGTTTTAAAATCGTCTTCGGCATGCGCCCATGCCAAACCGTAGGCAACCCCAGCATCGGTAGGGGCATAAATATGTGGAACGCCATAGGCATCTCGAACTATTTCAACAGATTGTGGGTCAATCTGAGCGAGTAATAGGGAGGGAAAGAGCACTACGAGCAGTCTATAAAAAGTCTTTTTCATTCTTTTTTCACTAAGATATTAAAGTTTGAAACAAGAGAAATTGAATTCTAATGAAATTGTTTATCTTTCCTAATCAAATTTACAATTATGAAATCCATCGTTTATTTATCCGTTTTGCTTTTAGGGAGCTTTTTATCAAATGCGCAACAAACCTCGCTTTTCAATGGAGAGAATCTAGAAGGTTGGACTGTTTATGGCACTGAAAAATGGTATGTCGAAGAGGGCTTGTTGATCTGCGAAAGTGGTCCTGACAAGGCGTATGGCTATTTGGCAACAGCTGCCTTTTACGATGATTTTGAATTGTATGTTGAATTTAAACAAGAAGCCAATGGAAATAGTGGAGTGTTTTTCCGGTCGACCATAGAAGGAACCAAAATTTCCGGTTGGCAGGTGGAAGTAGCTCCTCCGGGGCATGACAGTGGCGGGGTTTATGAATCCTATGGCAGAGGGTGGTTGATCAAGCCCGAGGCTGAAAAAGACAAAGCCCTGCGCATGGGCGAATGGAATGCCATGCGGATTCGAGTGGTGGGAAATTCCGTTACAACGTGGTTAAACGGCACCGAAATGATTCATTTAGAGGATGAAAAAATTGGACAAGGAAAAGGATCGATTGCCTTGCAAATCCATGATGGTGGCGGCATTAAAGTCCGTTGGAGAAATTTACTAGTGACGCCACTATAATTCCATCACCAAGAAATTCTTTTTTGTTTATGTCGCGTAATATATACTTGTTATAATGCGATACGCCAAGTAAATTCCAGTGATGGTCCAAACCCACCATCTGTTTTTAAGATACCATTCCATATATTTTTAATTTATTAAGGACATTCCCCTTCGGTCCAATTTAAGACGCCGTTCGTTTCCGCGACACAGTCATTAGAATAGGTTTTTGCATCACAGCCACAGACCGGAGCATAAATAAGATAGCAAGGAGCTTCAAGATTAATCTTTTCTGGATCAATACAGAGGTCTTCTTCTTCGACTTCCGTTTTTCGAGTACACATAACAGTGAGTAAACAGCACAGTAGTAGACCAAGGGATAAGAAATTATTATTTTTCATGGGATTTTTATTTATTTTAAGGAATTAGGGTATAACCATTCAATAGATAGTTGGACAGGACACTTAAAGCGGAAAAGGCAGTCGTTACATAGGGATGCATATTTTCCTCCGGGATTTTGAGTTCCGCTGTGGCTTGTCCACAAACATAAACAGTGACTCCTTGTTCTTTAAGCGATTTTAACAACGGAATATTAGGATTTGCTTTTTCAAATTTTTCTTGATGTTTTTCTTCGTTGAGAACGACATAGGTTGCAGGACCGTGAACGGCAACCACAACATGAATTTGCTCTTTGGGAATGGACGTTATCGCCAACATGTTTAGGGTTCGAGCGACTTTCCACAAGCCCTTGTTCACGCCTTCTTTTTCAGAAGTACTGGTGATGTCGAACAACAGTTTATAATGCAATGAGGGATCGGGTTGAACAGCAGCCTCTTTGAAGTTTTTAATTTTTCCGTACCCAGCTACTGCAGGAGTTTCCCAGACTTGGGCATTCAGAAAAACACAAGTGAAAAGGAGAAGTAGGAGCGAAAGGTGAATTTTCATTGAAAGGAAATTAGTAATTCGAGAAATTTGATAATTTGTCTAAATTACAAAAGAAGTTCTTTTAAGAAAGGGAATTGAATGAAATTCTGCATTGTAATTATTTTATAGCGTTTCATTTTATGATATATTTAAATACTATTTTAATAAAGGTTTTACATAAATACTAAATGGAGGAATTTGGAAGCTTGGTGCGTAGACTCATCCTACTATTAGGAGCATTTACCGGCATACTCCTTTTAATCCCTCTTTTATTGTATCTCCATAAAACGAAAACGCCCACCTTTGTTGTGGTGGATGAACCCGCTACAGTCCTGAATGAATGGCTGCCCGAAACCATCCTCAAGGAGTCTCCGGATGTGTCTCCTCTCGTAAAGAAAGGGTTTTTATTCGTTAGTCAAACCTCCCAAGAAATGGGGCCTTTGGCAAGTCAAGAAGCGGATCGTTTTTCGGGTAATAACTTATCTTGTACCAATTGTCATTTAAACGGTGGAGCACTGCCGGGTTCAGCCTCTTGGGTACACATCGTAGATCGATTTCCACAATTTGGAGGAAGAGCGAACGCCATTGGAACGCTAGAAGACCGAATCAACGGCTGTATGGAACGCAGTATGAATGGAAAGAAATTAGCCGAAGATGCTCCTCAAATGAAAGCCATAATTGCATATATGGATTGGCTGGAATCGGTTTTCCCCAAAGAAATCAAAACATTTAAAGGATATCCCGCCATCACAATCCCCACTGTGGCTGTAGATTTGGAAAAAGGGAAGTCCATCTACACCAAAGAATGTACCCTTTGCCACGGAGTGGAGGGGCAAGGGGTGCTTCGCTCCGATCCTAACCAAGGCTATGAATATCCGCCTTTATGGGGTGCGGATTCCTATAACGATGGAGCAGGCATGCATCGGGTCATCACGGCAGCAGCTTTTATCAAAAATAATATGCCTTTTGGACAAGCCACTTGGCAAGCCCCCAAACTCACCGATGAGGAAGCCTTTCACGTTGCGGGCTACATCAACAGTTTTGAACGACCACACAAACAAAACACCGAAGCCGATTATCCTGATAAAAAGTTAAAACCGGTTTCAACACCTTATGGACCCTGGGCGGATACTTTTTCGCCAACACAGCACAAATACGGCCCTTTTCCTCCCATTATTGATTTTTATCTACAATCCTATAGCCTAAAAAAAACAAAATAATTTTTTGTTGTTGTGTAACATTTATTACCGACTGGGGCAACCGGAGTGACTATATTTGTACATCACTATATTTATGAATGAATATCTTTTAGTTCTGTTGAACGTAATTCTCGATACAGCAAGGTGGACGTGGAATTCCATGACTTTTCAGGTGGATTGGTACACAAATTATTTTTGGGGATTAGTTTTGATTTCCCTTTTGGTTTGGCTGTTGGAAATTGTTTTTCCCTGGCGTAAGTCGCAGGGAATCATCAGAAAAGACTTTTGGTTAGATGGCTTTTATATGTTCTTCAACTTTTTTATTTTTTCTGTGGCCATCAACGGTTTTTACCAACTCATTTCGCTCTTTTTTCAGCAGCTGGGCGTTTCAGAAAAAAGTTTAGCAATCCTCAACCTCTCCGCTTTGCCCATGCTCCTGCAGCTTTTTGTGTTTTTTGTTGTATTGGATTTTGTACAATGGCTGACACACATTATGCTACATCGTTTCTCATTTTTGTGGAAGTTTCATCAAGTCCATCACAGCGTGAAGGAAATGGGTTTTTCTGCCCACCTGCGCTATCATTGGATGGAAAACATATTGTACAAACCCTTGAAAACATTTGGGGTGATGCTGTTGGGAGGTTTCGAACCGGAGCAAGCCTACATAGTTCATTTTATCGCCATCAGTATCGGGCATTTCAACCACTCCAACATCAAAATTACATGGGGTCCCTTTAAATATTTGGTCAACAACCCGGTGATGCATCTCTATCATCACGCCTATCATTTTCCAGAAGAACACCCCAATGGAGTGAATTTTGGAATTAGTTTGAGTGTTTGGGATTATATTTTTAAAACCAATCATATCGCCGAAGACAGCGGAACAATAAAGTTAGGTTTTCCAGGAGATGATCAAATGCCCAAAAACTTTATGGGACAATTGAAATATGGTTTTAAAAGTGCAAACCACAAGGATCGGTTCTAAATAGCTATTGTTTAGACCACTCGTTATAGCCTCCTTTATAATCGTAAATCAGTAAAAAACCGTTAGCTTTTAACTGTTGGGCAGCAACATTACTTCTTCCGCCAATGTGACAATACACATAAACCGGCTGGGTTTTGTCCAATGTTTTAATGTCTTCAAGAAAAGTAACATCCATCACATTCATATTGATTGCTCCGTCGATATGTCCAGCGGCAAATTCTTGTGGAGTACGAACGTCAAGAAATTGCACCTCTTTTCCAATGACCTCAGATTTAATGGTTTCCATGGATACGATATCAATCTTAGGTGCTTTTTGGGCAGCTAAAGGGGTAATAAGAAATACCCCAAACAGAATGAGTAAAACATATTTTTTCATGGAACAACTATTAAAATTAAACTTTAATATTTAGAGGGTCGAAGGACAAACATAGTCAGAAACTGGGATTCCTGCTTCCTTAATGGCTGTATATCCGCCGATTACATCAATTAAGTTGTGAATTCCTCTACTTTTCAAAATAGAAATGGCAATCATACTTCGGTAGCCACCAGCGCAGTGTACATAAAACGACTCTTTTTCCGGAAATTCTGACAAATAATCATTGATGAAGTCCAAAGGGGTATTGTGGGCAGGAAGTACATGCTCTGACAAATATTCTCCGGGTTTACGCACATCAAACACAGGAACTTCTTCTTTGGATAGCAAGTTTTTAAGCTGTGTGGCATCCACCTGGGTTACAGTATCATAATCCATGGCGGCATTTTTCCACGCTTCAAATCCACCTTCTAAATAGCCCAAAGTATTGTCAAAGCCCACTCGAGACAAACGTGTAACGGCTTCTTCTTCCATACCTTCCTCTGTGATGAGCAAAATAGGTTTTTGTACATCGGCAATCAATGCACCAACCCACGGAGCAAAGCCTCCTTTCAATCCAATAAAAATGGAGCTGGGAATATGACCTTTGGCAAAGTCATCTTGATGACGCACGTCGAGAACAACGGCTCCGGTCTCGTTGGCCGCTGCTTCAAAGGCTTTGGGAGACAAAGCTCGGGTGCCGCGTTCCAGTACGGTATCAATGTCTTCATAGCCTTCCTTATTCATTTTTACATTTAAAGGAAAATATTGAGGAGGAGGGAGGAGTCCATCGATAACTTCTTCGATAAACTCTTCTTTAGTCATATCCGCTCGTAAAGCGTAATTCATTTTCTTCTGATTTCCGAGCGTGTCTACGGTTTCTTTCATCATGTTTTTCCCACAAGCAGAACCGGCACCATGTGCAGGATAAACGACTACATCGTCTGCCAGGGGCATGATTTTGTTTCGTAAACTGTCGAATAAGAATCCCGCCAAATCTTTTTCGGTGAGTACGCCCATTTTTTGGGCTAAATCGGGGCGTCCAACATCCCCCAAGAACAAGGTGTCTCCACTAAAGATGGAGTGATCTTTACCCTTTTCGTCGATAAGAAGATAGGTGGTGCTCTCCATCGTATGTCCGGGGGTATGCAGTACCTTAATGGTAACGTCTCCCAATTTAAACTCCTGATGGTCTTCCGCAATGATGGCGTCAAAAGCTGGATTTGCATTGGGTCCATAAATGATGGGTGCTCCCGTCTCTTTTGACAAGGTAACATGTCCACTGACGAAGTCGGCATGAAAGTGGGTCTCGAAAATATACTTGATTTTTGCGCCTTCCGCTTCTGCTTTGTCAATGTAAGGTTTTACCTCGCGCAAAGGATCAATGATCGCAACTTCTCCATTACTTTCTACGTAATAAGTGCCTTGTGCTAAACAACCGGTATAAATTTGTTTTACTTTCATGATATTTATTTTGGTGTAAAATTAATTATTGCTGCGCATACTTTCAGTAACATTGGTGACATATCTTTTTTATATGCAAAAAAGTTACTCAACTGCATTATCATTGTTTTTGTATTGTAGTGAAATTTTTTCTTCAATCGCAGACTTTTGGCTTAGCTCCATGCAGTGTTCAAAAGCCTCATTGGTCTTGACAAAGAGGTTTTCCTTGCCAATGTCGTCAATCAATTGCGTTTTGTATAAAATATCCCTAGTTGGTCCAATGGATCCAGCGATGATTAAACGAACATTTTGTCGTTTTAGGTGGTTAATCAGTTGCCGTAACATAAAAACGGCACTGCTGTCGATATAACTTATCGCTTCTGCGTTTAGGATAATATATTGGGTTTCTTTTCCATTTTGTTCCAACTGCTTCAACAATTCCTTTTTAAAATATTCTTTGTTTCCAAAATAGAGCTGAGCGTCAAATCGCAGGACTAAAAACTCTTTGAAAGTCTCGGTATCATCAGGAAAGCGCAATACGTTTTTAAAATAATGGGTGTTTCGAATCCTTCCTAAAACCGCAATATGAGGTTTGGAGGTCCGATAGACCAACAGTATTAAGGAGCTCAACACGCCCAAAAGAATTCCTTCTTTGATCCCCACTCCGAGGGTGATAAAAAAGGTGACCAACAATAGAATAAATTCATCTTTTTGGTTCTTATAAAGTTGCAGGGGATAGTTCAAATCGATCAGGCCAAAAACGGCAACCATGATGATGGCAGCTAAAACAGCATTGGGTAAATAATAAAAAAGCGGGGTAAGAAAAAGCAGGGTGAGTCCTACTACCAAAGCACTAATCAATGGAGCTACGCCCGTTTTTGCCCCAGCTTGGTCATTGACCGCTGTTCTTGAAAAACCGCCTGTTGTGGGATAGGATTGGAAAACCGCTCCAATAATATTGGACGCTCCAAGGGCAATGAGCTCTTGATTGGGATCGACCTCATAATCCGAATGCTTTTCTTCAATGGCTTTGGCTACAGATATCGCTTCCATAAATGCAATCAACGCGAGGGTGAGAGCAATGGGAAACAATTCAGAAATTCGGGAGCCATCCACAGTAGGAAGTTTGGGGGAGGGTAGTCCACTCGGTACTTCACCAACAATTTTGACGCCTTGCTCGTTAAGATTTAAAAAATAAACAATCAGTACCCCCAAAAAAACCACAATCAATGCCGCAGGGATGCGTGGATTTATTTTTTTAGAGAGTTTGATGATTAGTATGGCGGTAAGCCCAATCCCTACCGTAATCCAATGGGTTGAATCAATATTGAGAAGAGCGTTTTTTAACAAGATGTGCACCTGATTGCTTCGTTCAATGGAGGTGCCTAAAATATGTTTTAATTGGCTGAGACCAATAATTATGGCTGCTGCGGAAGTAAATCCGCTAATGACGGGTTTGGACAGAAAGTTGACCAAAAACCCCATTCGAAATAGCCCAAGTATAAATTGAATTGTCCCCATAAAAAGGGAAAGAAAGAGCGCCATTGCAATATATTCTTCGATGCCTGAAAGAGCGAGTGCCCCTAAGCCCGAGGCTACCAAAAGAGAATCCATAGCTACAGGCCCTACGGCCAATTGCCGTGAAGTTCCTAAAAGGGCATAAACCACTTGAGGAATCAGCGCAGCATAAAGGCCAAAAACAGGAGGAAGGCCGGCAATCATGGCGTAGGCCATGCCTTGCGGAACAAGCATTACACCCACCGTTAAGCCCGCGCTTAGGTCGCCAGAAAAATAAGCTTTTTTATACCTCGGAAGCCATTGCAGCAGAGGAATGAATTTTTTTAGCATCTAAATATAATTGAGTATAAAATTACATACTTCTCCGCGAAATGTAGGTAACAATAGTTACAAAGACCTATAAGTCAATGATTTTAATGTAGTTGCGGTGCAACTCGATTTTACCGATCTGTTCCAACTTCTTTAAGAGTCTTGAAATAACAACCCGTGAGGTGTGTAAATCGTAAGCAATTTCTTGATGTGTATTTTGGATAATTTCTCCCGCATTAATTCGAGATTTTTCTTTTAAATACGCCAATAGACGCATATCCATTTTAAAAAAAGCAATGCTATCAATGGTATTCAACATTTCATTCAATCGGTTTTGATAACTTAAGAATACAAAATTTCGCCACGATTTGTATTTGACCGTCCATTCCTCCATTTTTTGAACGGGCACCATAATCAATTTGGCATCCGTCTCGGCGATGGCTCTGATTTCGCTTTTTGTGGAACCCATGCAGCAATTTAGGGTCATGGAACAGGTGTCTCCTTTTTCCAGATAATAGAGCAAAAGTTCGTCGCCATTATGATCTTCTCGAATGACTTTAATGGCACCTGAAACCAATAACGGCATTCCTTTGACATATTCACCGATGTCCATTAGTGTATAGTTTTCTGGAATTTCTTTAAAGGTGCCCACCTGAAGGATTTCATTGAGCAAATCATTCTCGAAAACAGCACCATAGCTCGCTTTTAGCTGGTGGATCATTGCACTTTGTTTGAATATTTATTGATTTTAAAGATAAGCCTTAGTTTTTGAAAGCAACCAACCGTTTTAAAAATGTTTTATACCGTTTTTAATAAAAAACCCTCCACGTGGGAGGGTCTTGAATTTTGGTTGTTGCAAAAAAATTATTTGTTGCAAATCTGATCGTAGAAAAAGACGTGTGTAGCCACATCATCCCACTCTGGTTTTTCTCCAAATCTACTTGAAATTTCAGGACATCCCTCAAAGATGGTGGTAAACGATTTTTTGTACCGTTTCTTTTCTACAAATAATGCAGCGCTGCCAATGCCTTTGGAGATGTAATAGGATTTGTCCTCTCCGCCCACAAGACCACCGGTTAATTTTCCACCTCCTGTTTCTTTTGCATTTGGATCAAGATATACTTGCATATGATTGTCAAAGCCAGGATTTATCAACTGCGCCATAAAAGGTTTTCCTTTTTTGTCCAACAGTCTTTTAAAAACAAAATAATCTGTGTTAAAGGCAGTTTTAAAATCCGTGTTAAGCAGTTCATTTACAGATGATGTAGAATTACCCATAGAAAGTAATTTTAAAACCGTGGATTTTGGAGCAGGCAAACGATATTGTTTCATATCCATTACTCCCACTTTGATTTTTTCTCCATTTTCCAATTTTATGGTCATTCTTTTCATTCCATAAATAACCACTTTTCCCTTTTGAATGGTTCCGTCATTGAGTGTAACCTCAATGTCGTTGGAAAAAGTTGAATTGTATGCAGGCATAAAGGATTGGGCAAAACTCATCTGGACGACGAAAAGGAGCGCTGATAATAAAGTAATTCTCATAATATAGTTTTTACAGTTAGATATAGTTTTCTAAAAATATAAAAAAGTTTTAAACTAAAAGGGGTAGGATTTGCCTATTTGTAATGGACATTTTCTTTCCCTGTAAGATCCTTTTCTTCAAATTTTGTTGAGAATCACTTAAGTATACTGCTTAAACACCCAAAACGATGGAAGCATCAATACCAAGTTTTACGCTTATATCCCGTGCCACTTTTAGTGTAGGTTCACTTTTGCCGTTAAGGTATTCACTCACTCTTGATGTACTTACTCCCAAAAGCTCGGATAATCGTTTTTGATTCAATCCCATTTCTGCCATCCGCAATTTAATCACTTCAACCATAGTGGGTTTTTTAATAGGATAATAACGTTCTTCAAAATCTGCCACAAGGTCAGACAAGAGGTTGAGTTCTACATAACCCCTTGCTGCTTGGTTTTCGATATTTTCTGAGTTTTGCAAAAGTTCTTCCATGCGTTCAACGATAGCGTTGTATTCTTTTTCTGTCTGTATCATGGCTAAATGTTTTTTATGTCCATAATATTGTTGTACTCCGAGTGCGTTCCGATAAATCTTATATAAACCTTTTTGGCATTGAACGAAATAATAGCAATCAGTCGGTAATGGTTTCCTTTGATGTTGAAAACAAAACGATGGTTCCCCACAACATCAACAGCATTAAAATCTTGTCTTAATTCGTTAATAGTATCCCAGTTTTTAACAGAAACGGTATGATACCAAAAGTTTAAAGCGTTTTCACTATCCGCTTGCATTTCAACAAAACTCTTAATTCTTTTGTAAGTAATGATGCGCATTTTTTTACTTCAAATTCTTAAGCACAAAAATAATATTATATTTTGTGTTTTAGAATAATATTTTGTAAAACGTAATTTATTGTGATTAGATCATTTTATTTCCCAATACAGAACTTCCCGAAAATCGTCCCTAAAATGTCTTGATCTACATCAATTTTACCGGTAATGCTGCCGATATGGGCAATGGTTTCTTTGAGATGGATACTTAATAAATCCCCACTGAGGTAGGACTTTAGACCCTCTTGTACGTCACAGATGGACAGCAAAGCCGCTTTTAAAGCTTCGAAATGGCGCATATTGCTGACAATAACGCTGCTGTTGTTTTTTAATTTTTCTACTTCAGCAACCAGGCTTTTTTTCAGGGCTTGAACGGAGTCGGGCTGGAGGGTGCTGAGCGATATGAATTGAGCAACCTCTTTTTTCAACAGCGCATGGAGTTCTGCATTAAATTTCTCATCCACTTTACCGTCAAACTGATCAATTTTATTTTCCACCAGCAATACAATTAATCCCTGTCGATAGAGCGATTTGATCGCCAATACAAGTGCTTCCACAGTGCTGTCCGTTCGATCAAAAAGATAGAGCAGAACTGTGGCCTGCGCCACTTTATCTTTTGCTTTTTGCACTCCAATTGCCTCGATACTGTCCGAAGTTTCGCGCAAGCCTGCGGTGTCTATAAACCGAAATTTAATTCCTTCAATAACAATATTGTCTTCTATGGTGTCTCGCGTGGTCCCAGGTATATTGGAGACAATGGCGCGATCTTCATTGAGCAAGGCATTTAATAGGGAGGATTTTCCGGCATTGGGTTTTCCGGCGATAACGACACCCACACCATCTTTGATAACGTTTCCAAAAGCAAAAGATTCGACCAACAAAGTAAGGCGTTGACTAAGGTCTTCCAAAAGATTTTGAAGTTCGGGACGATTGGCAAATTCTACATCTTCTTCTCCAAAATCCAACTCCAATTCAATCAGGGCTGTAAATTCGATCAGTTTTTGACGCAGACTTTCAATGGCTTCTGAAAAACCGCCACGCATTTGTTGTAAAGCCATTTGGTGGGCGGCTTCATTTTCTGAAGCAATCAAATCCGCTACGGCCTCTGCCTGACTTAAATCGAGTTTTTTGTTTAAATAGGCACGGAGCGTAAATTCTCCGGGTTGTGCCATATAGATTTTTTCACTCAAAAGCGCTTGTAGAATTTGTTGTTGAATAAAGTGCGAACCGTGACAACTGATTTCTACAACCTCCTCCCCAGTATAGGAATGAGGGGCTCTAAACAGGGTCAGTAAAACTTCATCGATGAGTTGGTGGGCTACTTTAAAATCGCCAAAAATAGCTTTATGTGAGGGAAACGTATCCAAGGCTTTTCCGTTTTTAGCAGAAAAGAAAAGGGTTGTTTTTTTGATGGCATCGGCACCAGAAACTCGTATCACAGCGATGGCTCCTGCACCCGGAGGGGTGGAAAGAGCAACTATGGTACTTTCAGCAATGCGCAATGGGTCCATATTCAACAGCTATTTTAGAGATTTGCTAAAGGTAGCTCGTTTTTTGTGTAAACGATGCTCATAATTTTTCCAAAGTGCTTGTATGGCTGTATTTTCTTCCAACTCCGGATTGGTTTCCACCGTAGATAAGTGCATCTTGTTAAAAAGCTTTTGCATTTCATCAAAAATGATAGCGGTCAAGCCTTTGTTTTGAAAATCTGGACTAATCCCGATCAAATAAAAAGAGGCTTTGTCATTCTTGCGAAGGGCTTTGTAAAGGTGATAATACCCCAAAAGTCCAACCCTTCCATTAATTTTTTGCAATGCCCTAGCAAAAGATGGCATGATGATGGAAAAAGCAATTAATGCTCCTTCTTTATTGACAATACATTTGATGTAATTGGGATTTACATAGGGTAAAAAACGTTTTTTATAATTCTCAATCTGATAGTCTTGAACAGGAACATAGGTTTGCAATTTATTATAAGTCTGGTCGAGGAGCTTAAACATTTCATCCACATAGGCAATGATTTGCTGGGTGCTTTGGAAGCGAATCAATCGGAGCTGGTGACGATTCATCACAAGCTCTGAAAAGCGTTTTACTTTTTCGGGAGAAGTTTCAAAATCGGGAATTTTGATTTCATATTCTACCCATTTGGCCTGCATTTCATAGCCCAGTGCCTCAAGATGTTGTCGATAATAGGGGGCATTGTACAAAGTAATCATGGTGCTGACTTCATCAAAACCATAGATCAACAAGCCGGCTTTGTCTAGATTTGAAAAACCACAGGGGCCTTCAGCATAATCCAATTGATGTTCTTTTCCAAAGGCTTCAGCCGCTTCAAATAAGGCTTTGGTAACGGCTAGATCATCAATCACATCAAACCAACCAAAACGCATTTTCTTTTTCCCCAATTGACGAACTTCTAACCAATTGACAAGAGCTGCTGTGCGACCGACAATTTTTCCATTTTTACGTGCGAGAAAGAAACGCGCATCGGCATTTTGATAAACCGGATTTTTTTGCGGGTCGATAGTTTCCAATTCATCTTTAATGATGGGAGGAACCCAGTAGGGATTGTTTTTATAGAGTTGAAAGGGAAAGCGAATAAAGGCTTCAAAACCCTTTTGATTGTTCACCACTTCAATCGATACGTCTTGGCTCATGTAGGTTAATTTCTTCTTTTAGCATTACGATTTCGCTTGCGCTCTCCTCTAGAATCTTTTCGAATCAATTTTTTCGCACTCTTTTCTCCTTTCTTTAGGGCATCCATTTCTTTTTCTTCGGCACTGATATAATCTTTGTGAAAATCCAAACGATAAGAAACCCCGGCGTTAACAAACAGGATTTGAGGCGTGTCTTTGATGTTACTTCCCAAGGTGGCTTCTATTTGTATGTTATCGGTAAGTAAATAGGCGGCACCCGCTCTAAAAAGCGTGTCTTTGTATAGGGTGCTGCGAATCCCTTGATTTTCAACATAGACCGACCACAGGGGATGAAACGTATGTGTCAATGTTAGGATATAACTTTTTTCTGGATAGTCTGATAAATAACGATCATAAGAAAAATTTGTTACAAAAACCCAAGTTCCTAAAAAATGCGATTGTGTTGCCAAAGTAGCACGCAAATGCATAAACGGTTCCGTATCAGGCGTTGTATTCAAATTTTGATAAAAGAGAGGGCGATAAAGATTATTGAACACATTTCCATAAGAAAAAGTGTTGTTTTTGCCCAAATTAAAATTAGGCCCAACCGTCAAGGAAACCGCTGGAATGAGCTCTCGTAATTTAAATCCGTTATTGGCTTTCCAACTGTACACATTTACTTCCTTTTCCTTTTTAAAAGGATCGTAAATCAGATATTTTAGACCGATAAAATTCTGAGTAAAGCCTTTTTGCAATTGAACGTTGGGAACGCTCGTGAGGTTGGAGGTTAAATTTCCGTGCATATAGATTCCTTCGTAGGTCAATTCAAGCGTTTCTGCCAAAAAACCCCAACGGACGGCAAAAAAACCTACTTTTCCTCCAAAAGTTGCGTTGTTATAACCCGAGTGTTTATAGCTCCGATAGGCTGCTCCCGCTTCAAATTGAATGATGTTTTTCCCCACGGCAAAAGCTCCAATGGAAGCTCCGGGGCGATTAGAGTTGATTTGGTCGGTATATTGTCCTTGCAACATTAATACAGAACAAAAAAACACGGTGAAAGCACTCCTTTTAATCATATTGCAAATATAGTGTAAGTAGTAGAGATATTAATATACCCGAAAGCGTTAAAGCTTTCCTATTTTTTTCTGCCTTTCGTTCTGAAATCCTTATTTTTGAAGACTTAAATAAGTTGATTTCAATGTTTTTAAAAATTGTCATTTTTGTTTTTGCGGGGATCTATCTATTACGTGCCTTGGCTCCTTGGCTTTTTAAGCTTTTATTTACAAAAATGGTAAAACAGCAACAAGCTCAACAACAACAAACTGCTGCTGCTCCTAAGTCCCAAGAAAACAACAGTTCACAAAAACGCAACTCCGATGACTTGGGCGAATACATCGACTATGAAGAAATTGATTAGTTTGGAGCAGCTCAAAAAAATGGGACCCCATTTTCTAATCGTTTTGGGCTTTGCTCTAGCAGCCTTGATTTTTTATGCCCCACTTTTGGAAGGAAAAGTATTGATGCAATCGGACATTCAACAATATGAGGGGATGGCACGGCAACTAAAAGCCGAGCGTGCTGCTACGGGAGAAGAAATCTATTGGATTGACAATGCCTTTGGAGGCATGCCCACCTATCAATTGGGAGCCCGATATCCCGTAGATTTTCTGAGCCCTTTTTATAAACTGATACGCATATTACCCCGTCCGGCGCATATTCTCTTTTTATATTTTTTCAGTGCCTATCTATTGCTTTTGGTCCTCCGAATTCCCTGGCATACAGCTTTAATCGGGTCTTTTGCCTATGGCTTTTCCACCTATTCGTTGATTATTTTACAAGTGGGTCACAACACCAAAGCGCTGGCCATAGCCTATATCCCTTTGGTGATTGCAGGGGTTGTTTTGCTGTTTCAACAACGCAGTAAATTGTGGGGGCTTGCCCTGACCACCCTGGCATTGGGTCTTCACATTCGTGCCAATCACTATCAAATGACCTATTATTTGTTGCTTTTGATGGGGGTTTTTGTTTTGGTTTACGCCTTTTCAGCCTATAAAACACAACAATTTAAATCGTATTTTAAAGCTTTAGGAATTCTAACGCTGGCAGCCATTTTAGCCCTTGGTTTTAATGCCACAGCACTTTTAGCAACCGCTGAATATTCGGAATTCAGTACCCGTTCCAAAACGGAGTTAAAACTGCTCCCCGACGGCAATCCCAGAGAACAATCCACCGGTTTGGATTACGACTATATCACCACCTATAGTTATGGGATTTTTGAAAGTCTCAACCTGATTGCCCCTCGAATCCAAGGAGGTGGTTCTGTCGAAGATTTGGGAACGAGCAGCAACTTTTATTCGCGTTTGGTGGAAAGGGGAGTGCCCCCCAGTCAAGCGCAATCCATTGTCCAAAACACGCCCACCTATTGGGGCGATCAACCCATTTTGGAGGCTCCGGCTTATGTGGGGGTGACCATCTTTTTTTTGGCCTTATTGGGATTCTTCTTCCTCAAAGGACCCCTACGAAACGCTTTGCTTTTGGGAAGTTTACTTTCCTTATTACTGTCTTGGGGTAAAAACTTTCCTTGGCTCACCGATTTCTTTATTGATTTTGTTCCCTTCTACAACAAGTTTAGAGCTGTTAGCTCCATACAAATCATTTTGGAAATGTGTTTGCCGATCATGGCGACCATGGCCGTGCATTACTTTATTCAAAATACACCCCGAGATTGGAAACGCACAATGAAAGTTGCACTTATCCCTGTAGGGGGATTGATTTTAGTTTATTTATGTCAAGGGATGTTGTCTTTTTCTGGACCCAATGATGCCTATTATTCCGAAGTTTTTGGAGCAGATTTATTCCAGGAAATTGTCAGTGCAAGAAAAGATATTTTTCAAGCGGATCTTTTTAGAGCATTAATATTTATGGCACTTATATCAGGCATTTTGTTGGCTTATTCATTGAATAAACTCAAAAAAACAACTGCTCTCATTGGAATTGCTGCTTTAGTGCTCTTCGATTTGCTGGGCGTTGCCCATAGGTATATCGACAACGACCGATTTGAATCGCCGCGTTTGGCACAACAAGCCTTTGCAATGACCCCTGCCGACCGAGCTATTTTACAGGATAATTCCTATTATCGCGTTTACGAACCCAAAATCGGTATGAATGGGGCTCGAACAGCCTATTTTCACAATACTTTAGGGGGCTATCACGGTGCCAAACCCAGACGTTTGGAGGAACTTTTTGACTATTATAAAACCCATGAAATCAGTGGTATATTGGATATGCTTAATGTGAAATACGTGCTGTACACCAATGAAGAAGAACAATTAGAACCTCTAAGAAATCCCTATGCGCTTGGCAATGCCTGGTTGGTTCAAGAAATTAAAAGCTTCGAAACTCCTGATGCTTTATTAAGAGGCATGTTGGCTAATGATTTTGAAGCTACGGCACTGCTCCTTGATGACGCTATTGCAACCGATTTTCCTCGTGTTTTTGAAACAGATTCTACTGCTCAAATTCAATTGGAAGAGCATCGCCCTGGATATTTAAAGTTTTCTTTTACATCTGAGAAGGAACAATTTGCAGTCTTTTCAGAAATGTATTATCCCAAAGGTTGGTCAATGACCATAGACGGTGAGACGAACTCCATACACAATGTGAATTATGTGTTGCGTGGTGCTTTGATTCCAGCGGGCAAGCACCAAATTGAAATGCAGTTTGATCCCCAAGTGATCAAAGCGGGCTTCTATATTCAATGGGGGACGCTACTCTTGTTTTTAATCATTTTGGGCGTATTGTATCGTATTTCGGGCAATTCAACAAAAACCGACTAGAAGATGGGAATGATTGCTAAACAGTCTATTTACAATGTGATCAGCATTGCCCTTGCATTTGTTCTTGGAGCTGTCAATATGTTGTATTTGTATCCTACTTATCCTGGAAAAGAATTTCAGGGGTTAGTAACAGCATTATTAGCGAATTCCAATTTGATTCAACCCTTCATTTCTTTTGGGGTACAACATGCACTCATCAAATATTTTAGCAAATACGAGTCACCTGTTGAAAAAGACCGCTTGTTATGGTTTGTATTGTTGTTTCCCCTGCTGATTTTGTTACTCATTATTCCTTTTTATGTCTATTATAGCGACACCCTATTGAATTTTTTGTCCAACGACAACGACAGTGTCGGTCGATTCCCTCTAATGATTTTGAGTATTTCTATTGCAACCGCCTATTTTGAAATCTTTTTCAGTTGGTTACGCGTACACTTAAAATCGGTTTTTGGAAATTTCTTAAAAGAGTTTTATCCTCGCCTTCTTATTTTCACCCTGCTGATTGCCTATACCTTCCGATGGATTGATGTAGATGCTTTTATTCTTTTATTGATTGTTGGATATTATTTCCGCCTACTTTTGATCATGATCGCTTGTTTCCAATTGTATTTCCCAAAGTTTGATGGAAAATTACCCCGCGCCTGGAAAGAGATTTTTAATTACAGCGGTCTGATTTTTCTTTCTGGTGCAGCGGCTAGTTTTATACTGGACATTGATAAATCCATGATCAATGCAATGTTGGATTTTGAAAGTGTAGCGTTTTATGCCGTGGCTTTATATATGGCATCTACCATTGAAGCTCCCAGTCGAGCCATGTTCCAAATCACCAGCCCATTGGTTGCAACAGCCATCAATGCGGAGGATGATGCGCGCTTGTCGAGTTTGCTGAAAAAAAGTAGTGCCAACTTGTTGGCGGTTTCCGGTTTGGTGTTTTTATTGGTCAATCTTAATTTAACCGATATGTACGTCCTCATCAACCAAGAGGGCTATAGCACCGCAACAGGAGTAGTGGTCATCGTTTCCGTTGGAAAATTATTCAGTAATTCCTTGGGCTGTTTGAATAATATCATCAGCAATTCCAAATACTATCGCTACGTTTTCTGGATTTCTGTGAGTGCAGCACTTTTGGCAGTGGCTTTAAACTATAATTTCATTCAATCGTTAGGAATTTTAGGAGCTGCCTACGCTACCTTGCTCGTGATTTTCGTCACGAATGTGGCGAAACTGATTTTGATTTATAAAACCTTTGGGATACATCCCTATTCCCTCAATACATTCAAAATTTTGCTATGTCTTTTGTTGATATACGCCTTGATGGAATGGATCCCTTGGGGATTTTCCCCACTGTTGAATATTCTCCTTAAATCAATAACAATAGGAGGTGTTTTCGTTCTTGCAGTTATTCAATTCCAACTTTCACAGGAATTGATCAACTTGTACCATAACGTTCGAAAGCAATTATTTTAGCTTTTCGCGCAAATAGTTTCCCGTATGGGAGTTTTTGATTAGAGCAATGGCTTCCGGTGTTCCTTGACCTACCAAATGCCCGCCTTTGTCTCCAGCTTCGGGGCCCAAATCGATTAAGTAATCCGCACATTTGATCAAATCCAAATTATGTTCCACCACAAGAATGCTATGGCCCCTATCAATCAGTGCATTGAACGCATCCATCAGCTTGTTGATGTCGTGAAAATGAAGTCCAGTAGTGGGTTCATCAAAAATAAAAAACACTTTTTCTTTGGTGACCCCCTGACTGATGAAGGAAGCCAGTTTGATCCGTTGAGCTTCGCCTCCGGACAAGGTGGCTGACGATTGTCCCAAAGTGACATAACCCAAACCTACATCGCTGAGGGGTTGAAGTCTTTGGATGATTTTGGTTTGCTCGTATTTTTCAAAAAATGCAATGGCATCGTCCACGGTCATATCCAGCAATGCAGCTATGGATACCTCGTTAAATTTCACCTCTAAAACTTCTTTTTTAAAGCGTTTTCCATGACAACTTTCACAGGTCAACACCACATCGGCCATAAACTGCATTTCGATAGCAATGCTGCCATCTCCTTTACATGTGTCACATCTTCCACCATCTACATTAAATGAAAAATATTTGGGCTGAAAGTTTCTGTTTTTGGACAGGGGCAATTGGGCATACAAATTTCGAATTTCGTCATAAGCCTTAATGTAGGTAACTGGATTGGAGCGAGACGAACGTCCGATAGGATTTTGATCGACAAACTCGACCGCTTTTAAAGATTTTAAATCCCCGGTCAAACTCGAAAACTGCCCCGGTTTTTCACTGTAAATTTCAAAAGCTTGCAAGAGGGCAGGGTAGAGTATTTTTTTAATCAAACTCGTTTTTCCGCTTCCCGACACTCCACTCACCACGGTCAGACAACCCAAAGGGATTTCAATATCAATATTTTTTAGATTGTGTTCCCGAGCCCCTTTCAATTGGAGCCATTTCTTGGCTGATCGGCGTTTTTTGGGCAAAGGGATTGACCTTTCTCCGGAAAGGTATTGGGCTGTTAATCCAGAAGAACGGAGAATTTTTTTTAGGGTTCCTTCAGCAACCACATGGCCACCTTGGGTTCCCGCTTCAGGACCAATATCAATGATATAATCACAGGCATTCATGATTTCTTCGTCGTGCTCTACCACCAAAACCGTATTCCCCAAGTCTCGCAGGCGTTTAAGCACTTTGATCAACCGTTCGTTATCTCTTGGATGTAATCCAATGGAAGGCTCGTCTAATACATACAACGAACCCACCAAACTACTTCCCAAGGAGGTGGCGAGTTGAATGCGTTGAGCTTCCCCTCCGGAAAGCGTGTTTGATTTTCGGTTTAAGGTCAAATAGCCCAAACCTACTTCTTGAACAAAATTTAACCGACTTTGAATTTCTACCAACAAGCGTTTTGCAATAGCAGCATCATTCCTACTTAAGTGGAGTTGATCAAAAAAAAGAGATAATTCTGCTATGGGTAAATGCAATAATTCGCCAATGTTTTTTCCACCAACTTTGACATAGGAAGCCGCTTCGTTCAAACGAGTTCCATGACAGGCATCACAACTGGTTTTACCACGAAAACGAGAGAGCAATACACGGTTTTGAATTTTATAATTTTTTGCTTCAATTTTTTTAAAAAAAGCATTCAAGCCCGTAAAATAGGAGTTTCCTGTCCACAAGACTTCTTTTTGAGCACTTGTCAATTCAAAATAGGGTTTGTGAATAGGAAAATCAAATTTGTAAGCATTGGTGATCAGTGCTGTGTAGAATTTTCGTAAACCGGTACCTTTCCATGGGGCAATAGCATCTTCAAAAATGGAGAGACTGGTGTCGGGAATAACGCGATCGGGGTCAATTCCGATGACATCTCCAAAACCTTCACATTTTGGACAAGCACCGTAGGGGTTATTAAAACTGAATAAATGTACATTGGGAATCAGAAAATTGATCCCATCCATTTCGAATTTGTTGGAGAACGGGTGAGCGGTTTTCGTTTCCATATCGTAAAGTGTACAATCTCCTTTCCCTTCATAAAAGGCAATTTCAACTGCGTCACTCAGGCGGTGATAAAAATCTTCCTCTTGACGCACCACCAGTCGATCTACAATTAGATCAAAGGGAGTAGTGGGTGTCTTTTTTAGCTCCTCAATTCGTTGCAGCTCTTGGTTGATGAAGAGTCTTGCAAAACCTTGTTGGGTAAAAAGTTTTATTTTGTTTTCAAAACTGCGCTCTTTTTCTTTGCGAATGGGAGCCAGTAATAAAAATTTCGTTCCTTCCTTTTGTTTTTTTATAAAATCTACCACATCGGTAACACTGTGTTTTATTACTTCTTCTCCAGAAATGGGAGAATAGGTTTTACCGATTCGAGCGTACAACAGTTTGAGGTAGTCATAGATTTCGGTTTTTGTACCAACGGTGGACCTTGGATTGGAAATATTGATTTTTTGTTCCACAGCGATGGCAGGGGATAGACCTTTGATGAAATCGACTTTGGGTTTGTCCAAACGCCCCAGAAATTGCCGTGCATAGGAAGATAAACTTTCTACATAGCGTCTTTGGCCTTCGGCATAGAGGGTGTCAAAAGCTAGGGAGGATTTCCCGGAACCCGACAAACCGGTGAGCACTGTAAGGGCATTCCGCTTTATGGCTACGTCTATATTCTTGAGGTTGTGAATCTTAGCTCCTTTAACAATAATATAAGTGTTTGGATCTAAATCCAGAACGTTTTTCATTCGTGTATAATCTAGTTGTTATTTAACCGTTGGGCCTTTTGCGATTCTTTGTGCGTCACCCTTTTCCTATTCCACATCGCTATTTTCAAAGGGGCTAAATTTACGATTTTTTAAAAGAAATTAAATTGGAAGCTGGGCATTTTTAAGAGATTTGTGCTATCTACAAAAAAAAATTATATCTTTGAGAAAACAAAAATGCCTATAGTTTAAAATTACTCAATAAACGTAACGAAGTTTAACCCAGTACCGCTGTGCTGTAAGTAATTTTAATTATGGGAATAACATTCACTTCCAAATCCGATGATTCCATCTTAGTATCGGCTTATATTCAGGGCGCAGAAAGCGCACTTGAATCTCTTATTGAAAAACATAAACATAGAGTTTATAATTTCATCAATTCTAAAGTCAACGATCGCGATATTGCTGAAGACCTTTTTCAGGATACTTTTATTAAAGTAATCAAAACATTGAAGAATAATCAGTACAATGAAGAAGGAAAATTCTTACCCTGGATTATGCGGATTGCGCACAACTTAGTTATCGATTATTTCCGAAAGAGCAATCGTATTCCCACGGTGAAAAATACAGATGAGTTTGATATTTTTCAGTTTTTGGACGATGGCGCTGCTAACGCAGAAAAAGTATTGGTTCAAGATCAAGTAACAAAAGACCTTCAACGCTTGGTTCAGGAACTTCCAGAAGATCAAAAAGAAGTTTTGGTGATGCGCTTGTATAAAGACATGAGTTTTAAAGAAATCGCTGAAAACACCAATGTGAGCATCAATACTGCCTTGGGTAGAATGCGTTATGCCATTATTAACCTTCGAAAATTGATTGAGGAAAATCAAATTTATCTGACCCATTAACAATTTTATGGTTTTTTGTCCGTTATCAAAGTATAACAATAAACTATGGCAAAAAACTACACTAGCAAAAATTTTGATGTACCGAATGTTGACGCTCCACGACCCATCGTGGTAAAACGTATTTTAGCTTTTTCAAAAGCCTACATCCGCACCAAAGAATCCCAACATAATTTGCAATTGTTGCAAAATTAATGGTTTTTATAATAGGCGTTTAAAACACTTTTGCGTCCTATTTTTTGAGTGATACTGTCTTTTTCAAGCTTCCATCCTCGCGCCGGACAATATTCCCTTCCGTACCAAATCATTTGAAGATGTAATTCATTCCATTTGTTTTTAGGGAAAATTCGTTTTGCATCTTTCTCGGTTTGTACCACATTTTTTCCATTGCTCAGCCCCCAGCGATACATCAGTCGATGGATGTGGGTGTCAACAGGAAAAGCAGGGACGCCAAATGCTTGTGAAACGACGACACTCGCTGTCTTGTGACCTACTGCTGGCAGTGCCTCCAATGCTTCCATATCGTTGGGGACTTTGCCTTGATGCTGGTCTAATAGAATCTGTGACAATCCATGTATACCCTTGGATTTCATTGGCGACAAGCCTACAGGCTTGATAATCTCCCTAATTTCTTCTACACTAAGTTTTACCATTTCTGAAGGAGTGCTCGCTCGGGCAAAAAGTAAAGGGGTAATTTGGTTCACCCGGACATCCGTACTTTGCGCCGAAAGTAAAACAGCAATCAATAGGGTGTAGGGATCTTGATGATCTAGGGGAATCGGAATTTCTGGATAGAGCGCATCCAAGGTTTCCATGATAAAAGCCACTTTTTCTTTTTGATTCATCAGATATTTTTGTTTATTCGAAAATACAAAAGCAAGCTTAAGTACAAAGCATTATTGCAACTACTTTTGACTCATGCAAACGCAAACGCAAAAATTATTTTAATACGATTTAAAAAAAAATATAACGCTATGAATACATTAAAAACAGGAGATATTATGCCCTCATTTCAAGTGAACGACCATTTGGGAAATCTTCATCGTTCAGAAGATTATTTAGGAAAAAAAGTGATTGTTTTCTTTTATCCCAAAGCCAATACGCCAGGCTGTACTGCGGAAGCGTGCAGTTTGCGCGATCATTATAAAGAACTTCAAGCGGCAGGATATGCACTCTTGGGCGTGAGTGCAGACACCGAAAAAGCGCAGAAAAATTTTGTCGATAAGTATGATTTTCCCTTTCCACTTTTGGCCGATACCGAAAAAGAACTCATCCAAGGTTTTGGAGTGTGGGGACTCAAAAAGTTTATGGGAAAAGAATACGACGGTATTCACAGAATGACCTTTGTGATTGATGAAAAAGGAGTGATCGTACGTGTTATTGACAAAGTGAAGACCAAAGAACACGCCCAACAAATTTTGGAATAACGAACTGCTATTCGGCAGTAATTTTTGGGCTTGATTTCGTATAGCCAAACATTTGTTCTTTTTTGATCATATCCGCAATTCCTTTGGGGAGTTTCTCTTCCCAACCGGATTCTCCATTTTTGATTTGTTGCAATATCTCTCTTGAAAAAATAGAAAGGTAGGAGGGTTCGTAGTCGAAAATATCGACCACTTTGCCGTTGTATTTGAAGAATTTGTAGAAATCTTTCATGCGCGGATGAAGTTTCAAATTATTGGAATTGACAATTTCTCCCGTAACCTCATCGCACATGGGATAGAGGTAAACTTTTAAATTGTTGTAGAACATTTTCCCAAAGGCTTCCAAAATTCCACCGCTCAAATCTTGATAATAATGCTCGTCAAAAATTTCCACAAAATTATTGACTCCCATCGCCAAAGCCACTTGATTTTTGGTGTAATTGGAGAAATAATCGACCAAACGATAGTACTCCTTAAAGTTGGAAATCATCACTGTATAGCCAAGAGAGCACAATAGTTTGGCACGATCCATAAAATCTTTCTCATCAATTTCACCCTCTGCGCGCAAGTTGGAAAGTGTGATTTCAAAAATCACCTCGGTTTTTTCTAAGTCTACATTTTCTTCTCGGGTAAAAATCTCGTGAGCCTTTTCAAACATATCACTGTTGGTCAAGGTTACAGGACGGAAACTCCCACGGAAAGCTAAGATATTTTTCTTGTACAAAATCCGTGCAGGAAGAATATTGTTGCCATTGGAGTCAAACATAACGGCGTCGGTCATGCCATTGCGAATCAATTGCAAACTGATCAAGCGATTGTCGACATGCTCAAAGCGTGGTCCGGAAAAATTGATGGTGTCAATTTCAATCGCATCCTGATCAATGTGATCGTAGAGATAACGAAGAAATTTATTGGGATTGCTATGTTTGTAAAATGCACCATAGACCAAATTTAGACCCATAATTCCAAGGGCTTCTTGCTGCAGTCGTGCTTCTGTTTGGTGAAAGCGTACATGCAATATGATATTGCTGTAAGGTTCCTCTGGGGTGACTTGAAAGCGGATACCCATCCAACCGTGCCCCATAAATTTTTTGGCAAAATCAATAGTAGCTACCGTATTGGCAAGCGTAAAAAACATTTTATTTGACCGTTGCTCTTTCGGTATTCGAGCTTCCAACAAGGTCATTTCATGATCGAGCATTTTGCCCAATCGGGTTTCAGTGACATAACGACCATCGGCCTCTTCTCCATAAATCGTATCACTAAAGTTTTTGTCGTAGGCACTAATGGTCTTTGCAATGGTGCCGGAAGCACCACCCACACGAAAGAAATGTCTTGCCACTTCTTGTCCTGCTCCAATTTCCGCAAAGGTACCGTAGATGTAGGGATTAAGATTTATTCGGAGGGCTTTCGCTTCGATAGATGGCTTGTTGTCAAATCCTTTATCTCCAAGAACAGCTACTTCCATAGGGTTTTATTTCATTATTCAACAAAAATACGAACTTAGATTTATATGCCCGTAATTAATTACCTTTGTTTTTATATGCTTACCATTCACTTTTTGGGTACTGGGACTTCACAAGGAGTTCCTATCATTGGCAGTAATCATCCTGTTTGTTTAAGTAACAATGAAAAAGATAAGCGACTGCGCGTTTCTGTTTTACTGGAATGGGAACAGTATCGTTTTGTCATTGATTGTGGTCCAGATTTTAGAGCGCAGATGCTGCGTGTGGATTGCGATCATTTGGATGGGGTTTTATTCACCCACGAACACGCCGATCATACGGCGGGTCTGGACGATATTCGCCCATTTTATTTTAAACAAGGAAATATTCCTTTCTATGCCCATGCGCGGGTGATTGAGAATCTTAAAAAACGTTTTGAGTATATTTTGTCGGACGAAAACAAATATCCCGGAGCTCCATCAGTGCATCTAAACGAAATTTCGGAAACCCCTTTTACCATTGGAAATAAAGAAGTAATTCCGATTCCGGTGCTACACAACCAATTGATGGTTTTAGGATTTCGAATTGATGATTTTGCGTATTTGACCGATGTAAAAACCATACCCGAACCAAGTCAGGAAAAGCTTAAAAATTTGGATGTTTTAGTGCTCAATTGTTTACGCATCGAACCCCATGCCAGTCATTTAAATTTAGAGGAGGCACTGCAATTGGTGGAGCAGTTACAGCCCAAACGCACCTATTTTACTCACATCAGTCATCTCTTAGGCTTTCATGACGAGGTGTCTCAATCGCTACCCGAAAATGTTTTTTTGGCCTATGACACCTTAACGATAACTTCTTTTTAAAACCCTTTATGAAGTATAAAATTGTACTCTATTTATTTCTTTTCGTTTTGATAATCTTGATTTTTCAATTTGTCAATTCCAATCGAATTTTAACCCAACAAGAAAGTTTATTAGCCAAAAAAGCCGAACAGATCACGGCTTTAAAAAGCAGCTTAGAAACGGCTTTGGAGGATTTGGACAAGCAACGTTTTTTTTCATTAGTAAAAACAGGGGAGGAGCAATCCAATCAACGGGAATACTATGAAAACATTAAAAGTCAATTGTTGTTCTGGAATGAAAACGGTACGCTTGAAAAACAGCTCAATCTTCCCAATGATTGGGGAAAAGTACTCATCGACAAAGTCCACGTTTTAAATACAGAATGGATTATTGCAAGCTTTACTGATGGGAGCCACAGGGGAGAAATGTGGTTGTCTTACAAAAACAGTCCCACTTCAAAAATTCAATTTTCGATAGAAAAAATGTTGCTGCTCCAGCCCTAAAGATCAGTCGCTCCCAACCAATCCAAAAGGTGGGTGAAATTTTCTTGAGAAACGGAATGCCCATCTTCATATTCTTGGTAGTGAATATTGGGATATTTTTCGCACAAAACTGCGATACTGCTGCGCGCCTTTTCGATCGGAATTACAAGATCGTTAATGCCGTGGGCAGCATAAACTAAAAATTCGGGTTGTATTTTTTCAACAAAATCGCTGTTGATATAACCACTGAGTGCCACCACTCTTCGAATAAAATTTGGTTGCTGCAAAGCGATTGCCCAACTTAAAATGGCACCTTGACTAAAACCCAACAAGGTTAAATCATTTTCCTCCAAAGCGTGATCTCTACACAAATTCTTGATATTCACAATTAAACACGCAATGACTTCCATCGCTTGGACATTATTGGCTTGCAGCCCTCCGTATTCATCATACTCAAAGGCATACCAAGCATAACTATCGGGACCCATGGAAAAGGGAGCTTCCAATGCAATTATTGTGTGTTTGTCAGATAGATAGGGGGCAAAAGCAAAAAGATCATCCATATGACTACCATAACCGTGGATAAGAAAAATCGCAGGAGATTTATCTTCTGCATTGATTTTGGGCTCTTGAATTTGATATTTTAATGGCGTTTGTGGATCAATCATGGTTCAATGTCAGTGCGTTATGATAGATTGCACCATGGGAAATTCCTTTTAATGGAGCACCGATAAACATACAGTTTTTGGAGGATGAATGCAGTTGTTTTTGCTGTAAGGTAAAACGTTTTTTAGGGTTAAAAAGACTTAAATCTGCAGCGGCACCCACCTCAATTTTAGATTCGCCCAGCCCAAAACGTTTTTTTCCTCTTGTAAGGAAGGCTATGGTTTTTTCTAAAGTAAAGATACTGTTTAAAACTCCAAAAGCGGTTTCCAGCCCAATACTTCCCTCCAAGGCATTTTCAAATTCCAATTGTTTGTATTCAATGTTGATGGGTTGGTGGATACTGGTCACCATATCGATGGTTCCCTCCAACAAACCTTCACGTAGAGCTTGTCGATCTTCGTTGGAACGCAGTGGGGGATTTATTTTATAGACGGCATCAAAATCGGCTAAAACCGCATCGGTATAAAAAAGATGGGGGATCCCGACGCCGCAACTTACATTCAATCCTTTCTTTTTGGCGGCAGCGATAAGGGCAACACTTTCGGCACACGAAATAAACGGAATATGGAGTTTACCTCCGGTATATTCAAGAATTTGAAGATCCCTAGCAAGGGTTGCCGTTTCAGCAATTCGTGGAATTCCACGAATTCCTAGATGTGTGCTGGTTTTTCCTTCGTGCATTTGCCCGTGATTGCTGAGATGGGAATCGATGGGGTAGGCCAAAATTAAACCGTCAAACGTTTGTACATAGTCCAATGCAATGCGAAGCAGATTGGGGTTGTCCAAAGATTGTTTGAAGTCTCCAAAAGCCACAGCACCCGCCTGGTGCATATCGCTTAGCGATGCCATTTGTTGCCCCAAACCACCTTCCGATAGCATTCCACTCACCAACAACTGGGTGGTATGGTTTTTTCCTTGATTGATCAAATTACTGACATCTGCAAAAGAATCTACCAACGGTAGGGTATTGGGATTTAGCACTATGGAAGTAAATCCACTTTTCGCAGCAGTTGCAAGTCCATTGGCTATGGTTTCTCGTTCTTCATAACCGGGCTCGCCGAAAGATACATTAGGATCGAACCAACCGGTGGACACATGCAACTGCTCGAGTTGAAGGGACTTTGCGGTTTGGTCTTCAATATGATCTTCGATGGAAACAATTTTTCCAGTATCGATTAAAATGTCTTTCTGTTGGTTGTGAAAAGGGCTTTGCGCATGAATTATGGTAGCATTCTTTAGGAGTATCTTCATAGGCTGCGCATTTTCTCTGCTTTTGCAAAAATAAGAAACTATTTGCGAAACTTAAGCGAAAATTAATCAGGGAAGAATGCCCTATGATTTTTTAACAGATGGTAATCCTATTTAAACCCCTCGTAAGCTCCTAAACCAAACAACGCAAAATCGTATTTGACGGGATCGTGAGGATCAAAAGTCCGGAGATTTTGATCTAGTTCAGCCAAAGCTCTGGCATCATTTTGCTTGCGTGTTAACAAACCCAAGGCACGAGCTACATTTCCCGTATGAACATCCAAGGGGCAAGACAATTGCCCGGAGTGTATGCTGTTCCACAAACCAAAGTCCACGCCTTTGGTGGCTGGGCGAACCATCCATCGCAAAAACATATGCAGCCGTTTGGAAGCGGCTCCCTTCAAAGGGTCAGAAACATGCTTAAAGGTTCTTTTTTCGGGCTGATGGCTAAAAAATTCGTTTCTAAAATGATGGATGCTATTCCACGTATTACTGCTTTCAGGGGGCGTTGCGAAAAGAGGTTCCAAACCGCCTTGATAAAGATAAATTTGTTGTAATGCCTGCATAAAATAGGTACAATCAATTCCGTTGAACGTTCGATGTACAAAAGCGGCAAATCGTTCCCGGTCTTTGGGTTGATGTTGGCAAATAAAATCATAAGGACTGTGATCCATCAATGCAATCCAGTGTTGGGCACTTTTAACAATGCTCAATCGATTTCCCCAGGCGATGGTTGCGGTAATAAACCCCACAATTTCAACATCTTCTTTTCGACTAAACTGATGCGGAATTTGAATGGGATCTTGTTCTAAAAAAAGCTTGTTTTCGTATTCGAGTGATTTTTCATCGAGAAAGGTTTGTAAAGCGGCTTTTTTCACGCAATAATTTTTCCGTCTTTCAATACGATTTTCCGATCGGCACGATTGGCCAAACTTTCGTTGTGCGTGACAATGACAAAACTGCATTTTCGTTCTTCTCGCAATTGAAAAAACAATTCGTGCAAATGGGCAGCATTTTCAGAATCTAAGTTGCCACTGGGTTCATCGGCAAAAATAATTTTAGGGTTGTTGATGAGTGCGCGGGCTACAGCAATTCGCTGCTGTTCTCCACCCGATAAAGCAGTGGGCTTGTGCGCAGCGCGGTCCGAAAGCCCAAAAGTGGCCAACAGTTCTAGCGCCTTTTCTGCTGCGACAGGTTTGGGCGTTCCGGCAATCCAAGCGGGGATACAAATATTTTCTAAGGCAGTAAACTCCGGTAATAATTCGTGGAATTGAAAGACAAATCCTAAATTCTTGTTACGAAAAGCGGCTAAAACTTTATCACTCATTTGCACGGTATTTTGTCCGTCAATGGTAAGTGATGTGGATGGGTTTTTATCCGGTTGGTCGAGCGTTCCCAAGATGTGGAGCAAAGTAGTTTTTCCTGCTCCCGAAGGCCCTACGATGGCCACAATTTCCTGTTCGGCAACTTCCAGTTGCACTTCAGAGAGCACCTGTAATGCTCCATAGTGTTTTGATATTTGCCGAGCTTGAATGAGTTCTTTCATCGAAGTTTCGAAAGTACTTCTTTTTTGTATGCTTTACAAGCCTCTGATGTTGTAGAATAGTGTTCTTTTCTATTCCATTCTAATATTTCGTTTAAGCACAGCGACTTTCGTTTAAATATTAAGTATATTTGTTTAACAAGATTTATATTGAACACTACAATTTATTTAGCAGGCGGTTGTTTTTGGTGTACCGAAGCCGTTTTTCAACGTATTGATGGAGTTTTGGAAGTCGTTCCAGGCTATATTGGCGGGACCATTAAAAATCCTGCCTACCGGGAAGTTTGCACCGGAAGAACCGGGCATACGGAAGCGATACAGGTAGTTTTTGAAGAAACCAAAATCGCTTTGACTCAATTGTTGTTTATCTTTTTTAACACGCACGATCCCACCACCTTGAATCGCCAAGGCAACGATGTAGGAACCCAATATCGATCGGGGGTTTATTATACAAAGCCCGAACAAAAAACGGTGATTGAATCATTGATCAAACAATTGGAAACCGCCAACGTTTTTTCGGATTCCATAGTGACCGAAGTTATGGAAGCTACAGCGTTTTACAAGGCGGAGGGGGAGCACTATGACTATTACAACCAAAACAAAGAACAATCCTATTGTGCCTTTGTAATCACTCCTAAGATTCAAAAATTGGAAACTTATTTTAAAGACTATATTAAATAATAAAAATAAACATGGACGAAAATTTTAACATCGATACTGTTTCAATCACTGACGAAATAAAGACAAATTACGAAGATATCTTGCAGCTTTTGGGAGAAGATCATAAACGAGAAGGTTTGTTAAAAACCCCAGAACGTGCTGCCAAAGCCATGAAGTTTTTGACCAAGGGGTATGAAATGGATCCGAAGCAGATTTTGCAAAGTGCCATGTTTGAAGAAAGTTATAGCGAAATGGTCATTGTTAAAGATATTGAGCTCTATTCGCTTTGTGAGCATCATTTGTTGCCCTTTTTTGGGAAAGTTCATATTGCCTATATTCCCAATGGGCATATTGTAGGCCTGAGTAAGTTACCCCGAGTGGTGGATGTTTTTGCACGAAGATTGCAGGTGCAAGAACGATTGACCGAACAAATCTTGGATTGTATCAACGACACGCTCAACCCCCTTGGAGTGGCCGTGGTGATTGAAGCCAGTCATATGTGTATGATGATGCGTGGGGTTCAAAAACAAAATTCTACCACCACCACTTCCGGGTTTAGAGGAGCTTTTAAAGAAACCGATACCCGAAATGAGTTTTTAAATTTGATATTGTAGGTTCATCTCGACAAGCTCGATGAAGCTTTAATTAAGATTAAATATTTGATGATTTTTTAATCGACGTAGGATTCTTTAAGTACACTTTTGCATTTCTTTATTTCGTTGGGGGTAAGTTTTTTATAAAACCTGATGATTCTAAGCTTATCTACCGTTCTGATTTGATCCAAAACAAGCATTCCTTTTTTGTAATCATGGGTAACGGGGATTCAGATAGCTATGAAAACAGCATAGGTTTCAAACCTTTCTACCGACAGCTAGACGCACACTAGCGGGTGTAACCAGTTATTTTGCTAATAAACAAATCACATTCATGATATAAATTTAATTCTCAAGTTCCTTGTAAAGAATTTTATAATCCCTTATTATGATTTTTCTGTATTGAGGATAAACCTCATCTTCTTGGTATTGGGTCGCAAAAACAATGTTTTTTGAGGCTGTAATAATTTCAGTCCTCGCTTCAAACACACGATAGCGGGGGAGAATTAGGCCTGTTTAGCATCGAGATGCATGAGGAAATTTTAAAATATTATCAATAAAAAGGAAACCCTACTCCTCCTTAAAAAACCTTTTAAATCCTATCCTACGGAGAATTTTCTTTTCAAAATTCCAGAAGAATTTAAATTGAAAAAAAACGGTGCCGATCAAAAGTAGGAGGATTTGATACACGGGAAAAATGATAAGGATTCGAAGCGTCCAATACCAAAGCCCGCCGAGTGGCAGGCTTTGAAAATTTTCTAAGGTAATATGGAAAAAATGTAATACGGGTTTAGCAACGCGAAGACTCAGCGAGCCGGTAAGTCCAAAAACGATAAAAATAATTACAAATTGGACGTTGGATTGGATGTCCCATTTTGCTTTTAACCGATCAAAATACAATAGAACTTATTTAAGTAGTTGACCGATTTGGGCCGCCAATTCCTCACCAATACGATCCTGCGCCTCGAGGGTGGCTGCTCCGATGTGAGGTGTTAAGGAAATTTTAGCATGCATCAATAGCTGCACTTCCGGACGAGGTTCGTTTTCAAAAGTATCCAAAGCAGCAAAAGACAAATGACCACTGTCTAAGGCAGCGACCAAGGCAACTTCGTCCACCACACCGCCACGAGCAGCATTGACCAAAGCGGCACCTTTTTTCATTTTGGCAAGGGCTGCAGCATCAATCACATAATTCTTTTGTGCAGGAATGTGCAAACTGATAAAATCGGATTCGGCGAGTACCTGATCCATACTGTCACTGTTGAGATGTACAGCAATACTTTCTCCGTTAAAGAGACTAACATTGACCGTTGCTTTTCCCATAAAAGGGTCGGTATAAACAACCTTCATGCCCACACCCAAACCTATTTTCGCTACCTCTTGACCGATTCGACCGAAACCAATGACCCCCAAGGTTTTCCCTCGGAGTTCAACGCCTTTGGCATAAGCCTTTTTCAAACCTTTAAAGTTCGATTCGCCTTCCAAGGGCATATTGCGATTGGCATCATATAAAAAGCGTACTCCGCCGTATAAATGCGCAAAAACCAATTCTGCTACAGAAGCCGAAGAGGAAGCTGGAGTGTTAATCACATGCAAACCTTTTGATTTTGCATAGTCCACGTCAATATTGTCCATACCCACGCCCCCGCGACCGATGAGTTTTAGGTTGGGGCACGCATCAATAAGTTCTTTGCGGGCGGTGGTAGCACTGCGCACCAAAAGCCCAACAATATTATTGGTGTTGATATAGTCGACCAATTGCTCTTGAGCAACATTTACAGTGATGACTTCAAATCCCGATTGGGTCAATGCGTCGATACCGGATTGTGAAATTCCGTCGTTGGCTAAAATTTTCATACTATTGAGATTATATTTTTAGTAATTTTCTTCTAGGGTTTGCATGCAATCCACCAATACTTGAACACTATCAATTGAAAGTGCGTTGTACATGGATGCTCTGTAGCCTCCAACCGAACGATGTCCTTTCAGACCACTCACTCCGGCGGCGTTCCATATCTTATCAAAAGCTTCGGCATCATCCGGGTTGACCAAATTAAAGGTGGCATTCATTGCACTGCGATCTTCAACGGCAGCAAAACCCTCAAATTTGGAATTGCGATCAATCTCATCGTAAATCAAGCTTGCCTTGGCGGCATTTTTTGCGCCAAGTGCTTTTAAGCCTCCTTGAGCCTCGACCCAACGAAGATTTAAGAGCGATGTATATACCGCAAAAACGGGAGGCGTATTAAACATACTGTCTTTTTCCCAATGTGTTTTGTACTTCAACATAGAGGGAATATGGCGGCTGACTTTATCGAGCAAAGCCTCTTTAATAATAACTAAAGTAGTTCCTGCAGGACCCATGTTTTTTTGTGCTCCGGCATAAAATAAATCAAATTTTGAATAGTCCCATTCTCGAGAAAAAATATCAGAACTCATATCGGCCGTCAAAGGCACTGGAGTTTCTGGAATGGTTTTAAGCTGGGTACCAAAAATGGTGTTGTTCGTGGTTAGGTGCACATAGTCCAAATCCGAGGGAATATCAAACCCTTTGGGGATATAATTAAAATTTTGTTCTTTGGACGAAGCCAGTTCAACGACTGTTCCCAAGGCTTTTGCCTCCTTAATAGCGTTGGAGGACCAAGTTCCGGTGTTGACATAGCCTGCTTTGTTTTCTAATAAATTGTAGGCCACCATCAAAAATTGAAGACTTGCACCACCTTGCAGAAAAAGGGCTTTATAACCTTTGTTTTCCAATCCAGTGAGTCGAATCGCTGTTTCGCAAGCCTCGTCCATCACAGCAACAAAAGCTTTGCTACGGTGTGAAATCTCTAAAAGGGATAATCCGCTATTGTCCAAATTTTGTACAGCGGCGGCAGCTTGCTGCATGACTTCTTGAGGAAGAATAGACGGTCCGGCACTAAAATTATGTATTTTCATAAGGTGTTATATTTACAAAATCAGGAGAGTTCTATTTTGATTTATGATAGCTATTTATTTATAAGGTGCAAATATTGCAATTCGTATCAAGAAAACAACGGATTGGGCTGCATTTTTTTTCAGAATTGTTAACAGTACTCCAGCCTACTTAAATTTTTTCTAATAAAAATTTAAGCGTATCCACATCATCCGCATACTCCCACAGTTGTGGGCTTTGCGCAGTGCCGAAGGGCAGGGCGTTGGGGAGTCGCAAATGACTCACGAGGCATTGAATTTGTTCATTGTCGCGCTGGAGCATGGTTTTTATTTGATCAATAGTATCGTAATATTCATAATATAAACATGCAATGGGTGCAGCAAAGCTTGTATCTTCTTTAATCATAAAAAAACCGTTTTCCAAAAAATCGAATTCACTCATCAACCAAACAGCTTTATTATAATCGTAATTGTTGGCGTATTTGTTGTTTTCCATTACCGCTGCATGCGGATAAAGCCCTCCGAAAACACCATTGAGGTCATAGTCTTTGGGAATATAGATTTTTGAAACATTGCGACAACCCAAACCAAAATACTGTAGTATGTCTCGTCCCAAACCCAAAAGTTCTTCTTGGGTTTCATGCCCGGAAAGCACAGCAATTCCATTTCTGTTCTTTCGAATGATCCGAGGAAAGTCTTTAAAATAATATTCAAAATAACGCCCGCTATTGTTGGATCCGGTGGCAATAACGGCATCAAAATCGGTGATTTTCTCTTTTACATAACGAAATTGGGGAACCCCTGTTTGTGCTTCTAAATAGTGAGTCATCCAAGGAATCAAAAAAGGGTCTTTAGCAGAGTTTTTTACCACAGCCTGATGCCCACTGACCCAAACACTCACAACGTCATGAAAGCCCACCATAGGAATGTTGCCTGCAAGGATGAGTGCTACTGTTTTGGGTTGAGAATGGGGAAGGGCATAAGGTGCCAACCACTGTTGAAGCTTGGCTTTGGTTAAAGCGGTTGCCCAGGCTTCAAACATAAGGCATATACTTGCTTCGGTAAACCAACGGTTGTTGGCTAGCGCCGCTTCAACGGCTTTTTCAAGCGTTGAATCGGAGGGATTTCCTAGTTTGTAATTTCCCAATAATTCCCCGAGATTTAACAATGCTTGAATCCGTTGTTCGAGTTGTTCCATTTAATTTGTTTAAAAAAATATAAGCCTTACATTTGCGCAAATTTAAGGAACAAAATTGCGATGGCGATAATCATTACCGACGAATGTATCAATTGTGGCGCTTGCGAGCCCGAATGTCCTAATACAGCGATTTATGAAGGCGCAGAAGATTGGCGTTTTCAAGACGGCACTCAATTGACCGGAGATGTTGTTTTACCCAATGGAAAAGCGGTCAATGCAGAGGCTTTTCAGACCCCAGTTTCCGATGAGTTTTATTTTATAGTACCGGACAAATGTACCGAATGTAAAGGCTTTCATGACGAACCCCAATGTGCTGCCGTTTGCCCCGTCGATTGTTGTATCCCCGATGAAGACCATGTGGAATCCGAAACGACTTTGCTCGGCAAACAACGCTTTATGCACGGTACTGACTAAGTACGTCAGGACTGCCCCAGTGTACCAGCTCAATACCATTGGCTTTTATTTTTTCACGACAATGCGCACTGCTGAAATAGGTAGCATCTTCTGCACGCCAGACTGCGCCAAAATTAGGATGATCGATGGTGATTTCATCCATTTCGGCACTCCGATCCGCCGGATGAATCAGTAATAACGAGAGTCCCTCTGGCAAATTGTCCAACACACGGTCGTAATAGCTGGCCAGCCCTTGCCCATTGAAGAGTTCAAAATCGCCCATAAAGATTTGTTCATAGACCGTGGCATCGCCCAAATCTATAGTGTCGGCGGACGCCCCAGTTAAATTAATGAGCTTTTTGCTGAGCAAAATGGGAAGTTGGTATTCTTTTCCCAATTGTCTATAGACGTCCACTAAATCTTGTCGCATGCCCAATGTAAACATATGCGAGTCCAAATGGGAGGGAGCAAGCCCAAAAGAGAGCGCCCGGTTAATTTGAGCTTTTAATTCAAGATAGGCTTCTGCTGCATTTACCTTTTCTAAAAATTGATTTCGTTTGGGATAAAAATGTCCCTTTTCATCCAACAGGCTGGAAACCTGAGCCGGTGGTAAAACTGACCGAAAAGGATAGCTTTTCCATTCCCCGGTGAGTGTTAGATGAATTCCATAATCCAATTCTGGGTTTTGTAAACAGAACTGCGCCATATTGTAAAACCAAGGACACGGCACCATCAGACTGCACGAACTTATACTTCCTTCCAGCATTCCTTTTTGGGTGGCTTGGTTTTCAGACCATGCCAATCCGGCATCATCGGCGTGGATGATCAATTGTTTTTTCATAGGCTTTAAGTCTATTTTAATAATTTTTAGTGTACCAAATTAACGCATAATTGATAAAAAGAAATACAAAAGAAACCCTATTTTTGCCGAAATTATAATCCATGAAAGCAGGTATCGTTGGACTTCCAAACGTTGGAAAATCGAGTTTGTTTAACTGTTTGTCCAGTGCCAAAGCGCAAAGTGCAAATTTCCCTTTTTGTACGATAGAACCCAATATTGGGGTTGTGAATGTTCCCGATGAGCGGTTAAAACAATTGGAAAAATTGGTTCAACCAGAACGCGTCGTTCCTGCTACAGTGGAAATTGTTGATATTGCAGGATTGGTGAAAGGTGCCAGTAAAGGCGAAGGTTTGGGCAATCAATTTTTAGCAAACATCCGAGAAACCGATGCCATTTTACACGTGCTTCGGTGTTTTGACAATGACAATATTGTACATGTGGATGGGAGCGTTGATCCCATTCGAGACAAGGAGACCATCGACATCGAATTGCAGCTGAAAGACTTGGAGACGGTGGAAAAGAAACTCGAAAAAGTGTCACGTGCAGCTAGAACCGGCAATAAAGAGGCACAAAAGGAAGTCGCTGTTTTGGAGGCTGTTCGAAAAGGTTTGGAACAAGCACAACACGTCAGAGCCATGGACTTTTCGGAAGAAGAGCGATTGACTTATATCAAACCCCTACAATTCATAACCGATAAGCCCGTAATGTATGTTTGCAATGTGGATGAAAATGCAGCCAAAACAGGAAATGATTATGTGGCAGCGGTTCAGGCAAAAGTTGCAGACGAAAACGCAGCCATTCTTATTCTCGCGGTGAGTATAGAAGCAGATATCAACGAATTGGACTCCTTTGAAGAACGACAATTGTTTTTGGAGGATTTAGGGCTGGAAGAAGCTGGAGCTGCCAAATTGATTCGCAGTGCCTACAGCCTACTCAATCAACAAACCTATTTCACTGCAGGGGTCAAGGAAGTTCGTGCGTGGACGATTCCTGTGGGAGCCACTGCGCCACAAGCGGCCTCGGTAATCCATACGGATTTTGAAAAAGGATTTATACGCGCAGAAGTTATTGCTTACGATGATTTTGTTCATTATGGCACTGAGGCTAAAGTGAAAGAAGCCGGAAAAATGCGAGTCGAAGGGAAGGAATACATCGTAAAAGATGGCGATGTTATGCATTTTCGTTTTAATGTATAAATGAAGTATCTTGTGGTAAATGAATCAAAAACTATTTACCGCCCTTATTCTACTATCCGCCTTATTGGCCATCGGTGCTGATTTCTTCAATTTTCAAGTGCTTTTCTTTGTATTCAAGCCACTCACCACGATCTTAATCGGCAGTCTTACATTTCTTTTTTCGGCGCATATTTATAACAACTATCGAGGACGCATCCAATGGGGCTTGTTTTTTTGCTTGATAGGAGATGTATTGTTGCTCTTTCCCTCGTTTTTTGTTTTTGGATTATCCGCTTTTTTGATCGCGCATCTGTTTTTTATTGCGGCTTTCAAAAGTCAACAAGGATGGCAATGGCCCCCAAAAACGGGACTGATTTTGGTTCTTTTTGCGGCACTTGTTTTAGTATTAACGGCACCCCAACTGGGAACGCTTTTCGTTCCGGTGATTCTTTATATGACGGTAATCGTGCTGATGAGTTGGCAAGGAATTGCGTTGCGTTTAAACGCTGATAAACCTTCCTTTAAAGCAATAGGCGGGGCGGTGTCCTTATTTCTTATTTCGGATGCTTTAATCGCTTTGGATAAATTTTATCAATCTTTCGCCGGATCGGGGATTCTTATTCTAAGCACTTATTGGGTTGCTATTTTCCTTTTGGCTCATTCGTGCACAAAAAAAGAAGCTGTATAAAACAGCTTCCTTCCTTAATATTTCAATAAAAACATATGTTTAATCCGTGATGGATAGCGAGTCATATACCAACACTTTTTCCCACAAATGCGAAGCTTCTTCAATAAAAAGTAAATGCGTAGGATCCGTTTGATAGGTGTCCTGTGCTTCCAAAGTAGGGAAAGTCATTACATAACAATAGGTAAAGGAATTGTCCACCACATCTCTTTTTTCGGAGGCGGCGGGTGTTCCCAAATGATTTCCAATGGATTGCGGATTGGTGGCCATTAATTTTTTGATGGCGGTTTCAAAGGCCGCGCGATCGGCGGCATTGTCCGGATTTTTTAACCAAAAAAATACGGTGTGTACCAAAGGCCCTTTGCTGTTGTCCGGCATGGGCGAGGAAGTAAAGGCAGTCATAAAAAAGGTGCTTACTAGAGTTAAGATAAATATTCGCATGATTTTTGTTTTAAATATAGAAAAATGTAATTGATTGGCGCACTACTTCTGCTATTTTAGAAATGAAAATAACTTTTTAACAAAAAAGGATCGATAATTGTTGATTTCTTGACCGCCAAAGCATTTTAGGTTCTTTGAGCAATATTTATATTAGCACATCATGTCAGAACAAACAAAATACACCGAAGACAATATCCGCTCCCTCGATTGGAAAGAACACATTCGCCTACGACCGGGTATGTATATTGGTAAATTGGGCGATGGGTCTTCCCCCGATGATGGGATTTATATTTTAGTCAAAGAAGTTATCGACAATTGTATTGATGAGTTTGTTATGGGTGCCGGAAAGACTATTGACATTTCCATCAAAGAAGGAGAAGTGAGTGTAAGGGATTACGGTCGTGGCATCCCTTTGGGAAAACTGGTCGATGTGGTTTCTAAAATGAATACAGGGGGAAAATACGATTCCCTTGCCTTCAAAAAATCGGTAGGATTGAATGGAGTGGGAACCAAAGCAGTCAATGCCTTATCTTCTTCCTTTAGAGTAGAATCCAACCGAGAACAGCAAAGCAAAAGTGCCACTTTTGAATATGGAAACCTTTTGGAAGAAACGGAAGCCCAAAGCAGCTCCAAACGCAAAGGCACCAAAGTGGTTTTTCGACCGGATTCAAAAATCTTTAAAAACTATAAATTCCGTTTGGAGTATATCGAACGGATGTTGAAAAATTACGTCTATCTGAATCCCGGATTGACCATAGACCTGAATGGGGTGAAGTTTTTTTCAGAAAACGGTTTGAAAGATTTATTGGAAGATCAAACCAACGAATCCGACCTAACTTATCCCATCATTCATCTGAAAGGGAATGACATAGAAGTAGCACTGACTCACAGTAAAACACAATATAGCGAGGAGTATCATTCCTTTGTCAACGGTCAAAACACCACCCAAGGGGGGACGCATCAAGCGGCTTTTAGAGAGGGTTTGGTAAAAACCATACGCGAGCATTTTGGGAAAAACTACGAGGCTTCTGACATAAGAAAATCCATCATCTCTGCCATCAGCATCAAAGTAATGGAGCCCGTTTTTGAATCGCAAACCAAAACCAAATTGGGCTCCACCGAAATGGGAGATGGCTTGCCTTCTGTACGTTCCTATATCGTAGATTTTCTAAGTACACAACTGGATAATTTTTTACATAAAAATACTGCGGTTGCAGAAGCGATACAGCGAAAAATTATGCAAGCCGAAAAGGAGCGTAAGGAACTTTCTGGGATTCGAAAATTGGCACGCGAACGGGCAAAAAAAGCCAATTTGCACAACAAAAAACTAAGAGACTGTCGGGTGCACCTTCCAGATTTGAAAAAAGATCGCCGTTTGGAATCCACACTCTTCATTACAGAGGGCGACTCGGCCAGTGGCTCCATCACCAAATCTCGGGACGTCAATACCCAAGCCGTTTTTAGTTTGCGTGGAAAACCACTCAACAGTTATGGCATGTCCAAAAAAATTGTTTATGAAAATGAAGAATTCAATTTGCTGCAAGCCGCTTTGAACATTGAAGACAATATGGAGGATTTGCGTTACAACAATATTGTCATTGCTACGGATGCTGATGTGGATGGTATGCACATTCGTTTGTTATTGATTACTTTTTTCCTGCAATTTTTCCCGGAGCTGATAAAAGAAGGACATTTGTACATTCTCCAAACGCCCTTGTTCCGAGTACGTGATAAAAAACAAACTTTTTATTGTTACAGTGAACAAGAGCGAAATCAGGCTGTAAATACACTGAAAGGAAAACCGGAAATTACCCGTTTTAAAGGTTTGGGAGAAATCTCCCCCGACGAGTTTAAGTTTTTTATTGGAGAAGACATCCGCCTTGATCCGGTCATGTTGGACAAAAGCACGACCATTGAAAATTTATTAGAATTCTATATGGGTAAAAACACCCAAGATCGTCAGAAATTTATTATTGACAACCTAAAAGTGGAATTGGATTTAGTGGAGCAGGTGGGGTAAAACGATCAGAATTATTTCTCAACTACAATTTGTTAATTTCTTCCCGTAAAAACCTAGTGAATTCTAGGGTCGATATAGTATTTTAGCAACGCTATGGACGAAATTCAAGATTCAGCAAAACCGGAAGATGCAGCCAACGATTCGTTGGTAAAAGTGACCGGGATGTACAAAGATTGGTTTCTTGATTACGCCTCTTATGTAATCTTGGAGCGAGCAGTTCCAGCCATAGAAGACGGCTTGAAACCCGTACAGCGAAGAATTTTACACTCCATGAAGGATTTAGACGATGGACGTTACAATAAAGTAGCGAATATCGTGGGGCATACGATGCAGTACCATCCCCATGGAGACGCCAGTATTGCAGATGCCATGGTACAAATTGGGCAAAAGGAGTTGATGATCGACATGCAGGGGAACTGGGGGAATATCCTTACCGGAGACAGTGCCGCCGCCTCACGATATATTGAAGCGCGTTTGTCCAAATTTGCAATGGAAGTGGTGTTTAGTCCCAAAGTGACCGAATGGCAACTTTCCTATGACGGCAGAAGAAAAGAACCTGTTCATTTACCGGTTAAGTTTCCTTTATTATTGGCACAAGGGGCAGAAGGTATCGCCGTGGGTTTGTCCACCAAAATCCTTCCTCACAATTTCAATGAACTATTGGAGGCCAGCATCAAGCATTTAAAAGGAAAGAAATTCGAAATTTATCCCGATTTTCAAACCGGTGGCATCATTGATATACAAAACTATAATGACGGCATCCGTGGGGGAAAAGTACGGGTTCGTGCCAAGATCAGTCAATTGGATCGGCACACTTTGGTCATCACTGAAATACCGTTTTCCACGACGACCTCCAGCTTGATTGAAAGCATCATCAAGGCCAATGACGCTGGGAAAATTAAAATTAAAAAAATAGAGGACAACACCTCTGCAGAAGTAGAGATTTTGGTGCATTTGCCCAGTGATATTTCACCGGACAAAACCATCGATGCTTTGTATGCGTTTACAGCCTGTGAATCTTCCATTTCTCCTTTGGGCTGTTTGATCATCGACAACAAACCCCACTTTATGGGGGTTACAGAGATGCTGCAAATCTCTACCGATCACACCGTCCAGTTGTTGAAACTTGAGCTGGAAGTACAGTTGCAAGAACTTGAAAATCAATGGCATTATGCCTCTTTGGAACGGATATTTATTGAGAATCGCATCTATCGTGACATTGAAGAAGAAGAAACTTGGGAAGGTGTTTTGAATGCGATTGACGAGGGTTTGAAGCCACATATTGCACATTTAAAACGTCCTGTAGTTGAAGAGGATTTGGTGCGACTTACCGAAATTCGAATCAAACGGATTTCCAAATTTGATTTGGACAAGGCGCAACAAAAGATTGAAGCCTTGGAAGGTGATATTGCAGAAGTAAAAAACAATCTTAACCACTTGATTGATTATGCCATTCGTTACTTCAAGCATCTTGGCACTACCTATGGTGGGGGCAAGGAACGCAAATCGGAGATACGAATTTTTGACGATGTGGACGCCCGAAAAGTTGTTGTTCGCAATCAAAAACTTTACGTCAATAGGGAAGAGGGTTTTATTGGGATTGGATTAAAAAAAGACGAATTAGTCGGTGAATGTTCCGATATTGATGAAATCATTGTGTTTACGGCAGACGGAAAAATGCAGGTCGTAAAAGTGGACAGTAAGGTCTTTGTGGGAAAATCCATCATCCATGTTGCTGTCTTTAAGAAAAAAGACAACCGTACGATTTACAATATGATCTATCGAGACGGAAAAGCGGGAACTAGTTTTATGAAGCGTTTTGCAGTGACGGGAGTTACTCGCGATAAGCCCTATGATCTCACCCAAGGAAAAGCGGGTTCTGAAATCTTGTACTTTAGTGCCAATCCCAATGGAGAGGCTGAGGTGGTGAGTATTTTACTGCGCAATGTGGGAAGTATCAAAAAGCTGAAATGGGATTTGGATTTTTCCGACTTGCAAATCAAAGGGCGTTCGGCCAGAGGGAATATTATCACCAAATATGCCGTTCGTAAAATTGAGTTAAAAGAAAAAGGAATTTCTACCCTACAACCCCGCAAAATATGGTTTGACACCCCCATCCGCAGATTGAATGTGGAAGGTCGAGGCGATTTACTGGGTGCTTTTAAAGGAGAAGACAAACTTTTAATCGCTACCAACCTGGGGAGCATACGAGCAGTTGCTCCCGAAGTTACCTTGCACTTTGATGAAAACGATATTCATCTTGAAAAATGGATTCCTCAAAAACCCATTACCGCTATTTATTTTGATCCTGAAAAAGAGCGTTATTTCTTAAAACGCTTTTTGATTGAAAATGAAACTCGAGAAGAAGAGTTTATGAAAGAAGATGGCACCTTGGTTTATCTCGGATTTGATTGGCGCCCGCTCTTGACTATTGAATTTGAAAAGCCCAGAGGAAAAGAACAACCCCCCGAATTGGAAATCAATGCGGAGGAATTTATTGCTGTAAAAGGGATCAAAGCCTTGGGAAATCAACTTACCGATAAAAAAATAAAAGCGGTTCGTTTAAAAGAAGCCCTGCCGTATTCACCCCCCGAAGATGTGGATGTAAATGAAATTGAAGTCAATGAGGAAGAATCACTTTCATCAGACAATACAGCTACTGATGGGGACTCCCAAACCAAATTAGACATTTAGTCCGAACCTTTTCGCAATTTCATATTGAGCATTTCTACCCCTAAAGAAAATGCAATGGCAAAATACAGATAGCCCTTGGGGATTTTACCAATGGGGTTTCCTCCAATAACGGTATGCGAAATATGTGCTGCTTCGGCGATTAACATAAAACCGATCAGCAATAAAAATGAAAGTCCTAAAATTTGTAAGGAAGGATGCTTATTCACAAAAGCACTAACGGGGTTGGCAAAACCAATCATGATAAAGATGGAAATTACCACTGCAGCGATCATTACCGGAATAGCATAGGCCAATCCATTGGTCATGCCCACAGCCGTGAGGATGGAATCAAAAGAAAAGACGATGTCGATCAAAACAATTTGAAAAAGGGCTTTTGCATAACTATTCGGAGCTGATTTTGATGTAGGTTCGGATGAATTATCGTGGGGCTCAACCTTGTGGTAAATTTCTCGAGTACTTTTATAAATTAAAAATAAACCTCCAGCAAAAAGAATAAGGGATTGTATGGAAATTGCACTTGAGAAGAAAGCGTTATCAAAAGAAAAAAGAGCTTCTTCCATATGCACCAACCAAGAGATACCCATCAACATCAGGATGCGCATAAACATGGCCAAAAATAAGCCCGTACGAATCAACGTCTTTCTTTTTTCTTCTGGCAGGCGACCCGCCAAAATAGAGATAAAGATAATATTGTCAATACCGAGAATAATTTCAAGAAAGGTCAAGGTCAAGAAGGCGGTAATGATTTCGGGAGTAAACATTGTTATTTTATTTTTTTTATGGTTCCACGCTTTTTGTTTTTGGCGTCTCCCACTAAAGAGTATTCAAAAGTATAGGTGTTTTTTTGGGTGGTGAGGATTTTAATTTGAATCGGACGCTTGTCTTGATTGGAGGTAGGATTTCGCTTGGTCAAGATACATTCACAATCATTCACCCAACGAATATCTGCCGTATCCACTTGTGCTTTATAATATTCAATTTCCGTTGTGCCATTCCGAACAAAGCGTGAAGTGTCCAACTGACCGTTTACGATGGTTTCAAAGTCAAAAGTGCCTTGATGAAATTCCAAACAATTTCGTTCGGTTGAATAACAAGAGAGTAGGAGGAGGAAAATAGCGAAAAGCCCTTTTTTCATAGGGTATAAAATTACTAAGATTTTGGGTAAAAAACATCAAAACTTCCATCATTATACAACTGTATGATTTGAATTAATTCTGGGTTATCAGAAGTTGCAATGGACTTTTTAATGATTTCAGCCGAGGGTTTGTTACTGCTTTCGCTTGGAATCTTTTCTTCTAGAAAAAGATTGTCAGAAAAATTTTCGGGCAGGGGGGAGGAACTTTTGTTTTCTCCCAGGAGCAACCACTCCAACGAAAGGGAATCAAAATGTTGATGGATTTTTAAGATGAATTCCAGACTGGGTTTGTTTCGTTTGGAAAGTATATGCGAAACCGAAGAACGTTGCACACCGATTTTTTCGGCAAAGGCAGCCGCCGAAAGTTGGTGTGTTTCCATAATTTCTTCCAAACGAAGAATAAATTTCTCAATGTTTAACATTGTAAACAATCATAAAGATGTTCTGTAAAGATAAGCAATTCACTTATGTAAACAAACGAATTTAAGAGTAAATTTAATAGAAGTATCACTTCACACATGGCACATAAAATGCTGAAAACAAGTAGATTAATAGATTATTCCTACAAAAACATTTACAATTGTAACAAATACTGTTGTTCAAGTTCCATAAACTCAAATTTTAATAGATTTTATTGTTTACAAATGGAAACAGATGATTGTTTACAGTTGGAACATTTATAGTACTCTTTAAAAATCAGATGAAAGGGTTGATCTACTCGACGCTTATTTTTCAGCAAAAAAAACTTCACGTTACAATCGTTTCGTTTTTATCAATTCATTTTATTCTTAATGTTGCTTACTTTTGTAACTATGAAATTAGGACGCTATTTACCTCCCCAAGATTTGATTCCGTTTTTAAAGCAGCTTCCCAAGAGCGTTCATCAAGAACAATTGGGAACTTCGGTACGAGGGCTTCCTATTCATCTATGGACTTTAGGTTCCGGAACGATCAAAATTTTTATGTGGTCGCAAATGCATGGAAACGAGTCCACAACCACCCGAGCTTTATTGAAATTGATTCCATGGTTGTTGGAAAAGGAAAACAAACATTTACTCACTGCCTGTCAATTCCATATCATTCCTCAACTGAATCCCGACGGTTGTTTGGACTATACCCGTCGCAATGCCAACACGGTGGATTTGAATCGCGATGCAGTTGCCCTTTCACAACCCGAGAGCAAAGTGTTGCGCTCCGCCTATAAACGTATTGCGCCAGACTACTGTTTAAATCTTCACGACCAGCGTACCTTATATGGAGCCGGAAAAAATGGACCCCCTGCCAGTGTTTCTTTTTTAGCGCCCTCAGCCGACCCCCAACGATCCATCACTCCGGCACGTGCCACCGCCATGAAGTTGATTGCGCAAATGAATGCAATGCTGCAAACCCGCATACCCAAACAAGTTGGACGGTATGACGACGGATTCAACATCAATTGTGTGGGAGATACCTTCACCGCTTTGGGCACGCCTACGATCCTTTTCGAATCCGGACATTGCCCCGGCGACTATTTTCGGGAGGAGACCAGCACACATATTTTTACGGCTTTAAAAACTTTGGTACAAGCCGTTGCCACCGGAGTATCAAAGGGCAGTGTGGAAGACTACCTTGCGATACCCGAAAACAGTACTGATTATTTGGATTTAATCATCGATGGAGTTCAGCTTAATGACAGGGGATTGATTAAAGAAAATCAGCAATTAGGCCTGCAATATTTAGAAAAATTGGACGCTGAAAAATTGCATTTTATTCCTACCTACCACTGTTATGGAGATTCCTTAAAGCAACAGGCGCATCGAAAAATCAAGCTTCCGGAAGAGTTGCGCCATGTGGTTTTTGAATTTGAATTTGAAAAAATGGTGGAAAATCTAAGCTTCAATGAGTTATTTTCAATAAAAGAAGAATAAAGTCAACAATTCACTAATTAATTTGAATGAAATCGACTAAATTTGCAAAAAAAATGTTTTATGTCTAAATTCAATTTAGATGATGTCGATCAGCAAATTTTAGATATTCTTATCGACAACACCCGTATTCCGTTTACAGATATTTCCAAGCGACTATTAATTTCTGCAGGGACGGTTCACGTTCGGGTAAAGAAAATGGAAGAGGCGGGGATTATCAGAGGTTCGTCACTCAATCTCGATTACAATAAATTGGGCTATTCTTTTATTGCCTACGTTGGAATTTTTTTGGAACGCACCAGCAAAACCGTTGAAGTGATTGAGGCATTGAACGAGATTCCTTATGTGACTGTTGCCCATATCACCACAGGAAAATTTAATATTTTCTGCAAAGTACGTGCAAGAGATACTCTCCATGCAAAAGAAATAATATTTACAATAGACGACATTGACGGGGTTTCCAGAACGGAAACCATGATTTCAATGGAAGAAAGCATCAACGATAAGAAAAGATTGATGCACCGCATTTTTAATGAATTTTAAAGCTCCTATATTTTGATGGCAAGAAAACCCAAAATCGAAAGATTTAAAGAACGTGTATTATCCAAATTTCAAATTTACAACAGCCTTTTCTTAACCCTACCTTTTGAAAACATAAAGAATACTTCGGTATTGTTGCCGTTGTTTTCCTCTTTTTGTAAGGAACAGTATGCGTTAAGTCAAAATCCTCGAGAGATCGTAGCCCAATTTTTTTCAAAATATGCGCCCGAACTTTCCGAAAAAGAGCGCTTTGACTTGTTGTTTCGTTTTATTCAATACATCGAACGACAAGTTGTTTTATTCGATGCCATTGAAGATGCAGCCTTTTCTTATGTAAATAATATGCACGGTATTGGTACGGTGCGTCATATCAAAGAAGAAGCCGAAAACAAACAATTGCACAAAGAGCTTACGGAATACATGGAGATTCTTAAAGTGCGAATTGTTTTAACAGCGCATCCCACCCAATTCTATCCGGATAATGTTTTGGTGATCATCAATGAGTTGTCCAACGCCATTGCAAAAGATGATTTGGAAAGTATTAAAGATTTGTTGGCACAATTGGGCATTACTCCTTTTTACAAAAAGACAAAACCCACTCCTTTTGACGAAGCCGTCAGTTTGATTTGGTATTTGGAAAATGTTTTTTACAAATCTGCCACAACCATCTACAACTATCTGGACGAACATATTTACGGCAAAGAAGAACTTCATAATCCCATCTTTGATTTTGGCTTTTGGCCCGGAGGAGATCGGGACGGAAATCCTTACGTTACGCCCGAAACCACTCTAAAAACCGCCGAACGCCTTCGGTATTCCATCCTCAGGAACTATTATCGCGATTTACGCCGATTGAAAGGTAAAATCACTTTCCCCGGTGTGGAACATCGCGTTGTAGAATTGGAATCAAAGGTTTACAACACTTTGATCTATCCTGAAAAACCAACCGCCTTGACCCAGGAAGGGATGTTGCAGGAAATGGAAACCATATTGAATTTGGTTCATGAGAACTATCAAGGTTTATATGCCGCTGCGGTGGAAGATTTGATTCATAAAATCAAACTTTTTGGATTTCATTTTGCCAGTTTGGACATCCGTCAGGACTCCAGAGTGCACCACCATGTGTTTGAAACCATCATTTCGCATCCCGACATTCAAAAATTTGTGAAGCAACTACCGGAAGATTATCTCGAACGATCTTCGGAGGAGCGGTGTAAAATATTACCGAATTTGGTGGGAAATGTGCCTCCTTCCATTTTTGAAGATGAAATCACTCGGCAGTCCTTGGAGAGTATGCATGCCATGCGTGCCATTCAAGAAACCAATGG
>JABISF010000006.1 GCA_018699935.1 Flavobacteriaceae bacterium | reverse complement strand
TTTTTTTTTATTTTTTTTGGAAAAGAAAAGAGCATTCCTATCCTCATCCACGGGATTACCAATTTTCGTTTTGCTTGATTGGAAAAGGTTTTGGTAGATCGGATGAAAAAGCATAACTTCAATTTTTTATTTTAAAAAAGCGCAAAAAAAAGTCTATGAAGCATACATCTATGCAAGTTCCTGAGGAATTTCAAATCACCCCCTATCATTTTAAGCAATATTTAGTTGACGGTAAATTAAAAACCTGGGAAGGGGCCACTTCGGAAGTATATTCAACCATTCGCACCGTCAATGCTGAGGGCGAACAGCTTCCCACCTTGTTAGGAACCATTCCTGACATGGAGTCCGAAGCAGCTTTGGAAGCCTTGGAATCCGCCAACACAGCCTACAATAGAGGGCAAGGAAAATGGCCTACCATGAAAGTTTCTGAACGGTTGAAGTGTATGGAAACCTTTGTCGAAAAAATGAAGCAACATCGCGAGGCGGTGGTCAAATTGCTGATGTGGGAAATCTGCAAAAATAAAAGTGATTCCTACAAAGAATTCGACAGAACGGTGGATTATATCTATGATACCATTGAAGCATATAAAAATTTAGATCGCAAAGGAGCAAAATTCGATAAACAAGGCGGTATTCACGCCCATATTCGAAGAGGACCTTTGGGAGTCGTCCTGTGTTTGGGGCCCTACAATTATCCTTTAAACGAAACCTTTTGTTTATTGGTGCCCGCCATCATCATGGGGAATACAGCCATTTTTAAACCTGCCAAGCATGGTGTATTGCTCATTGCGCCCTTGTTGCAAGCTTTTCAAGAAAGTTTTCCTCCGGGGGTGGTCAATATTGTTTTTGGAAGAGGTCGTAAAATTGCTTCTCCCATCATGCAGACGGGAGTTATTGACGTTTTGGCATTGATTGGACACAGTTCTTCAGCCGTTGCCCTTCAAGACGAACATCCCAACAAAAACCGCTTGCGGTTGGTTTTGGGCTTGGAAGCTAAAAACCCGGCAATTGTACTTCCTGATGCCGATTTGGAAAACACCATTAAAGAATGTATTTCCGGTACCTTGTCTTTTAATGGACAGCGTTGCACTGCCTTGAAAGTACTTTTTGTCCATGAATCCATCGTCGATGAATTCAATCGCCGTTTTTCGAAAGCCGTGGACGAACTGGTTTTTGGGATGCCTTGGGAAGATACGTTTTTGACCCCGCTGCCCGAACCCGGCAAGCCTGCCTATATCCAAGATTTGATCAAAGATGCCGTTGCCAAAGGAGCAAAAATATTGAACAAAAAAGGAGGGCAATTGTCCGAAAATTATTCATTTCCAGCAGTACTCTATCCGGTAAATGAAACCATGGACGTGTATCACGAGGAACAGTTTGGCCCAGTAATTCCCATTATTGCTTATAAAGATATTAATGAACCTTTAGAAGTTATGGCGACTTCCAATTACGGGCAGCAAGTGAGTCTTTTTGGTCGTGATGTCCGAAAGATCGGTCCTCTGATTGACGCTTTGGCCAATTTGGTTTGTCGTGTAAATCTAAACTCTGCCTGCCAACGTGGACCGGATGTGTATCCTTTTACGGGTCGTAAAAATTCAGCGGTAGGGACACTCAGTGTGTATGATGCGCTGCGTTCTTTTTCCATCAGAACCTTTGTGGCATCCAAAGACACGCCCTACAATAATGAGATCTTGGAGTCCATGTTACATTCCAAAGATTCCAATTTTGTAACCACAGAATATTTATTATGAGCTTTAAGCCCAGCGGATGTATAGACTTTCTAAATTAAACTCCTCATCGATCCTAGGGATCATCCTGTTGTTGTGGATGATAGGATGCTCCCCCTTGCAAAAGTATAAGGAAACCGATGCGGCATGGGCACTGCCCGAGATCGAGGCTTTTGAGGCTTTGGATGCGAGCACCCAATATCCAGAGGATGCCATTCTTTTTATTGGGAGTTCCAGCATTCGCTTGTGGAAAACTCTGGCGACCGACATGGCTCCTTATCATGTGATTCAGCGAGGCTATGGAGGTGCACATTTTCGCGATATGATTTTTTTCACGGATCGTATTTTAGCCGATCATCCCATCCGTATGCTCGTGTGTTTTGTAGCCAATGACATCAGTGGGTCTCCCAAAGACGGAACACCCAAAGAAGTTTTGCAACTGTTTAAATATTTTGTAAAGCAAGTCCGTGCAAAACATCCCGAAATTCCCATCTTGCAAATCGCTGTTACACCCACCCAAAGTCGCTGGAACCACTGGAGTAAAATTAATGAGGTGAATCAATTGATGCAATCCTATTGCGAGCAAACGCCCAATTTATATTTTGTAAACACGGTTCCCACCTATCTGAATTCCGAAGGAAAACCCAAAACCGAGTGGTTTGTTAAAGACCAATTGCACCTCAATGCAGCGGGTTATGAAGTATGGAATCGCATCATTAAAGCAAAAATTGCCGAGGTGGAGGCCCTTCCCTAGATTATTCGGGGTCTAAGTAAGGACGAATTCCAGTATCAAAACCATCGATGCTATTTACGTTTTTGGCTTTCCAGTAGGCTTTAATTCCTTCTTCTCCTTTGCTGTCAATCCATTCTTTGAGTTCCGGACGATGTCCTTGAAACTGCATTAATGGAACTCCAAAACCACACGAATCGGTTACCCGCTCAACAGTGATTTCTACAATTTGCCGAACCCCTGCAGTGTCTTTAAATAGTGAAATATAGGAGGTATAGCTGGGGTCTCCGGGGTGGTGACATTTTCCTTCCCCATAAACCCTTAAGATATTGGGACGACCTTCAAAAGCACAAAACATAAGCGTGATGCGGGGCAGTTGTAACAAGTGGGCGGCGGTTTCATTTCCGCTGCCGGTATAATTCAACCAAACAATTTTTTTGGAATCCACAACTTTGATTTCTGCACCGCCCTTGGGGGATAGATTGATGTAACCGTTTTTTGCTGCTGTGGCTACAAAAAACATTTTTTGAGCATTGATGAAGGCAGTGGTTTTGGGGGTGAGAGAATCTTTTGCTTTTCCCATGGAATTATTGATTTTTGTTTAATGAACAGCTGGACGGATCCAATTCTGTTTCTATGGTTAAATGTTGAAATTGATTAGGTGCTAAAACGTTTTTAATCTGTTGACGGACTTCTTTAAGCCGATCAAAAGTGGAAATGTGTTCCAAAACAATATGTGCCGTAAACACATGATTATGTCCATCCAAGGACCAAATATGAACGGCGTGAAGGGATTGTACGTGTTCAATTTTTAGCAATTTATTTTTGATGGACTCCACATGCGCTTTTGATGGGGTTCCTTGTAAAAAAAGAAAAAGCGTTTGGCGTAATTTATGAACGACATGATAAAGAATATAGAGCATTATCAACAAGGACAATATGGGGTCTATATAGGGCGAATCATAAAAAAACAGGATTATCGAACCGATCAAAATGGCTCCCCAACCCAATACATCTTCAATCAAATGCCACGAAATGACTTTTTCATTAAGCGAATTTCCACGACTCATTTTCCATGCCGCATAGCCGTTTACAACAAGGCCTACCAATGCAAAATAAAACATCCCTTCGGCATTGGTCGCTTCCGGATGAAGTATGCGTTCCAAGGCTTCCCTTCCGATGTAAAGGGATCCGATGAGGAGCACAACACAATTAATCAAAGCCCCCAAAAGCGAAAAGCGGGCGTAGCCATAGGAATATTTTTCATTGGCTCCTTTTTTTGATTTTTTGTCCAAGTACCAAGCGGTTCCTATGGATAGGCTATCGCCCAAATCATGAACGGCATCCGAAAGTATGGCAACACTGTTTACATAGAGTCCACCGATAATTTCAAAAATTGTAAATCCGAGATTGAGGAAAAAGGCAATTTTAAAATTCTTCTGTGAATCGTGTTGGTGATGGTCGTGATGATGATGCCCTCCCATAATAATTGATTTCCACAACAAATGTAGGTGTTCTGTGAAAAAAGGACTTTAAAGTGACACAGATTTTAAAATTGTGATTCTAAAGCAGCTTCCCATTGTTGTACAAAATCCTTCCAATGGTAGTTGGATTTGGCGCGTGAAATATTTTCTTTATAAAGAGAAACCGTTTCTGTAGCTAGAAGCGTTTGCAACTTTTGGGCGATCTGCTGAGGCGTATTTTCGACCACGATTCCACTTTGATCTTGCAGGATGGGATCGCGTAAGCCTGGGGTGTCACTCACCAATAGTGGGCGTTCAAAATGATAGGCGAGGGGAGTCACGCCACTTTGGGTGGCTGTTCGGTAGGTTTGTGCAACGACATCTGAAGCACAAAAATAGTCGCGAATCGCTTCTTTTTCGGCATAGGTAAAATGAAAATGAATTTTATTATTCAGTTCTAAAGCATCCACCAAGTCCGTATATTTTTTTGGATTTTCATAACACTCTCCCACAATCCGCAATTGGATGGGGCTGTTTTTTAGTGGTGCCTCTGCAAAAGCGCGGATCAAAAGATCCAAACCTTTATAGGGACGAATCAAACCAAAGAAAAGCACCGTGTGGGGTTCATGTTTCCACCCCAAAATTTCACGAGCAGCTGCTTTTGAAATGGGAACGGGAAGACCCTCGGCGATGGGATGAAAACCTGCCCATACCTTGTTTTTATATCCGGCAGCTTCAATCTGGGCGGCAACATAAGGAGAGAGTGTTGTGAATCCATCCATTTGTTTTCCAAAATAGCGATTCAGGAGGGAGTCCCAAGGCTTGCGTTCGTGGGGAATCCAATTGTCCACTAAAGCGATTTTCTTAATGTCGGGATGGAGCCCTTGGGCAATAAACCCATACAGTGGTGCTAAAAATGGAGTATAATAGCGAAAGATGACCTTTTTAGGTTTTTTTTGATTGATGTAAGCAATGGCTTTTTTCCAAGTCAAGGGATTGTAGGTGTGCAGCAGGCGAACAATGTCAAGGTTTTTTGGAGCTGATTCACTACTCCATTGGGATTTTCCGGGAAAAAGAAAATGGGGATAGAGTTGGGTAAAAGTCAGTAGTTGAACGCTTTTTTGCTGCGCTATCAAGGCGTTTGCCAATTGGTGTTGGGTATTGGCAATTCCTCCTCGAAAAGGATGCGCAGGGCCCAAAAGCAGATACTCCCATGGTGGCTCCATTTTCAGTGCGTCAAAGGATGAGAGGGGTGCTGTAAAAATGCTCGATAGGTCAGGAGAAGGCTTACTCCAAAATAGATAAAAAAGAGAATGTAAAAGAGTGGGTACGCTTGGTTGAAAAAAGCAAGTTGGGGCAACGACAATAGTTCAATGCCCAGCAGTGCTCGAAACACCTCAAAACCCAATGCCCATTTGTGCAAATCCATCAAAGCAGTAAAACCAAAGACACATAGCAAAAGAAAAATCCCAAATCCGATGCGTATTAAATTGCTAAAATGATCAAATTCTGAAAGAAAGAAAAGCAGTAAAATCATGATGGCAACAAAATGAAAAATGGCCAAACTTTTCCAAAAGGAATTGTAGTGGGGTGCATATTTTTTTTGATCGTTTACGGGGTCGCCATAGGAGAAACGAGGAAATTTTTTTAAGACATCTTGAGGGCGCCATCCTGTAGGCATAAACCAAATTTTCAATTTATCCGTCCACCGCTGCGTGTGCCAAGCATCTTGCAGTATGCCCCAAAGATGTTGAAAATTTATCCATAAAGGATTCCAAGATCGGACAGGTTTTAGGGTGCCATAGACCGGGGGTTCACTTTCCAATTCCTCTTGAAAAGTTCCAAAAAGACGATCCCAAACACAAAAAATAGCAGAAAGGTTTTTATCAATATAAATGGGATTAATTGCGTGGTGTACCCGATGTTGGGAGGGTGTCACCAAGAAATATTCTAAAATTCCCAATTTTCCAATATGACGGGTGTGATACCAAAACTGTCCAAAAAGATGCAAGGGTGCCAGTGTTATGATGACTTTTGGAGGCACGCCCAAAAACGCTGAGGGAAGCAAAAAAACGGCTTGAAACACAAGTATATTGGATATGGTTTGACGCAAGGCACAGGCCAAATTAAACTCCTCACTGCTGTGATGGATGATGTGGGTATTCCAAAAAAGATTTACTTTGTGGTTCAGACGATGCACCCAATAGGAAGCAAAATCCATACAGATAAAAGCAATACTATACACCAACACGGTATTGCTGAAGTCAAACAGACCAATTTTTTGTTCTAAAAAGGGATAGGGGATCAAAACAATGGCCAATCCCAGTAAGTCTTTGATGATATTGGTCATGCCGGAGCTCAAACTCGAAAGCGTGTCCATGAAGGTGTAGGTTTGTTTATGCGTAAAATGGCCATAAAAAATTTCAATGATAACCAATACCATAAATGCGGGAATCGCCCAAAGCAAAATGGCAGCATAAGCCTCCATACCGAACTTTTTTAGAAAGGTAATAAATTATGAGCTAATGACCCAACCTCCTTGATCGAGAAGAATTTTTGCTTGTTTAAATTTTAAGGTTTTTGTCGCTCCCGTGGCTATATTTTTTATGGTAACCTTTTCATTGCGACCAATTTTGGGTTGTTCTCGTACGATGGTTTCTACAACGGGCCGTGAAGCTTGACTTGCTCCGGCACCGACCGATCTGCTGCGTTCCGCCATTTCTTCGGTGTTGAGTACATTGTCTTTAGAGGTTTTCAATTGCTGTTTGCTGCGTACGGGGCGTTTCGCCTCTTGTATGGCATTTTGATTTTGAGTGGGTAAACTCCCTTTGATTAGGAAAGAAAGCACTTCTCGATTCATCTTACTCAACATGGAGGAGAACAATTCAAAGGCTTCGAATTTATAAATCAAAAGAGGATCTTTTTGTTCATGCACGGCCAATTGCACCGATTGTTTTAACTCGTCCATTTTGCGCAAATGTACTTTCCAAGCATCGTCAATAATGGCAAGGGTAATATTTCGTTCAAAATCTTCGATCAACTGTTTTCCTTCGGAGGTATACGCCTGTTCCAAGTCGGTCACCACATTGAGCGTCTTCACACCATCGGTAAAAGGCACCACTATACGCTGAAAATTATTTCCCGGACGTTCGTATACATCTTTAATCACCGGATAGGCGATTTTTGCATTCAATTCGGTTTTTTCCTGATAATGCTTCAAGAGGGCATCATAAAAATGATGCACCAAAGTGGCCTCCTCTGTTTTCTCAAAAGTTTCAGCATCTATGGGCGAAGTGATGGAAAAGTTACTGATGGTTTCGAATTCAAAGTTTTTGAAATCACCTTTGTTATTCAGTACAATTTCCTCACAGGTATCGTACAACATATTGAGCACATCCAACTTTAAACGCGACCCTTGTAGGGCATGAAAACGTCTTTTGTAAATCACCTCTCGTTGGGCATTCATGACATCGTCGTATTCCAACAAGCGTTTTCGAATCCCAAAGTTGTTTTCTTCTACTTTTTTCTGGGCACGCTCAATGGATTTGGTCATCATGGAATGTTGGATGACCTCTCCGTCTTCCAAGCCCATTTTATCCATTACTTTGGCGACTCTTTCGGAACCAAAAAGACGCATCAAATTATCTTCCAGCGAGACATAAAACTGCGAGCTTCCGGGATCTCCTTGACGTCCGGAACGTCCACGGAGCTGACGATCCACACGACGTGAATCGTGACGTTCTGTCCCGATGATGGCCAATCCTCCCGCTTTTTTTACGGCTTCACTCAGTTTGATATCCGTACCCCGACCCGCCATATTGGTGGCGATGGTTACTACTCCGGGATTCCCTGCTTCGGCCACAATGTCCGCTTCTTTTTTGTGCATTTTGGCATTCAAAACATTGTGTTGTACCTTGCGGATGTTGAGCATTTTACTCAAAAGTTCCGAAATTTCCACGGAGGTCGTACCAATCAAAATGGGACGTCCGGCGGCTGAGAGTTCCGTAACCTTTTGAATCACCGCATTGTATTTTTCGCGTTTGGTCTTGTAGATTAAATCGTTTTCGTCATTTCTGGCAATGGGTCGATTGGTTGGAATTTCAATCACATCCAATTTGTAAATTTCCCAAAATTCACCCGCTTCTGTTACCGCTGTTCCGGTCATTCCCGAAAGCTTGTTGTACATTCTGAAGTAGTTTTGCAGGGTAATGGTAGCATAGGTTTGTGTAGCCGCTTCGATCTTGACATTTTCTTTGGCCTCAATGGCCTGGTGCAGACCATCGGAATAACGACGCCCTTCCATGATACGACCGGTTTGCTCGTCAACAATTTTTACTTTGTTGTCCATGAGTACGTATTCCACGTCTTTTTCAAAAAGGGTGTAGGCTTTCAGCAATTGATTCATGCTGTGAATACGTTCACTTTTGACGTCAAAATCTTTGAAAAGCACCTCTTTTTCTTCGGCTTCTTTCTTGGGATCCAAGGATTTGGCCTCAATTTTTGCAATTTCTCCTCCAATTTCGGGGAGTACAAAAAAGTTTTTGTCATCTGTATCGGAAGAAAGCAGTTCGATTCCTTTTTCGGTCAGATCGATCTGATTGTTTTTTTCGTCAATCACAAAATACAGGGCTTGGTCTACCTTGTGCATCTCGCGATTGTTGTCTTGCATATAAAAATTTTCAGTTTTTTGAAGGAGTTGTCGGACGCCTTCTTCACTTAAAAATTTGATTAATGCTTTATTTTTGGGAAGTCCTCGAAACACACGAAGTAGCAGGAGTCCACCTTCTTTGGTGTCTCCAGATTTGATTTTGGTTTTAGCTTCTGCCAAAACACCATTCAACAAACTGCGTTGTTTGGTGACTAAATCAGAAATTTTTCCTTTCAGTTGATCAAATTCGTTGCGGTCGCCCTCGGGTGTTGGTCCGGAAATAATCAAAGGAGTACGGGCATCGTCTATCAGGACGGAATCAACCTCATCCACAATGGCATAGTTGGGTTTGCGCTGAACCAAATCTTCTGCCGTGTGGGCCATATTATCGCGGAGGTAATCAAAACCAAATTCGTTATTGGTGCCATAGGTGATGTCGGCGCGGTAGGCTTTTCGTCTTTCTTCCGAATTGGGAAGGTGATAATCGATACAGTCCAACGTCAGCCCATGAAATTGAAAAATGGGAGCCATCCAAGCACTGTCTCTTTTCGCCAAATAATCATTTACTGTTACCAAATGAACTCCCTTTCCAGTAAGTGCATTCAAATAGACGGGTAGGGTGGCAACCAAAGTTTTTCCTTCCCCGGTTTGCATTTCGGCAATCTTTCCTTGATGTAAGACAATTCCTCCAATCAATTGTACATCATAGTGAATCATATCCCAGGTAATGGGTTTTCCGGCAGCATCCCAGGAGTTGCTCCAAACAGCCTGATCACCGTTCAAGCTCACATGAGCATAGGTTTCCGATAGCGTTCGGTCGTAAGGGGTAGCTGTAACTTCTAGCGTGGTGTTATGTACAAAACGACGCGCCGTCTCTTTGACAACGGCAAAAGCTTCCGGCAAAAGTTCGTTCAACAGTGCTTCGATGCGATGGGTAGCCTCTTGTTCTTGCAGGTCAATTTGCTCGTACAAGCGTTCTTTCTGATCAATATCAGCGATTTGAACGACTTGCCCTTGTAGTTCTTCAATGGCTTGTTCGTAGGGTTTTCTTACTTCAGCAATACGTTGTTTAAAGGTGACGGTTTTTTCTCTCAGGGCGTCGTGACTTAGGGACTCAAAAGATTTTTGATGTTGGTTGATTTGACCGACCAAAGGATTGATATCTTTGAGGTCTTTTTTGGTTTTATCACCAACGAAGGTTTTTATTATGCTGTTTAAAATACTCATTAGCTCGTGGGCTCGTGCCTTTTAATTAGGTTCAAATGTAATTAAAAAAAAAGCCTCTAGGCGAGACTTTTTTTAATTGAAATTTAATGTCAATACTCATCCTCATTCCAGAGGTAGTCTTCTTCAGTGGGAAAATCCGGCCAGATTTCTTCTATGGATTCGTATACATCTCCTTCATCTTCCATAGACTGCAGATTTTCAACCACTTCTAGTGGGGCACCAGTACGAATCGAAAAATCAATCAATTCATCTTTGGTAGCCGGCCAAGGAGCATCACTTAAATAGGATGCGAGTTCTAATGTCCAATACATAACCTACATTTTTTTGCAAAAATAGATTTTTATAAAATGTGTGCAACAAAAATTCAAATTTAGTTTGCGTTCCATTTAATTTCTTTCACTTTTAGGTCTTGTGCAAACTTGCGTGAGAGGGTAAAAAGATAGTCTGAAAGGCGGTTGACATAAGCAAAAATAAGGAGATCAACAGGCTTTTCTTCATTGAGTGCCGTAATATCTCTTTCGGCTTTTCGGCAGACACAGCGCGCCAAATGCGTATAAGAAACCAAAGGATTTCCACCGGGGATAACAAAGTGTTTGAGTGGGGGCAGCAAATCGGTAAGGCGGTCAATTTCTTGCTCCAAAGCAACCACCGAGCTCATGCTGATGGGCTGCAAGTAGGCGGGTAGGGAAGTACCCAAAGCCAACGACAATTGTGTTGACACCACCATCAATTCTTCCTGAATCTTCACCAAACGATCGTGATTTTCTTTAGATTCTTCAAGGTCTCTTAATAGCCCCAGCCAAGCGATCAATTCATCAATACTGCCATAGGCTTGAATTTGTATATGATGTTTGGGAACTCTTTTTCCGGAAAATAATCCTGTGGTACCGTCGTCTCCCGTTTTGGTGTAGACTTTATTCTCTTTCATAATTCTTCTTCATTTAGATAAAGCATTACAAAGGTAATAATTCTGATTAAATAGAGGGCTGATACACATTCAGGCTACAACGGTTCTTCTTTCTTTATTTTACCTCTTAGGGCAAGTAAAAAAAGTAGTCCTGCAATGAGAGCCGACCAGCGCGCAATAAGATCACCATAACGTACATAAAAGGTGATTTCATCTCTGGGACTGACCGTTCCCTGCAACACTCCGGCGGTGTTATAGTCCAGTTGTGCAACGATTTCTCCTTTAGCGTTGATGATGGCTGAAATTCCAGTATTCGCACTTCGGGCAATATCGCGGCGGGTTTCTATGGCTCTTAGGCGGGTATAACTTAACAATTGCCGATGTCCTTCGGTGTTTTTCCACCAAGCATCGTTGGAAATGACGGCTAAAAAATCAGCACCATTGCGGACATAGCCGGTTACAAATTCTCCAAAGATAGATTCCCAGCAAATGATGGGGGCAGCCTTGTAGGTGGTTTGCGGGTGCGTAAACACACTTCGCTCTTTTTGGGTGGCTCTGCTGGCAACGGTACCTCCCAAATCGAGCATTACTTTTCCCAACAGGGGGTTTAAAACGGATTTAAAAGGCATGTTTTCGACGCCCACCACCAATTTGGATTTGTGATACACTTCAAAGGCTTGTTCTGTGCTCAGTGCCATGGCACTGTTGTAATAATCCACCCATAATTCATTTTGTTCCAAATTGGCGGTAGGAGTAGGGGCTTTTTTTTGCCGATAGACATTGTACAATTGGATGCCTGTGATGAGTTGTAAGTTCGGATATGCATCTAAAAAGCGCTGTAAGGAATTGTACAATGGGCTGGTTTCAAAGCCGATCAATCGTTCCCCCCAGCCTTCGGCAAAAAAGGTTTCGGGAGTTAGTAAATACTGCGTACTAGTGCTCAACTGATCTTGCGTCATTGCTTGCATTTGCGTCAAAAAATCAGCATTGGTCAATCGATATTTGGTCTGATAGGGATCAATATTGGGTTGCAAAAGGCTTACTTCTATTTTTTCGTCCACGTCCTCCACCTGTCGATAGAGCAGCAATGAAATAGCAATAGGGAGTGCAATTCCCAAAAGGATGGGTACACTTCTTTTGAGGAATAATTGAGGATGGACTCGAAAGGAGACTTTTTGGAGTAAATGAAACAAACTCAAATTGATGAGTAAGACCCAAAGGCTGCCTCCAAAAGTGCCTGTATAGGCATACCATTGAATCCAATAAATATGTTCCGAAAAAGCATTTCCAAGATTGAGCCACGTCCATGAAAAATCCCAAATCAAATGAAGCTTTTCAAAGGCCAGCCAAAGAAAAAGCAAAAAAGCATAAGCCGATTTATTGGGCAGGCGATTTCGACTCCATGAAAAAAGCAGTAGCAGCAAGGCATAAAACAAAGTGTTGCACAAGATGGCAAAAAGCATTCCGAATAGTGTGGAGTTATAGAGCCACCAAGTGGTTCCCACATTCCATATCAAAATACTCAAATAGCTGTAGGCAAAAAAACGTTTTTTCTTGTGTTTATAAGAATCCTCACGGATTAGGTTTTCTAAAAAAAGGAGGGGTACCAATGCTCCAAAAATCAATATCACAAAGCCATAGGTGGGCCAGCTGACCGCAAATAAAAGCCCCGATAGCACACTGAGGAAAAGATATTTTTTTTTCATAAACATTTCTACGAAAGTAATTTTTTTGATGCTATTGCAAATCGTATCTTGTAAAAATATTATATTTATTTTCTGTGAATATCATAAAAAAAAACATACCAAATGTA
>JABISF010000045.1 GCA_018699935.1 Flavobacteriaceae bacterium | reverse complement strand
CCCCACGGTGGGTATAACAGAACAAACGTCTTATACCTTAACTATCGCTACGGTAGGAAGCGATAATTGTACTTCCGCTTCAGTCTCAACCGTAATTACAATAGATCCGGCGCAATACATTACTTTGACCAGTTCTGATTCTACGCTGAATCAAGAGGTTTGTGAGGGCTCGGCCATAGAGAGCACCACTTTCTATTTGGGGGGTGCTGCCACAGGCTACACCTATGAATGGCATAACAGCACCCCAACAGGTTTAAGTTTTACACCGACATCAGCAGCCCTAGAAGCAGCAGCTACAAGTACAATTACCTTAGCGGGAACATTGGTGACTGGGGTTACTACTACCACAACTTATTTTTATACCTTAACCACCACAGGTGACGGTTGCGGAACGGGAGTAGGGACGATATCGGGAACCATCACGGTTCATCCAGAACAAGAAATTTATTTTGTTCCTGCTGACTTTACTGCATGTGACACGGATGCCATTAGCTTGGAATATAAATTTGAGGGAATCAGTGGTTTGACGATTACTTCCACAAATACTCTTGACACGCTTGGACTGGATGTTGTGACCACCTATTCTACTACGCCCACTGTTGAATTGAGTATAGTTGCCACAGCCACCAGTATCAATGAGGCCTATCAAATTCAAATCATAGAAGAAGACGGCAGCGTCAGTCCGTTTACCTATTTGAGCAGCACAGGATCGGAAAGCCCTACGGCCATCGCAACGGCTTTTGCGACGATTATTAGTGCCGATGATGACTATACGGCAACGGCTTCTGGCAGTGTGATTACCATTGCTTCCATCTATCAATACCAAGTATTCTGGGTGCGTATCAATCAAACGAATCAATCCGGTACGGTAGCACATTTTAACAATGCACGTATGTTGGTAACGGATGCTACACCTGTAAAAGGGGTAATGACCCTGACAGGAACCCCCACGGTGGGCATAACAGAACAAACGTCTTATACCTTAACTGTCGCTACGGTAGGAAGCGATAATTGTACTTCCGCTTCAGTCTCAACCGTAATTACACTAGATCCGGCGCAATACATTACTTTAACGACTTCTGATTCTACGCTAAATCAAGCACTTTGTGAAGAATCCACCATTGAAAGTACCACTTTTAGTTTAGGTGGAGCGGCAACTGGATATACCGTGGATTGGCCAGCGGGGACACCCTCGGGAATTAGTTTTTCACCATTATCTGCCAACCTTGCAGGATCGACAACGATCACTTTGGCAGGAACATTAGCCACCGGAGTAACCACTACCACGATATATTATTATACCTTGACCACAACAGGAAGTGGTTGCGGAACAGGAGTAGGGACGATATCCGGAACCATTACGGTTTATCCATTAGAACAAGTCAGCACGGATTTGGCCTCCGAGACGACCATTTGTGAGTCCGAATATGTGGAGTTAGATTTTGATTTTGTGAGTGTACCCTACATCACTTTAACGGCCAGTTCCTCCTTACCGGTTGGTCTTAATTCTTCCATTAGCTATACGACAACTCCTTCGGTTGAATTGACGGTAGTTACTAGCGGAACTGCAATCAATCAAGTCTATCGGGTGGAACGGGTGTTACAAAATGGAACCACCAAGCCATTCTCCTATAAAACAACCTCCGCTACAGAGTCCATTACTTACATAGCCGAACAACTTGCTGCACTAATCGATGCAGATGCCACTTTGACTGCTTCGGCAACCGCTGGGGTCATAACCGTGGAGTCTACTGATCTTTCGTATGTCTTCTGGATGCGTGTAAACAGCGAAAATGTTGGGGGTACGATTGCCTATGTTTCAGACGCTAAAATCCAAGTGACGGATGCCATTCCTGTGACAGGTGTATTTACCATTAGCGGAACCCCTACCATAGATATTTCAGAAACAGCGAGTTATAGTTTGACCCTCGAAACTCCCGGCTTTAGTACTTGTGATACGACTTCAGAAACCATCGTACTTTACATCAATCCGGGGCATTCCATTGATTTGTCCTCGGCTGCTAATACCCTCAATCAGACCATTTGCGACAACACTTCCATCACAAGTATTACCTTTGATTTGAGTGGTGGGGCAACCGGATACACCGGACTGGTTTGGGTAGGAGCAACCCCAGGGGGAACCCTTGCTGCTTCCGTTGATGCGAGTAATACAATAACCCTTTCAGGAGCTGTCAGTACCGATGTAACCACCACAACGGTCTATATATACAGTTTAACGACCACCGGAAACGACTGCGGGACTTCCGCAACAGTAACGGGGAGTATCACCGTTCTTCCCAACCACTACATCGATCTGGCTGCGGGTTCTGGGGCTTTGGAACAAACCGTATGTGATTTGGGTGCTTTGGATCCCATCACTTTTGATTTGTCAGGGGGGGCAACAGGCTATACATTGAGTTGGACGAGTGGGCAGCCTCCAGGATTGGCGGTGTATGAGAGCTCCAGTTCCTCTACTACATTTACGATTTCTGGAACGATCGATACTTCGGTCACCACTACTACTCGCTATGGGTATACGATTACCACCAATGGCAATGCTTGTGATCAGTTGGCGGCATCGTTAACAGGAACCATTACGGTGATTCCACAATTGGTTATCGTGGTGGATACTCCAGTATCCCAAAATCAAATTGGAACCAATGCGATTTGTAATGGAGAAGATATTGTTGATATTGAATTTTCCTTTAGTTCGGGAACTCCAACAAGAATTGTAGATTCGTGGACAGATATAGACGGAAATAGCATCGCGTCACCAGGCCCCACCTTGGATGAAGTTAATTATGTTTTAGAAGGATCAATTTCGACCGAGGCCACGACTTTAACCACCTATTATTATACCATTACAGCCACCTCTGATGATGGAACCTGTGTCTTTACAGACTCCTTTAGTGGATCGATTCAAGTGACTCCCGGGGTGGTAGTGGATGCTGATTATATCAATGAGAATGATATAATACATGTGAGTTGTGAAGGTGCTGACGACGCGTCTATTAGTATTCCAATCACTCCAGAGAGTGAGTTTGAAAAGCGAATTTCGGGAGGAGTATTGGCAACTACACAAATAGATAAAGTAACGTTATCCGTCAGTGCAACTTTGCAAATGGGGGATCAAATTAGTGTTATTATTGACGGGATAACCTTTACCAGTATTGTACCAGCTGCGGCTACCACTCAGACGATATTTGAAGAACTAAGAGATAAAGTGAATTTTGGTTCGGGAGCTGATTCAATTGCTGTGACAGCAAGCGTTGTTGATACGGGTACTGTTGTGTATTTGCAATTGGTGGCAGACACCGCCGGAACTGGGTTTACGGCGAGTGGCACTACCGTAACTTCTTCGGTAACTGGAACTACAGTGGTTGAAACGGAGGTTGAAAATGAAGCCTTAAATTATCAATACAGCTGGACAGGACCCAATGGTTTTGTGAGTTCTGATTTAAGCATATCCAACCTTGAAGCGGGAACCTATTATCTTGAAGTTCAAGTCAATGATTGTCCTGCTGTTCCAACAACCTATGAGTTTGTGATTGAAGAACCTTCAATTTCATTGGGAACGGTATCCCAAACCTGTGATGGGGACATTACGGTTCCCATAGATGCCTATTACACTCCCTCTCAGTTGGATGTTGCGGGCAATAAACTCACTTTAGAGCTCTATGAGTTGGATGCTGTGAGTAATTTATATGTACCCTCTGATAGTTACTCACCTTTATATTTCGGAAGCGGTTCCCTTACGGCATCCCATACTTACGCTGCTAATTTTGCAGGTCTGGAAGAAAGTCAAGCCTACAAATTAGTCCTATCCAGCGCCACTTGTAGTACCACCGTGGATGAAGTGTTATTTACCATTGACACTTTCTTGACCATAAATGAAGGTTTGATTACGACTACCGATGAGGAATGCTTCGGTTCAGGGGGAACGCTTACTGTAGGCACTAATGCAATTACGGGAGGATCAGGATACTATAGTTATCAGTGGACGAATCTCACTTCGGGGGATACCTATATCACAAAAAATGTTACCAATGCAGATGCGGGTCTATACGAATTGACGGTTACAGATCAAAACTATGACTGTGAAGAAACAACCACGGGATTGATTGAGATAAAAGCAGTTGAAACCGGTGTATCTGTAGGTTGGTCACAACCGGGTCCTTTTTCAAATGATTGTTATGACAGTAGAGACGGAACCCTCGAGGTGGTTGTCACTGGGGGGACTGGTGATTTCTTTTACGAATGGTACTTCATCCCTCAAACGTCCTCTGTAACCCTTCAACTGGTTAATGACGATCCCATTTTAATTGTAGATAATGTAATTCCTGCAAGTTATTATGCCGGTGGGGAATATTACGTTAAAGTTTATGATGGGGGAGGAATTTTAGATTGTGCTGTAGGAGGGACTACAACGAATTTTAAAATCATCAATCCAGAAGAAATTTCTTTTGCTACCGCCTCAAACACGATTACCGATATTCTCTGTGCGGGAGAAGAAACAGGCTCTTTTTATATGGAAGTCAATGGAGGTTCAAATTCCTATCTCTATACCATTAATGGTGGCGTGCCCTACATAGCATCTTCAGGGGTTATATCAGAAAATCAATTAGCTGCAGGAAACTATACGCTTATTGTAGAAGATGCGAACAACGCTTGCAGCACGGCACAGCAAATCACTCTTGACTTCACCATCAGTGAGCCCGCTGGTGGCGCGCTACAAATCACTGAAAATACCGTTAACGAAATTCCTTGTAGTGGTGGTTTGGGATCAATTGTTGTAAATATTAGTGGCGGGTCTCCACTTACCACAAATAGTGCTTCTTCTGTGATTGATTTTTATACGGTGACCGTAACTCGACAAGGAGGCGGTTTTACTTTAAATACCTCACACGATCCCAGCGATACCACGCTCACTATTGGGAATTTGACCACCGCAGGTACTTACGATATTAAAGTAACCGATACCAATGGCTGTTCGCAAGAATTAAACAATATTATTTTAAACAATTCTTCCAATGGATTAGGAGCCACGGCTGTGCTGACTCAGGCAACCGGATGTAATGAAATATCCGCTACTGAGGGTGGTTCAATATCAGTCACTTGGCCCGACAGAGGAGATGGAAATAATGCAGGTTATCCTTTATGGCAGCAACGAATTTCAGTAAATTATGATAGTTTTACCATTGCACTAAATGGAACGGTGAGTGGAGCTGATCTAAGTGCTATTGGGGTGGTTGTTTCAACTTCCGTTGATTCTGTAACCATATATCCTACTTCCACGGCATCATCAAGCTTTAACAATATTCAAGATGTGGCTTCTCAATTGGCCTATAACATCAATCAAATATCAGATTTATCCGCCACATTAAACGGCTCAACAATCGTCGTAAAAGGCGAAATTATTGACAGCGCATCAACGGTGACAGCATCGGCTACCACGCTAAATATTTCGCTTTCAGATGTTTCGCAAATAGCGCAATCACAATGGTCTGATTTGACGGGAATGGCAGGAATGGAAATTATTAGTGGATTGGATGCAGGATATTATCGAGCTATTATTAATGACGGTTCTGGCTGTGGAGGAACTTTAGTTCAAAACACGACCCAAGGAGGTACTATCTTCCAAATTGACAACCCTCAGGCGCTTCAATTTGACAATATTGTCTTTGATGAAATCACTTGTAATCAACCCACTTCGAATTTACAATTCCAACTATCCAATGGCACTTATATTTTAAGTCCAGATCCGAGTGCCTTTGAGCTGACTTTAAATTCTAATGTTCTTGAAAGTACCGTCAATGGAAGTATTTCCTTTACTACAGGAACGACAACTTCTTCCACATCTACTTCTACAACGAGCAGCACAAGTACTGCCGCAACTTCGGTGGGAAGTAGTTATACGCCCAATTTAAGAACCAACACCATTGCTATCGAAAGTCTTGATCCGGGAGATTATGAGTTGGTGGTTCAAAACATCCAAACGGAATGTATAGCGGTACTCAATTTCACCATCGATGAGGCAGAAACAATTTCCTACTCCGGAGAAACAGAATTTACTATTGATTCCTGTTATGAAACTTATCAAGATTTATTCTTCGATCAATATTTGATTGAAGGTGGTGAGCCCTATCAAACTCAAGCGGGTGAATCTTTCTTTAGTTTATCATGGATTTATTACCCCAGTGACGCAACACAAAATGTTTCCACCATTAATACCTTAAGTAATAACGTAAACTTCAATCCTTCTCCAGGCACCTATGAGTTAATGATTTATGATGCCAACGGATGCTCCATGACCGATGAAAATGGGAATGATGCTCCCATAGAATTTACTTTCACAAAACAGTTGGGCAATTTGGAAGTCATTGGAACTGGAGGAGCTTCGGGGAATGATTTTTCACAGCCGGTAAGCTGCGAAATTAATGCAGAAGATGGACAGATCAATATTGAGGTAGTCAGCTCCGATCCTTTGGAGCCCGTTCCTCCGTTTGAAATTATTTGGGAAATTCAGCAGTCTTCGGATGTGGCCTTTGAGCAGCGTTTACTCTTCCAAGGTGTAACGGCTGCAGAGGATAGTTTGGAAGTCTATACCATCAAATTGAATGACATTCCTATTTCTTACACCACTTTGGAGAATAGCGAACCCATACTTTCTGTGGTCAATGAATTTACCAATATCATCGATGATAAAGATCAATTTATTGCCACGGTGGACGTTGCTTCCAATCCGTATGAAATTATCATCAGAACATCCTCTCAAGCGGCGTTGGATTTGGAGATTGTCTCAGAAAACACCCAGTTGCAAATGGTGAATTCCTCCTCCAATTCAGCAGTTTGGATCGCCTTGGACGGAACCAATGGTACGACCAATTATACGGGCTATTCGGATTTGAACAATCTTTCGGAAGGCTTGTATCGTTATACCATAACCGCCGTTGATGTGACGGATTGTGACAACAGTACAGAACCACAAAATTATCAAGGCATCATCACTGTTGAAAACGAAAATATACTTGAAATTCGGGAAGGTCCCATCGTTGACGAATACTTGTGTAATGGTCAACCGGGAACCATGTTTGTCGATGTGTTTGATGGAAATACGGGACCACTCACCTTCTTCTACAATAACACTCCGGTAACTTATGAAATAGTGGGAACCGATCAGTACATCATCAATATTGATAGTCCTGTGGAAATTGCCACGCTGGAAATTTACAATGCTGCCAATTGTGGAATTTCAAGAGAGATTAATATTGGAAATGGAACCCCCTTGTTTGATTTCACCTCGACCAATTACGAGCAAGCAGGCACTTTCTTGGCACGCGAGGATGTGACTTTCAGAGACAATTCGGAAAATGAATACGACACGTTTGAATTTATTTTTGGAGACGGAACCCAAACCGAATTGATCGAACGCAATTCTCCAGAACCCATTATCCATGAATACGCCATTTCGGGCACCTATTATGTCACCCTGCGGATTTATAATGATTTGGGTTGTATGGAAGAACTGACGCAGACCATAAAAATTGGAAAGGGTTATAGCATACTTACTCCCAATGTGTTTACTCCCAATGGAGATGAATGGAACGATACGTTCCGACCCGTTTTCAATGGCTTAAGTGAGATTGTCCTTCGTATATATGATGCTCACGGAGGCTTGCTCCATGAAGAAGTTGGAGAAGATGGTAAAAATCCCGAGTCTGTGGGCGTTGGGCTTGATGGATGGCCTGGACCTAAGACTCCTATCATTACACCCTATTATATTTATACGGTGACCGGTAAAACGATAGACGACGAAGAAGTATTCAAAGATGGAACATTTATCCTTTTGCAATAATAAGATGAGAAAAGAGCTACTCGGTTTTGTGTTGTTACTTATGACCACCACTTTTGGTTTCGGTCAAGAGGATGTCATTGTAAGCCATTCTCGGTTTATGCAAAAAGTCAATCCGAGTGCTTTTGGAATGAACAATATTAATAAAACGGGAGTTTTATACAATTCCTTGGGACTTGTCAATACCAACCGAATTGAGAGTCAGTATTTTTTTGGTGCAATTTCCTTTGACAATGATAATTTCAGTTTGGGATTGGATGTCTATTCACTAAAAATGGACAATACCGGTATGGTGAATACCAAACCCACGCTCAGCTATGTCTATAAAATTCAGGTGGACAACGAATTGTATCTCTTGCCCTCGGTTTCCTTGGGTATCGGGAGTTCGCGTTTGGATACCTCAAAATTGATTTTTGAAGATCAATTGTCTTTGGTTTCGGGGTATTTGCAAACCGAATCTCGCGACCCCTTGGCACCGATGATTGGAACCGCAAATTATTTGGATTTAGGAGCTTCTTTTCTATTACACTCCGCCTACTTTTTGGCGGGTGTGAGTATCAAACATTTGAACCAACCCAATATTTCTTACAACAACGAAAATGTAGAAATAAAACTGCCTATCCGATATGCAGTACAAGGAGGATATGAATTTGATGTCAATCCCTACGACCGGAGTATTTTGCCACGTTACTCCACTATTATGGCATTTATGAACGCTTCCGTAATGGGAGACAATATCGATATCTTCCTTTCCCAAGAGGCGCAATTGGGAGAATTTTCTTTTGGCATCAATCAACAATTTAGAAAAACGGAAAGTTTTGGCTTTACCAATATAGGATTGTCGGTAGCATTGGCGTATGAGAATTTTGAATTTGGAGCCCTATATAATTTCCCCTTCCAAAACCCCCTTAAAACCCAAGTCTATTCCCCCAGTACAATTGAAGTTTTCCTCACTTTTGACTTCAGTCCGTATTTGCGAAACAAGCGGGGTGATTACCGAAGAATCAGCATTGATAATTACTACTAGGGGCAATAGTTTTTTTTTAAAATTTATTTACTCTAACTTTTAATAAACGAAAGAGCGCAATTTTATTTTAATAATTTCGTTATATTTGTGATGTTCAAATCTATGCGCCCCAATGCATTACAATTTTTCAAAAAGGTTTTTCATAATTTTTCTTCTCCTAGGAGTTCAATTTTTTTGGGGACAAACACCCGTTGGAATAACCACTTCGGTGGGAGATACTACCAATATTACCATTTGTGACGGAGATTCCGTTACTTTTACTTTAGATATCGTGTCTGGATCTAGTTCTGGCTATGAATTTCATAGAGTAAGGGGTGGTGTCGATGATATCGTTCGATCTAATTTAACCGACAATGTTTTTACTACATCTTTTATTGAGGACGGAGATGTTTTTTATGGTATACGTTTTGATTATGATTATTCCTCAACTCCTATTCTAACTTCAAGGATCACTTTTACTGTTCAAACGGTATCGGGTCCAGATTTTACAGGAGGAACTATTGACCAAGCCGATCGATTTGTATGTACGGGTATATCCGGAATTAATTTGACGGTATCAGGAGGTCCAACCGGGAGTAATTATCTATTTCAATGGCAACAATCAACGGATGGAGGAGTTACTTTTACAAATATTCCTGATGCCACTGCTGAGACTTATAATACGGGGCCCATCACCACGACAACTCGTTTTAGAAGAAGAGTAGCGTATAATGGTTCTGGAACCTGTGAACGCTTTAGTACGGTCTTTATCAATGGAGTGAGTGATTTGAATCCTGGAAGTCTTGACACCAATATACCAATGAGCATTTGTTATAATACTTCTCCGGGAACGCTTGGAATTGGTGGGAGTGTTCTTGCTTTTGCTTCCCGTGGAACCATAAATTATCAATGGCAACAAAATGTCAATGGTTTGGGTTGGGTGAATATTACCGGTGAAACGGAAAGTCATTTTACCCCTCCAAATTTGACGCAAAACACTCAATTCAGAAGAATCTCCACCAATACACAGGTTAATTCAGGTCAAAGCTGTCTTCTGTCAACCAATAACATCAATATTCAAGTTGAAAGTCAAATTATTCCCGGAAATGTTATTGGTTCGCAAACGATTTGTTATAGCTCAATTCCCTCGTCACTTCAACTTACAGGGGCTACTTCTGGAGCAAATATCAACTATGAATGGCAATCCTCAACCGATGGTGTAAATTTTAATGATATGGGTGTTACCGGTAATAGGCTAACATTTTCAATGATGTCATAAAGGGGCGATTGACTGAAAAGGGCGAGGCAATAGAGGCATAAAAAAGCTGTAAAAATATTTTTCATGGTAGGATTTTTCAGAAAAATAACAAAAAAAAACCGATCCATAAGATCGGTTTTATAAAATGAGCAGACAAATCCTAAAGCGAGTACTGATTCGCTTTAATCAAATGATCTGCAATTTGTGTTTTCAAAGCGGCAACATTAGGCCATGTAGCGTATTGAGTGGCCTCCTGTAATTTTTGTAGCAGTTGTTGTTGTTCTTCATTTTCGGTCATGCTAATGATGACTTCTTTCAGTTTACGAGCGGTCAGCTGAACGGCATCAAAAGTATACAATACAGTCATAGCAATAGGATGTACTTGTTCTTCTGCACTGCTTCTTTGAATATTTTTTTGAGTACGAAGCAAACAGGATTCGGCAAAATAAACCTCAATTAAAACATCGGCCAGGTCAAGTAAAATTTGCTGGTGCTGCTCAAGTTCGTTCCCGTACTTTTGTGCGGCATTACCCAACAATACCAAAAACAGGGTTTTGGATTGATGTATCATTTGCGCTGCAGTTTCCAATGCATCTTGTTTATTGGTTGTTGTTTCGAAGGGTTGCGTAAGTGATGTAGCAGCCGTCATGATGGCTTCCATCAGCTTTAAATGCCCTTTCAGTCCTTTTTTAAGGAGCATTCCCACGGCCAACATCCGGTTGATTTCATTCGTTCCTTCATAAATTCGACCAATTCTTGCATCTCTCCAGGCGGATTCCATGGGCGTTTCTGCCGAGAATCCCATCCCACCAAAAATTTGAATGCCATCATCGGCACAGTTTTGTATATCTTCTGAGGCTCCTACTTTTAGTAAGGAACATTCGATAGCAAAATCTTCAACGCCTTTTAATTCCGCTTCTTGATGCGAAATTCCCGTTTCTACAAAATTAGCAATACGTTGTTTAATGTCATGTGCTACTCTGTAGGCAGCAGACTCCCCGGCATAACAAGACATCGCCATACGTGCCAGTTTTTCTTTAATGGCTCCAAATTGAGAAATGGGCTGTTTAAACTGAATGCGTTCATTGGCGTACTGCACCGAAACTCCGATACTTCGGCGTTGGGCTTCCAAACAAGCCACCCCCAATTTTACACGTCCCACATTCAAGGCATTCATGGCAATCTTAAACCCACCTCCTCGAACTCCCAACATATTTTCAACAGGAACTTGGGTTTCGTTAAAAAATACTTGCCGTGTAGAGGATGCGTGTATGCCTAATTTTTTTTCTTCATCACCCAGAGTAATGCCATTTTCTGGGTCGTTGGGAACTATAAATCCAGTGATGTTTTTATCGTCTTCAATTCTTGCAAATACTACAAATAGATTCGCAAAACCTGCATTTGAAATCCACATTTTCTGACCGCTGATGCGATAGTGGTCCCCCGCTTCGGAAAGAACCGCTTTGGTTTTTCCGGAATTGGCATCAGAGCCGGCGCCAGGTTCGGTCAAACAATAGGCTCCAAACCATTCGCCACTGGCTAATTTTGGAACATATTTGGCTTTTTGTTCTTCAGTTCCATAGAGTGTAATGGGCAGTGTTCCAATTCCTGTATGAGCACCAAATGCAGTAGACAAAGAACCTGATGCTCCAGAGATATAGTCACATACCAACATGGTTGAAACAAAATCCATGCCCAGACCGCCGTATTGTTCGGGTACTGCAACTCCTAAAAACCCCATTTCTCCTGCTTGTTTCATCAAGGATTTTGTGAATTCATAATCCTTGTTTTCAAAGCGATGCTTATGCGGCCATACTTCGCGATCGATAAAATCTTGAAGTGTAGATTTCATCATCAATTGTTCCTCCGAAAAATCTTCGGGGGTAAAAACATCATCAGGACGGGTTTCTTCAATAAGAAATGCGCCCCCTTTCTTGATTTGATTTTTTTGAAGACTCATTGTTTTAGGTTTTAGGATTTGTTTGTAATTTATTTTCGATGTGGGTAAACGTTTTTGCAGTTTCTCTTATGCAGTCAATCACTTTGTAAAAATGTTCTATTTCAATAGCTTCAAGCTGGTTTTGTATAGTGTCATTAAACGCGAGAACCACTGCTTTGGAATCTTCTCGCATCTCTTTTCCAAAGGGAGTGAGATGAATCAACACACTACGTTTGTCTTGCGGATGTTGACTTCGGTAGATTAAATTTCGTTGTTCCATATTATTTAATAATCGAGACAGACTGGTGGACTCCATTCCCATCTTGGGACCCAGCGTGGTAGAAGGAGTTCCCGCTGCATCGATACTCAGTAAGGCAAAACCCATACTCATGGTAGATTCGAAAAACGAGGCTTCCTTATTGTACATTTTACTTACTCCATTCCATGCCGAACGCAAAGCGTAGTCAAAGGTTTCTTTTTTCATTCTTTCAAAGATAAAAAAACGTACTATGCATGCATAATAAAAATACAACTATTTTACTCCTTCATTTAGGGGTTTATTTAATCTTGATAGATCGCTGTGATGAGATCGGCGTATTTTTGTTTTACCACTTTTCGCTTGAGTTTCATGGTAGGGGTAAGGTGCCCTTGGTCAATACTCCATTCTTCGGCGATCAAACGGAAATCTTTGACTTGTTCCCATTTACCAAAGTTTTGATTATGACGATCGATATCTTTTTGAACGGCTTCCAAAACAGTGGGATGGATACAAGCTTCTTCTTTTGAAACTTCTTGGATTCCTTTTTCTTTCAACCAACTTTGGATGTACTCAAAATTGGGTTGAATCAGTGCAGCAGGCATTTTTTGCCCTTCACCAACGACCATGATGTTTTCAATAAAGAGGGATTGTTTCATTTGGTTTTCAATCACTTGTGGGGCAATATACTTTCCGCCAGAAGTTTTAAACATTTCCTTTTTACGGTCGGTTATCCGCAGAAAACCATCGGCATCAATTTCTCCAATATCTCCGGTATGGAAAAAATCACCACTCATCACTTCGGCTGTTTTTTCGGGTTCTTTGTAATAGCCCATCATCACATTGGGGCCCTTACAAAGGATTTCGCCATCCGCTGCAATTTTTACAGTAACTCCATCAATCACTTGTCCCACGGTTCCGATTTTAAATTTATGATTGCGCATATCATTAACAGAAATCACCGGAGAGGTTTCCGTCAAGCCGTAGCCTTCCACCAAAGTCATCCCAGCGGCTGTAAAAATCCTTGCCAAGCGCGCTTGAAGAGCCGCACTTCCCGATGCGATCAACTCCAAATTACCCCCTAGGGCTTCTTGCCATTTGGACAGGATCAGTTTGCGAGCTATTTTGAGTTTAAATTCATACCAGGCACCATTTTTCCCATAGGGTTCGTATTGCAAACCAATGTTGACCGCCCAATAAAATAATTTTTGTTTGATTCCACCCAAGTCTTTGCCGCGCGCATAGATTTTATCATATACTTTTTCCAACAAACGCGGTACTGCAGTCATTACGTTGGGTTTTATTTCTTTCAGATTATCGGCAATGGTTTCCAAGGATTCTGCAAAATATACCGAAACACTGTTGTACATATAGATGTACAAAATCACGCGTTCAAAAATATGACAAACGGGAAGGAAGCTCAGCGCACTGGCACCTCCAATTTCAAGGGGAAGTCGTTTGGAGCTGGACAAAACATTGGACACCACATTGCTGTGGCTAAGCATCACCCCTTTCGGTGTACCCGTAGTTCCGGAGGTATAGATGATCGTCGCTAAATCTTCCGGCTGAACGGCATCTCTGAGCGTTTGAACCTGAGATTGATTTTTCCCTTCAGCTCCTGTTTGGAGTAATTCTTCCCAATTTTTACAGCCTACAATGCTATCAAAACTGTAAACTTCTTTAAGCGATTTAACTTTGTCTTTGATGGACATGACTTTGTCATAGACCTCTTGATCTGATACAAAACAATATTGGCTTTCCGAATGATTGAGAATGTATTCATAATCACTAGAAGAAATGGTGGGATAAACAGGGACATTCACAGCGCCTATTCCCAAAACTCCAACGTCAACAATGCTCCAAGCCGTCCGATTGTTGGAAGAAATCATGGCAATTTTGTCCTGACTTCCTAGGCCCAAACTCACTAATGCATCACTAATAGCCTTGGATTTTGCAATAAAATCTGCCGAGGAAACCGATTCCCAATTCCCATTCGTTTTTGTGGTGAATGATTTTTCTAAAGGATGATTGGATTGCTGATATTCAATAAATTCAAATAGCCTTGTGGGTGTCATGTCTTTAAAATTAAGTTACTAAATGTACCGAAAATTTTAAAAAATCACTAACTATTGTGGGGATAGTAGGCTTAAAATCGATTTAAAATATTTTTCACAATTAAAAAAAATTATTTTTAGTGCTTCACCAACCAGTGATAAGCATTTTCAAAAGCCATCAACCAGGGACTTACTTGATCTTTTCGGCCTTGTGGATAATAACCCCAATTCCAAGGAAAAGTAGAGCGCTCCAGGTGGGGCATCATGACCAAATGTCTTCCGTCTTCGGAGCACAGCATGGCCGCATTAAAATCCGATCCATTGGGATTGGCGGGATAGGCTTCGATGTGATAGGTGGCAGGAATCTGATAATGATCTTTTGACTTTGGAAAGCTAAATTTCCCTTCCCCGTGCGCTGCCCATATCCCCAAACGACTGCCTTCCATCCCTTGAAGCATAATGGAGGGAGAGGCTTGTATGTCAACAGCCGTAAAATGGCATTCAAATTTGCCGGAATCGTTGTGCAGCATTTTTGGTTTTTCCTCATGATCGGGCGTCAGTAGCCCCAAGCTGACAAACAATTGACAACCATTACAAACGCCTATGGACAAGGTGTCTTCTCTTGCAAAAAAGGCATCTAAACTTTTTTTGGCTTTGTCGTTATAGAGGAATGAACCGGCCCAGCCTTTGGCAGAACCCAAAACGTCTGAATTGGAAAAACCGCCCACGGCAGCAATAAACTGAACGGACTCTAAAGTTTCTCTACCGGAAATTAAATCCGTCATATGTACATCAATCACTTCAAAACCAGCAAGGTGTAGGGCATAGGCCATTTCTCTTTCAGAATTACTTCCCTGTTCTCGAATAACGGCAACGCGTAGCTTTTTTCCTTTTGGATCCACTTTTGGAATTCCGGTAAATGTAGCAGGAAAATTAAAATGTAAAGCTTGATGCTTATAGTTTTCAAAACGTTCTTGTGCTTTGCCATTTTGCGTTTGGTGGGCGTCAAGATCCGCAGAAGTTTTATACCACAAATCGCGGAGGGCAGGGATGGCATAGATCACTTTTTCATTACCCCATTGCAGATGAAGGGTTTCATCTTCGGTCATGCGACCTATGGAAATACAGTCAACACCGGATGATGAAAGCAACACGCTGAGGTTTTCTTTGGATTGAAGAATGACCCCGGGATTTTCTGAAAATAATAATTCCACCCAATCCTTTGCTTCAATGGCATCTAGTTTCAACGCCATTCCGGCTTTTGGGGTAGGGAAACACATCTCCAAGAGGGTTGTAATCAGTCCTCCGGTGGAAATATCGTGTCCGGCACTGATTAGGTCTGATTTTATACAAGCTTGAATTTCATTGAAAGCCTTCTTAAAATAGCGAGCGTCAGTTACCTTTGGAACTGAGGTTCCTATTTTGTTTAATAGCTGAGCAAAGGCAGATCCACCCAAGGCTTTTGGAGCTTTTGAAAAGTCCACATAGTAGAGGTCGCCACCCTCACTTTTCAGCTCGGGAGTAACGATTTGCGTAACAGCTTCACATTGCCCTCCCGCAGTTATAATGACCGTTCCCGGAGCGGTTACTTTTCCCTCGGGATATTCCTGCTTCATGGAAAGCGAGTCTTTTCCCGTTGGAATATTAATGCCCAATGCAGTAGCAAATTCAGAACATGCCTGAACGGCTTCATACAAACGAGCGTCCTCTCCGGCATTATTACACGCCCACATCCAATTGGCAGAGATACTCACTGAGGAAAGACCCGCTGTGAGGGGCGCCCAAAGTATATTCGTCAAACTTTCCGCTATGGCGAGTACACTTCCCATACCCGGATCTATCATCGCCACCAACGGAGCATGACCTATGGCCGTGGCAATTCCTTTTTGTCCGGTAAAGTCTAGCGAAACAACTCCACAATTGCTCAACGGCAGTTGGAGTGCACCCACAGATTGTTGTTGTGCCACGCGGCCACTGACACAACGATCCACTTTGTTGGTCAGCCAATCTTTACATGAAACCGATTCCAACTGCAATATCGCCTCCACATAAGTGTCAAGGGAATGGGTATCGTAGTGGATCGCTTGAAAGCTAAAATCCGATTTTTGATCTTCCATGATCGTTTTTGGAGCATTGCCAAAAAGCGCATCCAAATGCAAATCAATGGGTTGTGTATTATTTTTTCGATCGATAAAGGTGAATTGCAGGTCTTCGGTAACTTCCCCCACTTTGTAGATGGGAGCGCGTTCACGTTGTGCAATACGTTCCAATAAGGGGTAATCTTCCGGATGTATGATGAGCCCCATTCGTTCCTGAGATTCATTGCCGACGATTTCCTTGGCAGACAAAGTAGGATCGCCGATAGGAAGTTGATCGATATATATTTTTCCTCCCGTTTCTTCCACCAACTCGGATAAACAATTCAAATGCCCTCCGGCGCCGTGATCGTGTATGGATACGATCGGATTTTGACCCGATTCTACCAACCCGCGGATGGTATTGCAAACTCTTTTTTGCATTTCTGGATTGGACCGTTGTACAGCATTGAGTTCAATGGCGTTGTCAAAAGACCCGGTATTGACAGAAGAAACAGCAGCTCCCCCCATTCCAATACGATAGTTGTCACCGCCCAAAATAACAATAATATCACCTTTGCGGGGTTTTTGTTTAAACGCTTGTTGTGCGATGCCACTTCCAATTCCTCCCGCCATCATGATGACTTTGTCAAAGCCCCATTGACGCCCTTGTTCTTGATGTTCAAAGGTAAAAAGTGACCCGGCAATGAGGGGTTGTCCAAATTTATTTCCAAAATCGGAGGCTCCATTGGAGGCTTTAATAAGAATGTCTAAAGGGGTCTGATAGCGCCATGGACGAGCCGGAAAGGCAGCTTCCCAAGAGTGTTCGTTATTCACACGCGCATAGGGAGTCATATAAACTGCCGTGCCTGCCAAAGGAATTGAGCCTTGTCCTCCCGCCATTCGGTCTCGAATTTCTCCCCCCGATCCAGTGGCCGCTCCATTGAAAGGCTCTACAGTGGTGGGAAAATTGTGTGTTTCAGCTTTGAGCGAAAGAATACTTTCTACTTTTTGGGTGCGGTATATACTGGGTTGATCTGCCCGTTCGGGAGCAAATTGTTCAACAGGGCTGCCCGATAAGAAGGCGACATTATCTTTATAGGCAGAAACAATATTTTGTGGATTTTTTTTGGAAGTTTTTTTGATCCATTGGAAAAGACTTTCTTCTTTCTCTTCTCCATCAATTACAAAAGTACCGTTGAAAATTTTGTGTCGACAATGCTCGGAATTTACTTGTGAAAAACCAAAAACTTCTGAATCGGTCAAAGGGCGTCCAAGGGAGCTGGCAAGCCCTTCAAGATAGCCCACTTCATCCGCGCTGAGGGACAGTCCTTCTGCCAAATTGTAGGCAGCTATATCTCTGATTTCTTGGATGGGTTCCGCTTGCAAAGGGGTGGTGAAAAGCGCATCGTCCAATCGATTGTATTTTTGAGACAACATGGGATCGAAAGTACTGCTTTTGGGAAGTGCGGTGAATCGCTCGATACGAATCATTCCCGAAATACCCATGTTTTGAGTAATCTCAACGGCATTGGTACTCCAAGGCGTGATCATGGTGGCACGAGGCCCCACAAATTCTCCCGAAATAAAAGCTTGTTCTAACTGGGGGGCGTCCAGTAACCAGTTTAATTTTTTAAGGTCGTCCGTGCTGGGTTGAGAGCTTGTTGAAAGGGCATAAATTATAGTTTCCGGAGCTCCAAAGAAAAGCATCATAAATAAAGAATTCAAAGTACAAAATTACATTTTTTTGTAGCGTTTGTTCCGATAAAGAAGGCTGTTTTTCCTTTACTTATTCACAGCAATGTTTAATAGTCGCGCCATGTAAAAACCATCAAAACCGCTTTGATGTGAAAACAAGGTGATGTCCTCGTCCAAGGTAAATGTTTTTCCCTCTGGGGTCGCTAAAAAACGATCTATCTGGGCGCGATTTTCGTTTGGAAAAATAGAGCAAGTGGCATAAATGAGAGCGCCTCCGGCTTTTACCAAGGGAGCGTGCTTGCAAAGCAATTCCAATTGTAGCTGTTCGAGAGCTTTTATTTTTTCAGGCTGCATTTGCCATTTGGCAATGGGGTTTCTTTTTAGAACACCCAATCCGCTGCAAGGGGCATCAATCAAAACCCGATCGGCTTGTCTTTGCATGCGTTCAAAGAATTTTTTGTTATCCGGACTTTCAAGCTCGCAAAGGGTTACCCCATTTCTTTTGCAGCGTTCTTGCAATCGTTCCAACTTTTGTTGCCCCGTATCCAAACAATACAATTTTCCGCGATTGTTCATCAAGGGAGCCAAATGCAGACTCTTTCCGCCGCCTCCGGCGCACGCATCAATCACCACCTGACCTGGGGCAGCTTGAACAAAAGGAGCCACTTTTTGGGAATTGGCGTCCTGAATTTCAAAATACCCTTGTTGATAAAGGGAGAGCTGTTCTAGTTTCTGATGTTTTTTGAGTAGCAAAGCATCGGGATATTCAGGCAATAAAACCGATTCAATTTGATTTTTTTGCTGGAGCAGCTTTTGGAGTTTTTCGGGAGTGGTTATTAGGCGATTGGTCCGCAGTACGAGTGATGCCGGTTGATGGATCGCTTCCACTTCTTTTTGCCAAACCGTTGCTCCAAAGGTTTCCAATCCCTTTTCATCCAGCCAGTCGGGAAGGGAATAGTGCAGTTTTCGCTCTTTTGAACAATCAGCATACGCTTGTTTTATCGCCTCAGGTTCCAGTTCGGAGAGTTCTGTCCAGTCGGGGAGGGGGATTTCGGAAAGGAGCATCCAAGCACCCAGCCATTTCCAAAATTCGGAAGTGGTCTGCGTAGTGGTTCCACAACTGTGTGCCCATCTTCTTTTTTCGCGAATAATATCCAAAATCGCTTTTACAACCAATTTTCGATCTCTACTTCCCCAACGTCGATCGCTTTTAAGCAATTTGGAGAGGACGTATTTTGAAGGCTGTAGTTCAATAAAAATAGCTTCCAAGCCCGAGATGATCCCAAGAGCCAGATTGCGATGAAGTTTTACAGGCATGGAACTAGTTAGTCTTTTTTTCCTTTCGGATTATTTTTATTCCGAATGCGTTCGATCATTTCTCGATCAAAACGTTTTTCCTGATACAGGATGTAGAGTACCTTGGTGGGTCTTATCTTTTCTAGAAGTTGTTCATTTCTGCTTTGTTTGAGTTCGAGACCCAATTTTTCATATTCGGAAAAGCGGCTGATGTAGTCGGATGCACTTTTTACGGAGATGGTGTCGATTTCTGCTCTGATACTGTTTCGAATTTTTCGAGAAGGCAACCACACTTCTTGGTGGAAACGCGCTTCGTATTGAGTGAAAATCGCATTAAAAGCTTCCTTTTCAGCCTCGTCAAGTTCCGTTTTTTCTATGATGAAATTGAGCTTCATTTCAACCAAACGCTGATGTTTAGAGGGGTCTTTTTGACCATATCCTTGCAGCAAAAAAGTACAAACAAAAAGGAAAGCCAGTAGGGCGTTGTTATTCATTGTTTTCATTTGAAGGGTTTTGTGGAGAATAGATTTCCATATTAAAATCATTGTCTTCCATATAGGCTGTTAATTCATAGCTGTCGATAGCATTCAAATAATATTCTTCAATATAATCGGACACCAACAATTCTTCCTGTGCTTCGGGCATTGGTTGGGGTGGAAAAATAAGGAGCACTAATACAATGGCAGCTGCAAATCCAACGGCAGTCATCCAAAGGGGATAGGTTTTTTTTGGAGCCGAATGATCAAGCTTGGATACCTTTTCCAACACCTCTTTTTCGAGGGTGTCGAAATAGGCATCGGGCGTTTTAAAATTAACTTCCGATTTTTGCGAATTGCCTATTTTGAGCAAATCTTTTTCCAACTGGTCAAAATAGCCTTCGGGAACTTGAAACGGTTTTTTATTAAAATGACGGATCATCTAACTGAGTTTTAATTTTTTTAACGGCATGGTGATAAGAGGCTTTTAGCGCTCCCACACTGGTATCTAAAATGTCTGCTATGGTGTCGTATTTCATCGCATCAAAATATTTCATATTAAAAACAAGACGTTGTTTTTCGGGTAATGTGCTGATGGCTTTTTGCAACTGTAATGCTGCTTTATCTCCATCAAAATAGGTGTCGGCTTCCAAATTATCGGCTTTGCTTTCCATCCATTCTGTACTGTTCAATCCCATTTTAGACGCCTTGGTATTGATAAAGTTCAGCGATTCATTGGTGGCAATTCGGTACATCCAAGTGAAAAGCGTGCTGTTTTCTTGAAAATTGTCGAGGTTTAAAAAAATCTTAATGAACGTATTTTGGATCACATCATTGGCATCGTCGTGGTTGAGTACAATCTTTCGAACATGCCAATACAATCGCTCCTTATACTGCTTCACCAGTTTATTAAAGGCAGCTTCCCGAGTTTCGGGCTCCTTTAAGGACTGTATAAAAATCGATTGACTATTCTCCAAGTTTTTAT
>JABISF010000005.1 GCA_018699935.1 Flavobacteriaceae bacterium | reverse complement strand
TATCGCGGAGAGACAGGGATTCGAACCCTGGCGACGGTTACCCGTCGACAGATTAGCAATCTGCTCCATTACCACTCTGGCACCTCTCCAATAACAAAGCGGACAAAAGTAACTTTTCCTTAAAAATAAAACAACAAAAATCTTGGAATTATTCAGGATATTCGATGCGCAATTGATAAACATTGATCAATTTCTTAAAAAGCACCTTTTTTACTGTTTCAATTTCAGCCAAAGTGATGTCCGAACGATTGAATTGTTGGGAGGCTAATTTATCATCAATGATCTTGTCTACAAACTGTTGCAAAACTTTTAACGTGGGTTCTTTCAAACTCTTAGATGCCGCTTCCACCGCATCAGCCATCATCAAAATGGCGGTTTCCTTGGAAAAAGGCATAGGCCCGGGATATCTATAATCGTTTTCAATTACATTTTCAGCACCGCTGTCCAAGGCTTTTTTATAAAAATAATAAACCATCGTAGTCCCGTGATGGGTGCGAATAAAGTCAATAATCCGATCGGGTATATTATTTTTTTTCGCCAGTGCTATCCCTTCCAACACATGATCGATAATGATTTTTGCACTTTGTCTGGGGCTGATGTCTTCATGAGGAGAAACGCTACTACTTTGGTTTTCAATAAAAAAAGAAGGATTTTTCAGTTTTCCAATATCATGATAGAGCGCCCCCACTCGAACCAAAAGGGCATTGGCTCCAATTTCATTAGCCGCAGCCTCTGCCAAATTTGCGACCTGCAGCGAATGATGAAAGGTTCCGGGAGCTTTATCGGAAAGGGTCTTCAACAAGGCCGAATTGGTGTCGGAAAGTTCCAAAAGCGATACGTCAGAAACCAATCCAAAAACTTTTTCATAAATATAAATCAACGGCTGCACAAAAAGGGTTAGCATTCCGTTGAGCAACAGCAATCCAATATCATCTAATTTCAATTCTTCTAGGGCTCCCTGATGGATAAAAGTGAAGGCGATATAGGCTAAAAGATATACCCCCAAAATTTGCGCCACGGTGATGAATAAATTGGCACGCCTTTGCAAACGCGTGGTGGATTGAATAGTGACTATCCCGGCAATTATTTGTAGAAAAACAAATTCGAAGCTGTTGGGCACGATAAATCCAATGAGCAAAACCGTGAGCACATGACTGAATAGTCCAAGTCTTGGATCAAAAAAAGTTTTGATAACCAATGGCAGTATACATAGCGGTACGGCTAGTATATAGGCCTCGTTGTATTGAATCACCAAGGTTGCTAGACTTATGATGAGTAAAATATTAAAGAAAACAAAACCAAGTTTACGATTGTTGGCATAGATGGAGGAGCGATATTTATGAAGAAACAACAGCAGTAGAAAAAAGGTGAGAAATATAAGTATGGCATAGCCCAGTCCAATCCAAAAGGATTTATGCTCACCTGCCGTCTCCTGTAAATATTCACTACGCAAGGAAATCAATTGATTGTAAGCGTCCTCCTCTACCAGCATTCCTTTGGCGATTATCAAAGCCCCTTCACGAATCATGTTGTAGGAACGCGACACTTGCGCCAGTGCTGCAGCTTGGGCTTCTTGAGTAAATCTTTCGTCCAAAGTTACATTGGGGGTTATGAGTTCAAAAAACAGATCATTAAATTGTTCAGAAAACTCATTTTTGTTAGCCGTCATCAATGTCTCACGAAGCCACGAAAAAAGTCGTTCCGGTCGAAAGATCTTGTCAAAGACAAGCGGAATTTCCGTCTGCCCTTGGATTAAAAAAAGAGGTGCTTCCTCCTCCACTACTTGATTGGGTGGGAAAACTCCGTATTTATAGATGTCATCCAATAAGGTTAAACCAAAACGGTATAAACTGTCTGTTTCATCAACCCGTTCGAGAAAATATTTTGGAAAAAGGCGATCGTATTGGGAATAAACACTGTCTTTTATTGCCGGATCTGATCGAAAATAGGGAACTACTTCTTGCAATGCCTTTTCTTGATCGGCTTGAAAAACTTCGGGGGTTTTTAAAATCGAAAAATCAAAGGGAGCATAGAGTGTTGGGTATTGCCAAGCACGCCCTTTCTGAAACTCATATTTAAATTGTCCCCCTTTGGGAAATAAATATAAAATCAAAATAGAACTGGAAAGTATCAGTACGGTCTTAAACAATAAAGGTTGTTGCGCTATAAGCAGTTTCCAAAATGATTTCACACGCTCGGTATTAAACTCAAAACTACATAAACTCATTAAGATTTTAGGTATTTTTTCAAGGGTTCCTTCTCTTGCTATTAAAATCCTTATTTTTGTTAAGTGAATATGTATGTACAACCTTTCAACGCTTCCTCCTAATTTTGGACTACGGTATCTGTCATTTAAGTATCGTTCCCATGCGATTGGAAAGCGATGATCGCAGCGAGCTGGTTTCCCAACTTTTGTATGGAGACTGTTTTAAGATTATCAAACGAAACAAAAACTGGTTGCATATTAAAACACTCGTGGATAATTATTCCGGGTGGATCGATCAAAAACAGCACCTTCCTGTACCTGAAAAAAAAGCTGAATCCATTAGTTTCAAAAATCCTCAGTATGCGCTTCCATTGGTTTATTTTTTAGAAACGGCAAGCCAACAAATGTTGTCCGTTGTTATGGGGAGTAATGTTAAGGCGGCTGCTTTTTTAAATCAAAGTTTTGAAGGGGCTGTGGTTAAAGGAAAGCGTAAAAAAAAGGATTTGGTAGCTACTGCATTGATGTACCTCAACACCCCCTATCTATGGGGAGGAAAAACACCGTTTGGGATTGATTGTTCCGGCTTTACGCAAATGGTATATCGCATGAATGGAGAACTGCTTCCCAGAGATGCTGCGCAGCAAGCTGAAATCGGAAACACCTTGAGTTTTATCGATGAAAGTGAGCCCGGAGATCTTGCTTTTTTTGACAATGCCGAAGGGAAAATCATCCATGTAGGGATATTGCTTGAAAACCATCACATCATCCATGCGCACGGTTGTGTTCGTATCGATCGAATCGATCAAACAGGCATCTACAATGCTTCCACCCACCATCACACGCACAAGCTACGGCTGATAAAAAAGATCGTATAAAAAAACCCTCCGATAGAGAGGGTTTCTTTTATAATTAGGAATTGAAAATTATTCCACCAAAGCTTTCATTTCTTTAAATCCTTCGGTATCACCCAGAGTTCCATAGATGTTCATCAAGGTTTTGATCGCTTCCTGATCCTTGCTGAGGGAAATTAATTTTTTCAAAATTGGCACACATTCTCTATACAAATCCTCACGCTTTGATATTAAGGAATCATAGCGCTCGTTTTCCGCTTTGGAAGTTCCTGAAATCGAGTTCATTTCCTCAACAATAGGAGTTTCTCTCTGAAGAATATTAGCCACTAAGTTCAAGTAGGCTGCTTCGTAATTAGAATCAATTTCGATGGCTTTTTCGTAATAGGTACGCGCCTGATCGGCATTCCCCATATCTCCATTCACCACTCCTAAATTGAAATACAAAATAGCATTGTTTGGGTCTTGTGCAATGGCTTCTTTGATCAAATCTTGGAAACGCTCTTTTTCACCCAATTCAATGTATAAATTGGCTTCAGTCAAAATTAAGTTTAAATCATTAGGCGTTTCTGCACGAGCCGCTTTTACTGCTTCCATCGCTTTTTCATTATCTCCTTGTTGGGCATAAATCAAAGCAATATTCTTAACAATTTCGGGATATTTTGAAGGAGACGTTTCCTCTCTAAAATTGGAATATCCTTTGGTTTTTTTGTACAATTCGTACTCCGTTTGGGAAAGTTCGATTTCAGCTCCCTGAGCATCGTCAGTGGCAAAATACTTGGTGGTTATACCGTCGTAATTGATGTCTTTCAGTTCATTGTAATACTCCAAAGCCAAAGTATAATCATTTGCATTTACAGCACTAGAAGCCGCATAGTAGAGATAATCTTTGTTGGTTTCTTTGTCTACATTATACGCCAAATAGAGCTTGCTCGCCGAAGCGGCAAAGGCTCCTGCTTCGTTATCGGCAATGGCACTGTTGACAACGGCTGCTGAAAAGGCCGTCATTTGCTGCGGCAATTGGGAACTGACCGTTGAATTTCCTTTGAGCGACTCAAATTTACTGTAGGCGGTTTCGAAATCTTCATTGGATTGTGCAATTTTACCTTCTAAAAAGGTCAGACTCGCTTTGACTTTATCGTCTGCAGCGTCAAATAAAGCGGCACTGCTTTCAAGGATTGCTGAAGCAGCTTGAACATCGCCGGTTTCAAAAAGTTTTTCTGCTTTTTTTAATTCTTTTTTCTGTCCAAAGGTAAATCCAACACATAGGAAGAAAAATAAGGGTACAAATTTTTTCATTTTAGTATAAAGGTTTAAATAAATAATGGTTATTCAATTATAGTGCCATCTTTTACATCGATGTCATTTACATCCTCAATATCATCATCATCTTTCATCGTTTTGGCAACTGCAGCAATACTGTCGTTGCCTTTCAGCTGGATCAATTTCACCCCTTGCGTAGCCCGTCCCATGATCCTGAGGTCAGCAACGGCCATCCGTATGGCTATTCCCGATTTGTTGATAATCATCAAGTCGTCCATATCGGTTACATTTTTAAGGGCGACCAAAGGTCCTGTTTTATCGGTAACAGAAATGGTTTTTACACCTTTCCCTCCCCTGTTGGTGATTCGATAATCATCCAAATCGGAGCGTTTTCCATAACCGTTTTCGGAAACTACAAGGATATTGGCATCCATGTCATTTACAGAAACCATCCCCACTACTTCGTCTTGATCATTGGCAAGGGTGATTCCTCTAACCCCCGAGGCACCACGTCCCATTGGTCGTGTTTTGCTTTCTTCAAAACGAATGGCTTTCCCCGAACGAACCGCCAGTAAAATTTGACTGCTACCATTGGTGAGTTTGGCTTCTAAAAGTTCATCGTCATCTCGAATCGTAATGGCATTAATTCCATTGGCTCTGGGTCTGGAGTATTGTTCCAAAGCCGTTTTCTTAACATGCCCTTTTTTGGTTGCCATAATGACAAAATGACTGTTGATGTATTCCTCGTCCTTAAGGTCTTGGGTACAAATTGTAGCTTTCACCTTATCGTCTTGCTCAATATTGATTAAGTTCTGGATGGCTCTTCCTTTGGCGGTTTTAGAACCTTCCGGAATTTCGTAAACGCGCATCCAAAAACATTTCCCTTTTTGAGTAAAGAACAACATATACTGGTGATTGGTTCCTACAAATAAGTCTTGAAGGAAATCTTCATCACGGGTGGTTGAAGCTTTTTGCCCTACGCCACCTCGATGTTGTGTTTTGTACTCTGCCAAAGGCGTTCTTTTGATATAACCCGCATGCGAAATAGTGATAACTACTTTTTCATCCGGAATCATGTCTTCCATACTGAATTCACCACCAGCGTATTCAATTACAGAGCGTCTCTGATCACCATATTTGCTTTTGACTTCGATCAATTCATTTTTGATGATTTCCATCCGACGCTCTTTTTTGTCTAAGATGTCTTTTAGATCAGCAATGGTTAACAAAAGATCGTTGTATTCTGTACGCAATTTGTCTTGCTCCAGTCCTGTCAATTGACGCAAACGCATCTCAACAATGGCCTTGGCTTGGATTTCAGAAAGCTCAAATCGTTTGATCAAATTTTCCCGAGCTGCATCTGCATTTTCTGAACCTCTAATAATGGCAATTACTTCATCAATATTATCGGAGGCGATAATCAATCCTTCTAGGATATGCGCTCTTTCTTCGGCTTTTCGCAATTCATATTTTGTCCGTCGTACGACCACATCATGGCGGTGTTCCACAAAATAGTGAATCATTTCTTTAAGGTTCAATAGCTTTGGACGACCATTGACCAAAGCGATATTATTAACACTGAAAGAAGACTGTAAGGCGGTGTATTTGTATAATTTATTTAAAACAATATTGGGAATCGCATCTCTTTTCAACACATACACTACACGCATTCCATTGCGATCGGATTCGTCTCGAATAGAAGAAATTCCTTCAATTTTTTTGTCGTTGATCAATTCCGCCGTTTTGCGAATCATTTCTGCCTTGTTCACTTGATACGGTATTTCGGAAACAATGATACATTCTCTTCCGTTTACTTCCTCAATGTTGGCTTTGGCGCGAATTACAACACGTCCTCTTCCGGTTAAAAAGGCCTCTTTCACCCCATCATAACCATAGATGGTTCCCCCCGTAGGAAAATCAGGAGCCTTAATCGTTTGAATTAAGGTTTCAATCGTAATGTCATTATCGTCGATGTATTGTATGGTTCCATCCACCACCTCGGTGAGGTTATGGGGAGGCATATTGGTTGCCATCCCAACGGCAATCCCGGAGGCGCCGTTGATTAATAAATTGGGAATTCGTGTGGGAAGTACTTTGGGCTCTTTGAGGGTGTCATCAAAATTCAACTGCAAATCCACCGTTTCTTTGTCGATGTCTGCCAACAAGTCTTCCGAAATTTTTTGCATCCGCGCTTCTGTGTAACGCATCGCCGCAGGACTATCGCCATCAACAGAACCGAAGTTTCCTTGACCATCGACCAATAGGTAGCGCAAACTCCATTCTTGCGCCATCCGTACCATGGTGTCGTAAACTGAACTATCACCGTGAGGGTGATATTTTCCCAGCACTTCACCCACTATCCTTGCAGATTTCTTGTACGCGGTGTTGGAGCGTATGCCCAACTCATGCATCCCAAATAAGACTCGGCGATGTACCGGTTTTAATCCATCACGCACATCGGGCAGTGCACGTGACACGATGACAGACATTGAATAATCAATGTATGCCGATTTCATCTCATCCTCTATATTGATAGGGATTAACTTTTCACCTTCATTCATAAAAGTTTACTTTTTTATGTAAGGGCTAAAATAAGGATTGCTCTTATAAATAAAGCTTGTTCGCTCGGCTTTATTCTTAAAATTATTAACACTTTTTTTTTTACAATTTGTTATAAATTATCAAAATAGGATTTTTAAATATTAATTTTTTTTCGTCTATTAGCACT
>JABISF010000004.1 GCA_018699935.1 Flavobacteriaceae bacterium | reverse complement strand
GAATCAGGAAATAATATAACTTCAAATTGGTCATCTGACATCAAATCTTCAGATTCTTGATAAAATGTAATTGTAACTCCATCAAATCTCATAATTATTAATTTTTGGTTAAAATAGTTTTAAAATAACAATACTTAATTTATAGAACTCTAAAATGATTAAAAAGAATTCTCTCTAAATCAAGTAAACTTATGTTTTCACACCTGTTGATGTATTTAGTCTTTTTCCACTATACCTATACCTTACAGAAATCATGACCTCATCGTTGAGGTCATACTCAGAAAACGATTTTTTAGTGGTTAATTCATAGAAGACTTTCATAATCAGGAGTTTAGTAGTCCCTCAAATATAATAAAAAGTACTTAAGTTGTCCCACTATTTGTCCCACTTTGAAGAAATAGGACAAAAAAAGAACCCTAACTCCTTTATTTAAAGGGTATTAGGGTTTCTTTTTGTGGTCCCACCTGGGCTCGAACCAGGGACCAACTGATTATGAGTCAGCTACTCTAACCAACTGAGCTATAGGACCGTATTGAAAAACAGTTCGTTTAACGGCTGTAAAATTAATATATATTGTCAAATATTGGGCATTCATTTGGTAAACTTCAACAATGAGAGATAAATCTTCACCATTGATATTTATTAACACGGCAAAAGTGGGTATTACTAGGAATACGAAAGGGATATAAAACGGAAGAAATCCTTTGTTGAAATAAATATTCATTGCGCCTTTTTTCTCCCCTAGGCAGCTGCTTCAAAAGGTCGTAGGAGTGTTTCAATCTCAGCAAACATTTAGAAAAATTAATACCAAAAAAATAATTAACTTTATTACTATATTTTATACTCATTATGAAAAACTTATATTTCGTTGTTTTTTTTCTTCTATCAACCTTTGTTTTTTCGCAAGGATACCGAACACTGACGCGACAGGGCAACAGGGCGCTTAAAAAACAGGATTACGCCACAGCAACAATAAAATCGATTCAAGCCTTAAAACAACGAAAGGATTTTAAAAAAGCCATCGTTCTTTTTCAGAATTCAATTGTATTTGTTAATGATTGGTATGAGCATAAAATAGAACAACTAGAGGCGGTGTCTATTCCATATAATGACCCAGATGATGTTCAGAAAACAAATCAAATTATTAACGATTTGGTACAACTTGTAAATGTTCAAAAAGAACTTCTTTTTTTCCCAGAGGGGGTCCGCTTACAACGCAATTTTGATCTAAACAACTATGTTAAAGACTACAAGCCCAAGTTAGAAGCCGCAAGAAATCGATTATTTAAATACCAAACCTTGGCCGCTCAGGCGATATATGAACAGGGTTTAGATAAATTCAATAATGCAAAAAGTAAAGCGGACTTTCAAGAGGCTTATTATATATTTAAAAGAGTTGGAGAATATCGAAATGGATTGCATAATACCGCAGCACTCATGGATATTTGTATCGAAAAAGGGAGTTATCGCATCGCTATACTAGACCCCGCGAACTCATCGGGTAGAACGGACTTAAGATTCAGGGTCATCAATACGATTGTTAATAATGTTAGAACGACTATAGGGAAGAATTTATTTGCTATCCCAGTTAGTGTTCAAAATTATTCAATGGGCTATTATTCAGATAATTACAGAGCCATCCAAGCGGACGTAGTGATAAAAATTATTGTCAATGATTGGGATTACGGTTCAAATAGAATAACAAAGGAGGCCTATTCAAATGAAAAAAAACGGACCAAAAAAGATGGCACAGAAAAGGTGTTCAGTGTCAGTGGGAATATTATTGAAGATCAATATTTTGCCTACTATGACGTGATTATTGAAGGAGTTTCAACAGCAGATAATACCATATTATACGCGCAGCCCATACGCATGAGCCAGGAATTTAATAATTGCTTTTTGCTAGGAGAAGGAGATAGCAGAGCAAACGATTCAGGATGTCGTTTGGTTTCAAATTTACCAATCCCTTTAAACATTGAAAGCATATTCAAAAATGACTTAATTGCCCAATCCAACAGTGTTATAACAAGCTGGTTTAATTAAAGGAATTCTTTCTAAAAAGCTCCACCGCTAAGGAAAATCAAAACCGTTTAAAGAGGCAAAGGAAGATGCTCCCTCAAAGCGTAATTATCCTTGAGAAAGGATTCGGGTAAAGGGTTTGTTGAAAGGGCAATGGCTGCCCCAAGGGCTGAACCAATTGAAGCGTTAGTCGTTTTTAATTTCATTTGCGGGAAACGCTGTGCTAACATTTGGATAAAAACCGCATTGTCCGTAAAACCGCCCTCGACATAAAGGTATTTCAAAGGTTGATTGCCCATCACTTGACAAATACTTTCCGCTTGGAGTTCTACCAATTCGAGGACAAGCTGGTGGTAGGCGGTGGCATAATCTTGATGGGGCAGCCGCGTTGCTTGCGGCATTTGTTTAGAGGAAATATTTTTCCAACGAAACATTGAGGTAAAATTCTTTTTTAGGGAAATATAAATTTTCGGATCAAAAGCCATCTTTTTGTGCTCCTCCACAGGAACCTTAAATTTTTCTGTCAAAAAAGCAATTTGAAACGCATATTCATTCCCCAAAAACAAACGCGACGCCTTCACGGCTTGACCATTCGGCTGCATGTATTGGAGGCCTCCTTCGGCAACTTCAGCCGCTGTTAAGGGCGCTGAAGAAAAAGGATTCAGTGTAATGCTCCACGTCCCGGTGGAGACTAAAATAAACCGTTGTTGAGCTGAACGGATATAGGGCAAAAGTGCCGCAGAACTGTCGTGTATTCCCCTTCCTACACGCAAGGTTTTCCCACCGAAAATTGTTTTCACGGAACTTTGTGCTGAATCAAGGGGTGCTAACAAGTGATCCAAACCTTCGGCAAAAACCCAGTCGTGATAATCGCTTTTTTGATAATCCCATAGAGCCGTATGGCACCCTATGCTAGTATATTCACTTATGGCTTGTTGCGTAAAAACAAAACTGAGATATTGGGGAAGATGCAAGGAATAATTGATTTTTTTAAACGCTTCGGGGTGGGTATATTTCAACCAATACAATTGCATTCCGGCGTTTAACATCCCCGAATTCAAAGATCCGGTCGCTGCCGAAAAACGACTTTCCGGGCCGTATTTGGAATAGAAGGTTGCAATAAGCCCAGCATCCATTGGTTTGGTATAGTCATAGAGCGGAAGCATGGGTTGGCCATTCGCATCCAGATGAACCAAACTTGCCCCATAAGTGGAAAAATTAATTCCCGTTATTTCGTAATCGGGAATCGCCAAAAGACGTTCCAAAGCGCGCTGCATCCATTGCACCAACGCACCCAAATCTTCTGCGGGATATCCGTCGGGATCCGTAATGGGATCAAAAGTGGTGTATTCCCGATACAATTCTTGATAGGTCTCGTCCAACAAAAAAAGCTTCTTATTGGTTTTCCCGACATCAAAAATTGCGGTTACTTTTTTCATTGATTAAAGTCCGGTCGCCACAGAATTTGTCCCTCTTTCTTTGATGAGTTGGGCGCGAATGTCCAAATTTCGATAGGTTGCAATTGGATCCAAAGCGGCCCCTTTTTGCTGTCGCGCTTGTCTTAACAAAGGACGCACATCGGTGCGGTAGGCGGCTTGTAAAAGCTCTTGACATTGCACAACATCTTTTGACAACTGTGCGGTTTTCAATGCTTTTTGATCCACCAAAAGGGCTTTGGCATAAGCCTCTTGGATGGCTTCCAAAGATTGTAGCAAATCTTCCAAAGGGTCTTTCACATTGTGGCTCGCGTCGATCATCCACGCCGGATAGGGATTTTGAGGATTGTTTTCCATTCCATATACCAATGCATTAAAAATTAAAAACAAGGCATAGGGTTTGACACTTCCAACGGTCAAATCATCGTCGCCGTATTTGCTGTCATTAAAATGAAAACCGCCTAATTTTCCTTTCAGCATCAGCGTAGCGACAATCTGCTCGATGTTTGTATTTGGCAAATGATGCCCTAAATCTACCAAGGTATACGCCTTTTCTCCACAGGCGTTGGCCAACATTAATGAAGTCCCCCAATCCTGAATAACAGTACTGTAAAAATGAGGCTCATAGGGCTTGTATTCGATAAACATTTTCCAATCGTCAGGAAGGTGCTTATAAATCTTTTGAAGACTGTCTTGGGTATTTTCCAAAGCGGTTTGAAAATTGGTTTGCCCCGGAAAATCAGCTCCGTCGGCCAACCAAACCGTTAGGCTGTTGGATCCCAATTGGGTGCCGATATCAATCACCGTATGATTGTGTTCAATCGCCTGATCTCTGACGGTTTTTTCAACATCGCTTAAAGATCCAAATTTATAGCTTTTAGCAGCTCCTTTTTGATCCTGAAAAGTGTTGGAATTTAAGGCGTCAAAAATTAAATCGTGTTCTTGCGCCAAAGCTCTAATGGCAGTATAATCTTGGGGGATATCCCAAGGAATATGCAAAGAAATTGCCCCAGCACTATGGGTAAGGGCATGCAGAACGCCCACATCTTCTATCTTTTGCTCCAAAGAGGCGGGCTCACCGGGAAAGGAAAAACGACCAAAGCGCGTTCCTCCGGCACCCAACGCCCAACTGGGGATGGCCACCTGAAAATCGGAGAGTTGATCCACAAGGGAGGCAACGTCTATGCCCTGTTTTTGAAGATCGTCAGCAAGAAATTTAAATTGCTGTGCATGTCGAATTCCCGTGGAGCGATTCAGTTCGGCGAATTGATTTTTATCAATTTTCATAAAAGTTATTTTTAAGCAGAAATTTAACGCACAAAAGCATTGGCCATTCCACCGTCTACATTAATAATGTTTCCAGTTGTTTTTTGCAAAATTCCAACAAAAGCAAATACCGCCTCGGCAATATCGGCAGGATAGATAATTTCGTTCAACAAATTTCTTTTGGCATAATGGGCAGGAAGTTCTTCCACCGAAATACCATAGGCTTTGGCACGACCCGCTGCCCAATCTCCTTCCCATATCTTGCTTCCTACGATCACGCCGTCGGGGTTGATTGTATTCACTCGTATTTTATCCGTAGCAAGTTCCGCTGCCAAAAGGCGAACCATGTGTTGTTGCGCTGCCTTGGCCGTTCCATAACCTACATTGTTAGGCCCAGAAACCAAGCCGTTTTTACTGGCAATACTGATAAAATCTCCGCCCAAACCTTGTTTACGCATCACTTGAACTGCCTGTTTGGCCAAATCAAATTGCCCTTTGACCAATACGTTTTGCAGCAGGTCCCAATCTTTTTCGGTGGTCGCTACCAAAGGTTTAGAAATCGCTAATCCGGCACTGTGTACCACGATGTCGACCCCTCCAAAGCTCAAAATAGCTTTGTTCAAAGCATCGCCAATCGAGGCTTCATGAGTAACATCACAAACGGCATAAGTGGCCAGATCTGTACTTAAAGAAGCGGTGTTTTCCTTCAGACGATCCTCGGCAATATCGGTAAAAACGACATTGGCACCTTCCGCCAACAGTTTTTCAGCAATTGCTTTTCCAATACCTCCTCCAGCACCCGTCACCAAAGCCACTTTGCGGGATAAGGTTTGTTCTTTGGGCATGCGTTGCAATTTGGCCTCTTCCAGCAACCAATATTCAATGTCAAAAGCCTCTTGACGCGGCAAAGCCGTATAAGCTGAAATGGCTTCTGCTCCGCGCATCACATTGATGGCGTTGATATAGAACTCGGCGGCTACTCGAGCTGTTTGTTTGTTTTTTGCAAAACTAAACATCCCAACACCGGGCAATAAAATGATAACCGGATTGGGGTCGCGCATAGCAGGACTATTGTCGTGCTTACAACTTTCATAATAGTTCCGATAACCTTCTCGGTAATTTTCAAAAGCGGGATTCAATTGTTCCAAAACACCATCGCTTTGTGACACATCCGATTCGGGATCGAGCGCTAAAACCAAGGGCTGAATTTTAGTGCGTAAAAAATGGTCAGGACAGGAGGTTCCCATGGGAGCCAAACGTTCCAAATCATGGCTATTGATAAATTCTAAAACGGCTGCATCGTCGGAAAAGTGACCAATCATTTGCCGTTCGGAGGAACACAATCCTCTCAGGGTGGGCATCAGTTGAATGGCTTTTTCGATCCGTATTTCTGGAGCCAAGCTTTTGCGTTTTGATCCCCCAAAAACAGTTCCATTCGACGCTATTTTATCATTGATGTACTGAGAGGCCATTTCAATGACCTCCAAGCTGTTGATATAACATTCATAAGAAGTATCTCCCCAAGTAAAAAGGCCGTGACTTCCCAAAACAATTCCTCGGATGCCGGGATTTTCTGCCAAACATTTTTCGAGTTGTAAGCCCAAATCAAAACCCGGACGTTGCCAAGGCACCCAGCCCATAGTATCGCCCCAAATTTCTTTTGTGATCTTTTCGCTATCCTGAGCGGCAGCTACGGCAATCAGTGCATCGGGATGCAAATGATCGATATGTTTAAACGGCAATAGTCCGTGTAATGGAGTGTCAATGGAAGGGGCTTTGCTTTCCAAATCGTAAATACAATGATTGAACAACCCGACCATTCGATCTTCGTCGGACAGCCCTCCGTAAACCTTTTTCAGGTCTCTCAGGCGGTGGGTATAGATTCCGGCAATTCCTTTACGCGTGAGTGTTCCAATATCTCCTCCGGAACCTTTAATCCACATGACTTCCACCGTTTCATTGGTCAAAGGATCTTTTTCCAAGGTTTTACAACTGGTGTTTCCCCCGCCGTAGTTGGTGATTCTCAGATCACTTCCCAAAATATTGGAGCGGTATAAAAAGAGTGCTACTTGATCGTCGCCCAGTGCTTGTGCTTTTTCGTCCTCCCACAGATGGTCTACATGCTCAAAATGATTTTTCATTGCTTTGATTCAAAGTTTGATTAAAGTACAAATTTCTTTTTTTAAGCCCAAAAAACCATCCTGCCCTGTGCGGTATAAAAAACCACTTTGACTGGGTTTTCACCCAAAGCTTCTTATTTTTACCTCAGCAAGCTGTAATTATTAAAATGATTCATTTTTTAGGCATTTCCATTGATCCGGAATCGCGTATTCCCAAATACAAACAGATTTATGATGCTGTGGTCAACAATATTGCTTTGGGTAAATTTCAGGAAGGAGGCAAGCTGCCCTCCATCAACGAGTTGAGCGAACAGCTATTATTGTCAAGAGACACTGTTGAAAAAGCCTATGGGCAGCTTAAAAACAAAAACATCATTGAGTCTGTCAAAGGCAAGGGATATTATCTCTGTGCGGCAACAGGGCATTCGAAAAAGCGCGTGTTCTTTATGGTCAATAAAGCCAGCTCTTACAAAATGATCATTTATAATGCCCTTGTTTCCAGTTTGGGCAGCGCGGCCGTAGTGGATTTACTGATCTACCATTGCGAGGAATTGCTGTTCATCGATGCTCTCGAAAAAGTGCTGGGAAAGTATGATTACTATGTGATTATGCCTCATTTTAAGGACGTACAATTACACCACCAAAAGGCTTCTATTAAGGTGTTACAAACCCTGGAAAAAATCCCTAAAAAGCAACTCATAATTATGGATAATCATGATCTTGCTTTGGAGGGGGCGTTTGGCGCGATCTATCAAAACTTCGAAACCGATCTTTTTGAAGCCCTTGAGGAAGCCTTAGAAAAATTGAAAAAATACGATCAACTCATTTTGGTCTATCCCGAAAAATCCATCTTTCCCTATCCCAAAGGGATTTATAAAGGCTTTCAAAAGTTCTGCAGCCATCATCATTTCAAATTTGAGGTTTTGGACACCCTCTATGAAGACATGGAGTTTGAAAGCAAAGATGTCTATGTACTGATTGAGGAAGCGGATTTGGTAAATTTGATCCAGCAAGTAAAAAGTAGAAATTTACGGCTCGGTCAAGACCTTGGGGTTATTTCTTATAACGAAACCCCGTTGAAAGAACTTTTGGGCATCAATGTAATCAGCACCCGTTTCAGAGCCATGGGAGAAACCGCCGCCTATATGATCTTGAAAGATCGCCTGGAAAAAACCAACAATGTATTTGAATACATCGAGAGAAATTCTTTGTAATCGCAGCGATTTTTAGCATTAATCATTGAATCACAAATCTTAAGTATCTTTGCAAGGCTATGAAAAAAGTTAAAAAACCGGACAGTGTTGTTTGGGATGAAGAAAAAAACACCTACATCGCCAAGTTGTTGCCTTTTGCCTCCAGCCTCAGTGGGCCAGTAATCGAGGTTCCCAATGTAGACGCCTTTAAACAAAAAGGCGTTGAAAAAGCCTCCAAACAATTCGCTGCTGAATTAAACGAGTTGCAGGAAAAAATGCTTGCTTTTGCAAATTTGGCCTCCGACACTCAAGAGGTGTACCGTGCGCATTTTAAATTTGAACCTATCGTTGGGACGGTTTATCATTTGTACGAAGGAAAAGACGAAAATTTTTTGTCACTCATCCGACCGGAGGAATGGTCCAAAAAACATTTGGGATCCTTTCGATTGAGTGCCGATTATAAATGGGAGCGGATATAATTATCTGAAATTTAGCGTTCCAAAACCCATACCCCTTTCGTTAAAAGCAAGACCCACGCCCAGTTCAGTAAAATCGCCAAGGATATTCGCATAATGGGGCGGACTATTGCGCCAACCATCAACCATACAACTCGAATAGGCTTCGTCCGTACGGGTATCTCCACAACCGCTCACACGGATATATTGGGGCACTTGAGCAATGTTTTCTGAGATTCCGATCATCAAATTGTCCTGCTCTACCCAAGCCTGTATGCCCATTTCCTCTGCCCGTTGAGTCACACTTCTTCCCAAATGATCGGTGTGCGCATAAAATTGATGGTTGACCATGTTTTCCGAATGTGTTTGTGCCAAAAGCATCAAATCTGAATTCCAGTGTAATTCGGGCAAGCCTTTTTCGGTTCGAAGGGCGTTGGTCTTGTCAAAAATTTGTTTTCTGAGAACTGCCGTTTCGGGCTGTTCCATCGTTTTGGGAGGAGACAAAAGCAACAAAAGAAACGGTAAAAGTAAAACCTTACTCATGGAAGCCTTTTTATAAAATGATGCCGAAGCGTAAAGGTAGCCTTTTTAATGCTTATTTTTGTGGGATGGAGTCGAACGAAACACCCCGGCAAAAAAAAATCAATACGGTCTTGCAACAAGAAATAGCAATCTTGTTACAATTGGCACTGCGTGAACAACACGTCAAAAATTTGATGATTTCTGTAACCAAGGTGCGGATCACTCCGGATTTGGCCAATGCCAAGGTGTATTTGAGTATTTTTCCCACTCAAGGGGCAGTAGAGATTTTCGAAAATTTAAAACAAAATGCTTTTCAAATTCGCCATGATCTTTCCCAAAAAATGAAAAATCAATTGCGAAGAATGCCCGAGTTACTTTTCTTTTTAGACGACTCTTTAACCTATGTAGAAGCCATCGAGAAAGAACTTAAAAAGGGTTCCGATCCCATTAAAGAAAACGCTTTGGAAAAGCGACAAAAAAAATAACCTCTTTTGCCTATGACGGTTGCTTTCCGCATTGCACTGCGCTATTTTTTTTCAAAAAGTCAACAAACGGTAATCAATCGCATCAATGCTTTTGCGCTATTTATGGTGGTCGTAGCAACCGCCACACTTTTTATTGTTCTGAGCGCATTTGATGGTTTAAAAGATTTTGGACTTTCCTTTTCCAATCGTTTCGACCCCGATTTTGAAATTCAACCAGCACAAGGCAAATTTTTTACTTTTTCTCCAGAGGAACAGCAAAGCTTGCTGAATTTCCCAGGGGTTGTAGCCATCAGCCCTGTTATAGAAGAGAAAGTTTTTTTAAGCTTCAAAGAAAAAAGTCAAGTTGCCTATTTAAAAGGGGTAAGTGAAAATTATTCCTCGGTCATTGCTGTGGCAGACCTTATCATGATTGGAGATTGGTTGGATTTTCAAGAAACAAATAATGTGGTTGCCGGTTTTGGTATAGCTGCCGCTTTGAGTTTGGGGGTTTATGATTATACCTCCTATTTGAACATTGCTGTCCCCAAAAAACAAGAAGCCGGGGTATTTTCTGGAGCCCCGTTCAATCAAAAAGCAGCCACCGTGATGGGGCTTTATCAAATCAGTGAAGATTTGGATAAAAAATATGTTTTTTCATCAGCGGATTTTGCGCAACAATTACTGGGCTTGGACTCTTTGAAATACTCCGCAGTAGTTCTAAAAACACGCCCCAAGATCGATCGGGCAGCGTTGCAAAAAACAATTCAGCAACAGTTTAAATCCCCTGTAGTTTTGGTGTCCAGAGCAGAGCAAAATGCGGCTTTATACAGAATGCTTAACTTAGAAAATGCAGCCATCTATTTTATTTTTACTTTGGTGATGATCATCGCATTATTCAATGTTATTGGAGCCTTGATTATGATGGTGTTGGATAAGAAAAAACAGATGAAAATCCTCTTGGCGATGGGTGTCGCTCCCAGAGACATTCACCGAATTTTTTTAATCCTTGGGATCATGATTTGCTTTTTTGGGGGGGTGATTGGGCTGATCCTCAGCAGTGGGGTGGTGTTGCTCCAAGAGACCGCACCGTTCATCTATGTTCCCGGAACCAGCCTTCCGTATCCGGTGGTTTTCACCTTTAAAAACCTTTTCAATGTATTCTTTACATTGATGTTTTTGGGAACCCTCAGTGCGCTTTGGGCGACACGCGGATTACATCGTAAGATGCGGCATCAAGCCATCCATTCTTGAACGGCTGCGTTTTCTTCTATATGCTTAAAGACTTCGAACACCTCTGCCGAACTGTTGGCGGTTACCATTTGGGTGCGTAGGGGTTTAAAATTGGGAATGCCTTTAAAGTAATTGGTATAATGTCTTCGGGTTTCGAGCACCCCCTGAATTTCACCTTTCCAATCAACCGCCATTTCAAGATGTCTTCGCGCTGCCGTAACCCGTTCCAAAATAGTGGGCGGTGCGCTGTGTGCGCCGGTGTTTAAAAAGTGTTTTACGTGCTTAAAAAACCAAGGGTTTCCAATGCTGGCACGTCCAATCATGGCACCGTCCAGCCCGAATTCATCGCGCATCATTTTTGCTTTTTCGGGACTGTCCACATCGCCGTTCCCAAAAATGGGGATGTACATACGGGCGTTGTTTTTCACTGCTGCAATCGGATGCCAATCGGCGGAGCCTTTATACATCTGAGCGCGGGTTCTGCCGTGAATGGAGAGGGCTTTTGCGCCCGCATCCTGGAGGCGTTCAGCCACTTCAACAATTTTGATAGAAGCATCATCCCAGCCCAATCGTGTCTTAACCGTGATGGGCAAGTGGGTATGTTTGGCCATGGCTTCAGTGAGCTTCACCATCAACGGAATGTCTTTTAGGATTCCCGCTCCGGCACCTTTACTGACCACTTTTTTTACGGGACAACCAAAATTAATGTCAATAATATCGGGTTTGGAAGCTTCAACAATTTCCACCGATCGAAGCATGGACTCCATGTTTGCTCCAAAAATTTGAATGCCCACAGGGCGTTCTTTTTCGTAGATATCCAACTTTTGAACACTCTTGGCAGCATCTCGAATCAAGCCTTCGGAAGAAATAAACTCTGTATAAACAACATCTGCACCCTGTTCTTTACACAAGGCTCGGAAAGGCGGATCGCTCACATCCTCCATGGGTGCCAACAAAAGTGGAAAGTCCGCTAATTCTATATCCCCGATTTTAACCACGCTAATTTTTTGGCAAAAATAGCGAAAAGGGTCGGGTTTTCAGTTATTTACTTTTGATCCTCTCCTAAGACGAAAGCCGTTTCAAAATCCGTATCCCAAAATTGAACGACTTTTCCATCAACAATTTTATAGATTCTAGGGGGACTGTCACCGATAAGATTGAAGAATTGTTCCACTTCAATAAAATGATACGGAAAATGCGTTTGCGTTAATGTTTCAAAGGCTTCAACCGAGGTGCTTCCCTCTTTGTAAAAGAGGACAAAAAACTCCGGAAATGCAGCACCCTGCACTTGCTGCAATGCGCCAATGGTTTTTGCGGCGGCTTGACAATGTTCGCAATCCAAATTAAAGACCGCAACATACTTTGTTCCGCTTCTTAAATCCACTCTTCCGGCACCTTCAAAATGGGTAAACGATTCAAAGGCAAAAGCGGCTCCTTGGGGCAAAGGCATCACCCACCACATGCTTGCCATAATAATCAAACTCAACACTCCATCACGGATTTTATAACTTGTTTTTTCTGGGGCAGGACTTTTGAAATAAATTAATGTGGCGAGGCCCATTAGCCCCCAATTTTTGAGTAAAGAGCTCCCCGGTGTAAGGGCAATCATTTCGCCAAAACAGCCACAATTGGTGGTATCGCCCTGCCACCACAAAAAGAACAAATGAAGGCTAAAAACGAACAATAAAAGCAAACTGAACAAGGTGGCTTTTTTGAAGTAGCGCGACCGCAAAAGATAAAGTCCCAACAATACTTCTAAGCCCACAATAAAGCGCGTGAGTTGCGCTGCCCAAAAACGGTCAGGAGCCAAGCCTTGATCCATCAATGAAATTTCAAAATAGCCCGGACTTACATATTTGGTATAGGCGGAAAAGAGGAATGAAACGGCATAGAGCAACCGAAGCCCAAAAAGGAGTTGATTCATAGCAATGTTTTATAAAGCTTCCTTAACACGTTTCCAGTTCATGTCAAAAGCAACTTCTTCAAAGCCATCATTCGGGGTGTATTCCAAGGAAGATTTTATTCTTGAATTATTGTGCGGATGGGTCATCAGCATTTCCAATTGTTCGTCATAGGCTAAATTTTCTCGATTGAGTTTCCTAAAAAACGCGGCCATAGATCTGGGGGAAATATGGGCGTCTTCTAGGAGTTTCAGTGCAAATTGGTCGGCTTCTTTTTCTTGACTCCGATCAAATTTAGTAGACAAAACCGTTTGCCACAGTTCGGTCAATAGAACCGAATCTCCTCCAGTAAGTATGGAGAAAAGAATTTTTAAACCAAATTCTTTAACCAGTTTGTCTACCGTATGTCGCTGTTCTATATGCCCCATCTCGTGTGCCAATACTGCCGCAAGTTGTTCTGGAGAATCGCAAAATTTTAACAAGCCCGAAAAGACATAAATCCTTCCACCAGGAAGTGTAAAAGCATTGACTTGTGGATTGTCTAATACCTGAATAACATAGTCGTACTCCGACCGTTGGATTTGTTTTTGTAAACGCCCAGTCACCGCCCACATGACCGAGTCTATAAGCGGTGTTTTAAGTACTTTTTCCTTATTGTTGGCTATCAAATACTTGGAGATGAGCTCGCCCAATTCAATTTCTTGCTCATAGGAAATCAGCTGTGTCTTTTGATCGGAATAGAACCATTTCGTCTTCTTTTCCTTGGAAAGAAAATGCATCCCCAAAAAGAACAATATAAAAATACCGCCAAAGACGCCCAGGGTTTTTAATGCATCTGCGAATATTTTCTTTTTCATTTAAAAGGGAGGCTTATTTAGATTTTGCTTTGCGTTTGCGGGAGGTTGTTCATTTTCATAGACCAAAGAATTTTGTGTTGCATACACACGCTGATAGGCGTAGGGACCGAAAAAGATAAAGTACATAAAGACACCCTTTCGGGCGCGTATAGCCGCAGCAATACTAAAAATAAAGTAGATCAAATTCGCTACAATACTAAATCCCAAATAGGCATAGAAATAATCATTCACTTCAAAATTTTTGAAAAAGAAAATTTGTAGCGCCCAATATAACAAGCCCCAATTCACCAAAATGGTGGGCAATTGAGAAAGCAGTGACTGCAAACAGTGAAAATGAATAAAACGCCCTTTTTTACGATTGACATAATAATATACGATGGCGGCAATCAAATTGATAACGGGTAGCGGAAGGCTGGTTGCCAAAGCGGCAAACATCATCAAATAGGCACCCATGGCATCTTCTTTTTCTCGCTCCGTCAGCTCGTGGGGTTGCGGCAGTGGATGATAATCGTTATTGGTCATTTGCAGTTTCTTTTCCAGAAAAAGGAGGATAAACATCCGTCATATTTCCCATATACAGAAGGACACGGTAGTTCCAACGGATGGTTTCCACTAAAAAGGTGTGGGCTCCTTTGTGAAATTTGGCGGTAAATAAAACTGAAATAAAGGCGTAGATGGATAGTATAATCCCCCAAAGCACCCGGAAAAACAATATAAATCCGTGTGGGAGCGAAACATAAAAAATGCCAAAGAATAATCGAACAAGGGTCAATCCTCTACTGATGCGCTCAGGATAAGAGACTTCCAAAGAAGTATATTCGTCGGTGCTTTCTAAGCCAAAAGCAGGATAGCCATCGGAGAGATTGGACAAACGAGCGTTGAGACGAAGCCGCCAGCGCAACAATTGAACTTGATAAATAAACATGCTTTCGGGATAGCGTCCCGTAAAAAGGATAACGATAAAAGCAATAAACCCCAGAATTGCTCCCCATAAACCTAGAAAAAAAAGTAAAAAGGCATGCGGAAGAGCAATGTAAAAAACCCCAAAAATAAAGCGTAATAAAAGTTCTAATCTGGAATAGCGTTCTTGATAGGTAATGTTAAGTTTCATAGATAATGATTTAAGTATTTGGTTAACTGCAAGATAGTTGTTTTAAATTTATTTTAAAAATATAAAAATCTCTGCGAATGAATTTAATCTCAAATCAAAAAACCCACCCGACAAAGCTGTATATTTGCCTCCAGCAATGAACAGGTGTAGATGAAGAACATTCGAAATTTTTGCATAATTGCCCATATTGATCACGGGAAAAGTACCTTGGCCGATCGCTTGTTGGATTCAACAGGTGCAGTGACAGAGCGCGAAAAACAAGATCAATTGTTGGACAATATGGACTTGGAGCGCGAACGAGGGATCACCATAAAATCCCATGCCATACAAATGGATTATGTACATGAAGGTGAGACCTATGTTCTCAACTTGATTGACACCCCCGGGCACGTAGATTTTTCCTATGAAGTTTCCCGATCCATCGCAGCCTGCGAAGGAGCCTTGTTGGTGGTTGACGCCGCCCAAAGCATACAAGCGCAAACCATTTCGAATCTCTATCTCGCCCTAGAAAATGATTTGGAAATTATTCCCGTGCTCAATAAAGTTGATCTTCCTTCTGCCAATGTGGAAGAGGTGACGGATGATATTGTGGATTTATTAGGCTGTAGACCCGAGGAAATCATCCCCGCTTCAGCAAAGACGGGTTTAGGAATTAAAGAAATTCTCACCGCCATCATCGAGCGGGTTCCGGCTCCCAAAGGAAGTGTTGACGCACCCCTACAAGCTTTGATTTTTGACTCTGTCTACAATCCATTTCGCGGGGTTGAAACGTATTTTAGAGTCTTGAATGGCGTGATTCGAAAAGGACAAAAAATAAAATTTCTTGCTACTGGAAAAACGTATTATGCCGATGAGATTGGCACCCTCAAACTAATTCAGCATCCCAAGAATATCATTGAAGCCGGAGATGTAGGTTACCTCATCACGGGAATCAAAGAAGCCAAGGAAATCAAAGTTGGCGATACAATTACCAACCCGGAACACCCCACCACCGAGGCCATCTCTGGGTTTGAAGAAGTAAAACCCATGGTTTTTGCCGGAATTTATCCCGTAGACACAGAGGATTATGAAGAACTGCGCGCTTCTATGGAAAAATTGCAGCTCAACGATGCGTCATTGGTCTTTAGTCCTGAAAGTTCTGCGGCATTGGGTTTTGGTTTTCGATGCGGATTTTTAGGAATGTTGCATTTGGAAATTATTCAAGAGCGTTTGGAGCGTGAATTTAATATGACCGTTATTACGACGGTTCCCAATGTTTCCTACCACGCATTTACCAGAAAAAATCCCGATGAAATTTTGCTTGTCAATAACCCCTCGGACTTGCCCGATCCTTCCTTTTTGGACCGTGTGGAAGAACCTTATATCAAAGCGACCATCATCACCAAATCCGATTTTGTGGGCAATGTGATGTCGCTTTGTATTGAAAAACGAGGACAAATCATCAATCAAACCTATTTGACACCGGAACGGGTGGAATTGACTTTTGATATGCCTCTGGCAGAGATTGTTTTTGATTTTTACGACCGTTTAAAAACCGTTTCCAAAGGCTACGCCTCCTTCGATTATTCGCCCATTGGGATGCGGACGTCCAAATTGGTAAAAGTAGACATCCTGCTAAACGCCAGCCCGGTGGACGCCCTTTCCTCTTTGATTCATACAGACAATGCCCATTCCATTGGAAAGAAAATGTGCGAAAAACTGCGGCAGTTAATTCCACGACAACAGTTTGATATCCCCATACAAGCGGCCATTGGAGCTAAAATTATTTCTAGAGAAACCATCAAAGCATTGCGTAAAGACGTTACTGCCAAATGTTATGGAGGAGATATTTCTCGGAAGCGAAAACTGCTTGAAAAACAGAAAAAAGGAAAAAAGAAAATGCGTCAAGTGGGGAATGTAGAAATTCCGCAACAAGCTTTTATGGCGGTTCTAAAGCTGAACGATTAACCCCTTTTTCTTGCTATTTTGTGTTTTGGATATTCTTTTCTACATTTATGGAAGAGTTGGCTTCGGCACTCCTTTTGTGAATCTAATTTCCAAATCATGAAAAAACCCTCCAAAAAAGCCTATTATCTTTTGCTCGGTTTCGGCATACTTAAAAAATTAGCCCTTCTTATTTGGGTAATCTATTTTTAGAGAGGTCTATTAAATGAGCATAAACGAAATATTTTTGATTAAAAGACCCGCCCTTTTCTGAATCCTTACCTTGTAAATCCTTACAAAATGGAATCATCGAATTACAGTTGCAATGCAACGATCCTCCCCATTAAGAATTCATAAATCGCTGTAACAGAAAATAATTTTTACACTAATTTTAACCAATGACACGACATGTAAAAAAAAGGAGAGAGGAAATCGGAGCGGCTCCAGATCAATTGATTTTTTTGGGGCAACCCAAAATCGATCAAGTGTTGTTGCGGGTAATTGCTTATAATCCTGAGCAGTTGGACGAAGTTCAACTGGATACAGTTAAAGAAGTTTTGTCGTTTGTCCGTGAAGACGCGGTTTGTTGGTTTAATATAGACGGGCTTCACAACACTGCCCTGATGAAAGAAATCGCCTCCGCTTTCGATTTGGATTTATTGTTACTCGCCGAGGTGATGAATACCTCCTCCCGTCCCAAAGTGATTGATTATAAAAACTGCTTGTATCTGTCGCTTAAAATGATGCGTCATGTTGCGGACACCAACACCAATATTTCCGAAAACATCAGTTTGATCATTAACAAGACGGCCGTATTGTCTTTTCAAGAACAAAAAGGCGACGTTTTTGAACCCATCCGAGAGCGAGTCCGAAATCCAAAAAAGAGAATTCGCACTTTGGGAACCGACTTTTTGGCGTTTGCCATACTCGATATTATCGTTGATAATTATATCTATATCGTTGAACTTTTGGGCGAAAAAATTGAAGCCCTTGAAGAAGTGCTTTTAACCCAGCCCAACGCCTCGCTGATTGAATCCATAAATGCCTATAAAAAAGAATTAAATTTCATGCGCAAGAACATCAAACCGGCTCGCGACATGATCACCTCTTTGGTAAAAATGGACACCGAATTTATTGACAAAAAAAATGCCGTTCATTTTTTAGAGCTACAAAACAATATCAACCACGCCCAAGAATCTTCGGACAGCTATCGTGAAATCTTGTCCGACCAGCTCAATATCTACCACACCACCATGAGTACCAAGCTGAACGATATCATGAAGTTTTTAACCGTCTTTTCCGTTGTCTTTATTCCGCTCACCTTTATTGCCGGGATTTATGGCACCAATTTCGACGTACTCCCCGAGCTTCACTATCAATACAGTTATTTCATTATGTTGGGAGTGATGCTCGTCGTTGCCTTGGGGATGTTGATTTATTTCAAAAAGAAGAAGTGGTTTTAAGCATTGCTTAAAAAAAACGTTTTTGCTACTTTTAACCATACAAACCTAAATCTTACTTTAAATGAAAAAATTATTTTTATCCGTTAGTCTCTTTTTTTTCGCCCTTGTTCATGCCCAACAAGAATTTGTTTATGACAGCTTGCCTCAGCCAGATAACCCAGTGTGGGAATATCAATCGAAAAAAAACATTGTAAAGCTCAGTCTTACCAGTCTTATTTTTAACAACTTTCAGTTGCAATACGAACGCATCATAAATAAAAAAGTAGGCGTTTCCCTTTCCCTCAGCACTTTTTTGAGCAGTAATATCCCCCAACTTAACTCCTTAGAAGTAGTGGTAGATGACGCGGATACTTTTCTGGCCTTAAAAGGGATACGTTTGGGGTATTACAGCATTACTCCGGAAGTTCGCTTTTATCTTGGAAAACAAGGCTTTGGAAAAGGATTTTATCTTGCTCCTTTTTACCGCCATTCGAATTTTATTATAGAAGGTGCGGTTTTTGATTTCCAAAAAGATGACGGCTCTGACACCGAATTGAGTACCTAAGGGAACCTTAATGCAAATACATTGGGGCTACTTTTAGGTTCTCAATTTAATTTAAGTAAAAATCTCGTTTTGGATTGGTGGATCGTTGGCCCTCATTTGGGCGTCGGTTCAGGAGGTCTTGAAGGTTCCAAGGCTACACCTTTCACGAACTTTGAAAAAGAATCCTTGCAAGCAACTTTAGATAGCTTCGAACTGCCTTTGGTGGAATCAAATACTGTGGTGGAGGGACAAAAAGCAACGATAGATTTTTCCGGGCCATGGGGAGGTGTTCGTGCCGGACTCAGTCTTGGCTATCGATTTTAGTCGACACAACCGTTTTTGGGAGACCAATCATTCAACCCAAGGGAACCCCGGAGCCGTTGTTTCGTGGAAGGATAATGTATATCTTGTTATCCTCTTAAAAACCTTTTTTCTGAATGATTCGATATTCCCTCCATGTAACTCCCAATGCCAAGATTCAGAAAGTGGAAGCCACTGCCAAAGGGTTCAAAGTATGGTTGCATGCACCAGCGGTGGAGGGCAAAGCCAATGCGGCTTTAATCCAACTTATGGCAACACACTTGGGGCTAAAAAAAAGACAACTCTCCTTAGAAAAGGGACAAAAATCCCGAAACAAAATTCTACTCGTACAGCCGGAATAAGGAAGCTTTATTGGGTTTTCTTTATCTTTGAGAAAAACAAGGGCTATGAACGTTACAGATGCTAATGGAAACCCCCTACACGATGGGGACAGTGTTAAGCTTTGTAAAGATTTAAAAGTTAAAGGAGCAGGAATCACTTTAAAAAGAGGAACGGTGGTCAAAAACATCCGCCTGACGGACGATCCTGACGAAATCGATTGTAAAATAAAAAAATCAGCCATTGTTTTGCGAACTGAGTTTATTCAAAAAATGTAACGCAATAGACCTCCATGGCCTTTCAACCTTTTAAAACGGTATTATTTGGTTTTGCTTTTTCGCCTTCGCTAAAAGCCAATGTTTATGAAGCAATGCGTTTGGCGCATTTTTTAAATGCACAACTGATTTTTGTACATGTGGGTGAACAAACCGCTGAAAAAGAGGCGCAATTCGAAGCTTTGTTGAATGAATGCCCCGTTCGTCCAAAGACCATAAAAACGTATTGGAAAGTTGGTGATCCTGTAACGACTTTGGCGGATGCTTGTCGGGAATACCAAGTGGATTTATTGCTTTTGGGAGCGTTAAAAAGAGAAAATGTCTTCAAGTATTATTTGGGATCCATTGCCCGGAAATTGACCCGGAAAGCCCCTTGTTCGGTATTGTTAATGCTCAACCCCTCCATCGAGCGGCACCCTTGTAAACACATAGTCGTCAATGGTTTTGACAGCCCTCAAACACAAGAAACCGTGGAAGCGGCGTTTTATATGGGGCAAGCATTGCAGTCCGAAAAGATTACGCTGGTGGAAGAAATTAGCGAATCTCGTGTGGCCGTTTCCGTTAGCGATGATCGGACTTTGCGAAAAGCCACCTTGCGCAAAGAAAAAATTGACCGGGAAGAAAAAATTCGTGTCACCGATATTGTGAAAAAAATTCCAAAACCCAAAAAAGAGGGCTTAAAATGGGAAACCCAAAGTATTTTCGGTCGCCGAGGGTATTCCATCGGGCATTATGCCCGAGTGGTGCGGGCCGATCTATTGGTCATGAATGCACAGGAAGAACCACGGTTTTATCATCGTTTTTTTCCTAAGGATTTAGAACATATTTTGGCGGAACTTCCCACCGATGTACTCATCATTCAATCCCATCAACATGCCTAAAAAAAAGCCGATTTTAGCGTTTGTAAAGGAGCTCCCTAAAAATATTTTTTCAGGTTTTGTGGTTTCTTTAATCGCCCTTCCCTTGGGGCTTGGACTGGCCATCGCTTCCGAGGCACCTCCTTTGGCCGGTATCATTGCTGCAGTGGCAGGAGGCGTGGTTGTTGCACTCTTTGGCGGGTCGCACATCACGATTGCCGGACCCGGAAATGGACTTGTCATTGTACTCTTGGCGGCCATTACCACTTTAGGCGGAGGCAATCTTTATGAAGGCTATCTTTTTACCTTAGCCGCCATCATTTTATCCGGCGTGCTGCTGTTTCTTTTTGGTGTTTTGCGATTGGGTGCAATGAGTGAATTTTTTCCGGCCTCTGCCTTGCAAGGGATGTTGGCCGCCATCGGGATCGGGATTTTAGCCAAACAATTCCATTTGATGTTAGGCCTCACAACGGTCAGCGGAGGGACGATTGACCAATTGATTGCCATTCCTGATTCGCTTTTGCTTTTTTTGGCATTACATCCCTTCTCCGGGGTATTGGGCGCAGCAGGCTTGATTTTTTTATTTCTCTACAGTCGCATTCGAAATCCTCTTTTTCATCTTATTCCTGCACCCATGTGGGTGGTGGTTGGATCCATCGGGGTAGGTTATTATTATACTTTGATTTTAAATCAACCGCTTCCCATTGATCCGGAGTTATTGATAAAAATCCCCGATCAACTCATCTCCAGTCTTCCACGACCAAATTTCACTAGAATTTTTGATCTTGAGTTCTTGGGGGTGGTAATCTCGATTACCCTTATTGCAAATATCGAATCGTTATTGAGCATCAAGGCGGTGGATAAATTGGATCCTAAGAAGCGACGATCCAATGTCAACAAAGACCTTCGCGCACTGGGTATGGCAAGTGTGGTCAGCGGTTTTTTGGGGGGATTAAATGTAGTTACGGTAATAGCGCGAAGTTCTGTCAACGCCAACAATGGCGGAAGTAATCGCTCTTCTAATTTTTTTCACGCGCTCTTTTTAGTGCTTTTTGTCGTGTTGTTGGGCGATCAAATTCAACGCATACCGCTCACCGCTTTGGCTGCAATTTTAGTCTTTACCGGCTACAAGCTGGCGGCTCCTGAAAATTTAATCCGCATCTATAAAATTGGCCCCGAGCAAGCACTCATTTTTTTGGTAACACTCATAACCACCTTGTTTAGCAGTTTGATCGTGGGCATCGGAGTGGGAATTTTATTTACTTTCATCATCCATCTTTTTTTAAGCAAAAACTTCTTTATGTTTTCGCTTGCAATCTTTAAACCCAACGTACTGATGTTTCGCGAGGAACAGAGTGGAAACTACTATGTAAGTGTAAAAAACTTCTGTAGCTTTTTAAACTTTTACCGCCTTAAAATGAAGTTGGATCAAATTCCAGAAAGCGAACATGCCATCGTCGATTTTTCGCTCTGTGATTTTGTAGATCACACGGTTATGGAAGGCTTATCGGACTACCAACGCTCCTTTGCACGTAAGAATGGAGCATTTGAAACCATTGGTTTGGACATCCATGCTGCAGAAACCCAACACCCTTTTGCGGTTCGAAAGAGTTTGCCCTTGAATACACTTATTGGGCTACAAAATGCCTTGACCAACCGTCAAAAAAACCTAAAAAAATTAGCCCGTCAATTGGAATGGGAATATGTGCCACAAATCGTGGAAAACCCAAAAGGAATAGAATCGTTTTTGTTTTTTGAATCCAAGGTGGTTAATTACGGTGTCAACACCATCCTTGCAACCGATCAAAGTTTTACGCTCTTTGATCTTTCGTTCTCCGAAGGGGCATTCATTACCAAGGAAGATTTAAAGGCTACTTTTTTGCTTTTCGACAGCCCAAAGCCCATGCCTGTTTTTGTTTTGGATAAAGAAGATTTTAAAAGCACACTCTACCATTGGGCTGGTTTTGACGACATCAACTTTTCTCAACACCCCGATTTTTCCAAACGCTTTCATTTAAGCGGAAACGATAGAAAAGCCATCCAAAAACTTTTTACCAAAGAATTGATTTTTTTCTTCGAGAGCCATCCGATTTTCCATATCGAATCCAACGGAAAACGGCTTTTGATTAAAGGAAAGGATCGTCTTTCAAGTATTCAAGAAATCAAAATTATGCTGGCTTTTGCACAAGATTTTCGTCAGTTACTGCAACAGTCCACTAAAAATAAATGATTTGTGATATGATGAGGATTTTGTACTTTGTATAAAAAAAATGATTCAAAAAACACTTGCGCTCCTCATGACAGGAAGTTTAGCCCTTAACGGTCAAAACACCATTGGTTCCATTGATCGTATTGATCCCGCCTTTAATCAATGGGTGATGGAAAACACGGTCATTGAAGTATTGGCGTCGGGATTTCGGTGGTCCGAAGGGGCCGTTTGGGTGCCGCGCTTTAATGGGATTTTGTTTTCAGACGAGCCCAATAATATTGTCTATAAGTGGACAGAAAAAGAAGGCCTTTCTGAATTTTTAAACCCCAGCGGAATGACCGGGCATGCTCCACACAGCTCCAATTCTGGAGGGAATGGTCTTCGAATCGATGCCGAGGGGAATCTCATCTTGTGTCAGCACGGGGATCGAAGAATAGCCAAACTTAAAAGCTGGGAATTTAATACCCCAGAATACGAAACCTTGGTAGATCATTATGACGGAAAATGGTTGAACAGTCCAAATGATTTAGTGCTTAGCAAAAATGGGGATGTATTTTTTACCGACCCTCCCTATGGACTGGCGCAACAGGACAATGACCCCTTGAAAGAAATTCCTTTTAGCGGAATCTATCGGTGGAATCCAGAAGAAGGCATTCAATTGCTTTCCAAAAGTATGACACGTCCTAATGGGATTGCGTTATCCTTAGACGAAAAAACGGTATATGTGGGCAATTCCGACCCCAAGAATTCCGTAATCATTGCGTATGATTTGGTGGATGGAAAACTGATTAACGAACGCGTTTTCTTTGATGCCAATACATTGACAAAAAAAGGCCCCGGACTCTTTGATGGCTTGAAAGTACATTCTTCAGGAACCATTTTTAGTACAGGTCCCGGCGGTGTCCTTGTGATTGACCCACAAGGAAAACATCTGGGAACAATTCGCCCCGGTAAACCCACAGCCAATTGTGCTTTTGATGCCGACGAAACCTATCTCTACCTCACTTCTAATGATATATTAGCGCGTATTAAAATTAAATAAATGACCCTTTACCCCATTGAGGCGGGCAACTTCAAATTGGATGGCGGAGCCATGTTTGGAGTAGTTCCTAAAACGCTTTGGCAGCGCACCAATCCTGCCGATGAAAACAATCGCATCGAGATGGCGACCCGCTCATTGTTGATTGCCGACGGCAATCGATTGATTCTTGTTGACACCGGGCTGGGCGACAAACAAGACGAGAAATTTTTTAGTCACTACGACCGTTGGGGAACGCATACTTTGGATCGATCGCTTGCGAAAGCAGGATTTCACCGAGATGAAATTACCGACGTTTTTTTTACACACTTGCACTTCGACCATAGTGGAGGGGCGATAGTGAAAACGAATAAGGGGCAGTTGGTTCCCGCATTCAAAAACGCGCGCTTTTGGGTACATGAATCCCACTGGCAATGGGCCATACACCCTAATATGAGAGAAAAAGCTTCTTTCTTACCCGAAAACCTCTTACCCATAGAAGCAAGCGGACAGCTTCATTTTATCCGTGGGGAAGGCCCCGTGATTTCGGACAGTGGATTCCCGTTTTCTATATTGGTTGTGGATGGTCATACCGAAAAACAAATGCTTCCCCTGTTAGAATATAAAGGCAAAAAAATTTTTTATGCAGCCGATTTGGTACCCACAATAGGGCATCTGCCAGTTCCCTATATCATGGGTTACGACACCCGACCCTTGTTAAGCCTAACAGAAAAAAGTGCCTTTTTAGAACAAGCCGTGCAAGAAGCGGCCTTCCTCTTTTTGGAACACGATCCCTACCATGAAATGATCTCGCTGAAACATACCGAAAAAGGGATCAGAATGGCAGAAAATTTTACCTTTGATGAATTATTTTAATCCTTTATATCCATGAAAAATAACCTTATTCTCCTATTTGTTTTGTTTTTTGCAAACAGCGTCTGTGCACAACATTATTGGCAACAAGCCGTTGACTATAAAATGGAAGTCACCATGGATGTGGATGATTATACTTATGAAGGCACCCAACAACTAAAATATACCAATAACGCTCCGGACACACTTAATAAAGTTTTCTTTCATCTTTTCTACAACGCTTTCCAACCGGGAAGCGAAATGGCGGTTCGTGTAAAAACAGGAGCGGATAAAAACGGACGATTTAAAGTGGATATTGATTCCCTTCAGCCAGCGGATCAAGGGCGGCTTCAGGTTTTTGATTTGAAACAAAATGGAGTGGCTTTGGAAACTCAGCTCTCTGGAACGATATTGGAGGTAACACTTGCCGAGCCCTTGACACCGGGAAGCAGCACTCAGTTCGACTTGCGGTTTGAAGGACAAGTCCCAGCCGTGGTGCGCCGTGCCGGAAAAAATTCTTCCGAAGGAGTGGCCCTTACGATGACCCAATGGTTTCCAAAAATCGCAGAATACGATTATGACGGTTGGAATGCAGAACCCTATTTAGGACGCGAATATCATGGTGTTTGGGGCGATTATGAGGTTAAAATCACGATTGATAAAGACTATACCGTGGCAGCCAGTGGCTATCTTCAAAATGCCGAGGATATTGGAAAAGGATATAGTGAAACCAAAAAAAGTAAAGCGAAAAAAGGGATGCTTACTTGGCATTTTATGGCCCCAAAAGTACACGATTTTTCCTGGGGAGCAGACCCCGATTACATCCACGACACCTATTCGGGACCGGAGGGAGTAACACTTCATTTTTTCTATAAAAACAAGCCTGAAATTATTGAAAATTGGAAGAAACTTCAACCGTTGACGGCAGCATTGATGGATTTTTATAACACGCATATTGGTCCCTATCCTTATCAACAATACAGCGTGGTGCAAGGCGGCGATGGCGGCATGGAATATGCTATGATGACTTTCGTCACAGGGGAACGCAAATTTGGAAGCTTGGTGGGCGTTACGGCGCATGAATTAGCACATTCTTGGTTTCAGCATGTCCTAGCCACCAATGAAATGAAACACGAATGGATGGACGAGGGGTTTACTTCTTATATTTCTGCTTTTGCACAAGATTTGGTCCTGGAGGAAAACAAAACGAATCCCGTTCAACGGTCCTATATGGGCTATTACAATTTAGCCACTTCGGGTGTAGAAGAGCCCCAAGCCACAAATGCCAATCGTTACAATTACAATTATGCCTATGAGTCGACAGCCTATAACAAAGGAGCCGTCTTTTTGGCGCAATTGGGGTATATTATTGGACAAGAAAAATTGGCGGAAACCATTAAAGCCTATTATGATGAATTTAAATTTAAACATCCAACCCCAAATGACTTTAGAAGAGTTGCAGAACGCGTTTCGGGCATTCAGCTCAAGTGGTATTTGACCGATTGGACGCAAACCACCAAAACCATAGATTATGAAGTTGCAGCACTGGAAGATCAGAACAACTCCACGCGGGTAACTTTAAATCGAATCGGAGAGCTGCCCATGCCCTTGGATGTTTTGGTAAATTATAAAGATGGAAGTCAAGCGTTTTTTTATATTCCTCTGCCATTGATGCGTGGCGAAAAAGAAAACCCTTATCAGCTTCCTTGGACCGTTTTGAAAGATTGGGCTTGGGCCTATCCAGAATATCAATTTGATATTCCTCAGCCCAAAAGTAATATTAGTTCCATCGTCATCGATCCCTCTCAATTGATGGCGGACATCATTCCGGAAAATAATTATATTCTTTTAGAACAAGCCGACGATAAATAAGAAAAGTGGCGCAACAAATTCTATTAAAACGTCTCAAAGGCAAATTGCGCATTGCGCATTTGTTCGAAAAAGGGAAAGTTTATCATTCCCAAAACATCTTGTTAAAAATCTTGGAGAACAACCCTGACGATGCGCTCTATGCTGCAGTTTCAGTTTCAAAACGCAACTTTGTTCGAGCGGTTGATCGCAATCGAATCAAGCGTCAACTGAGAGAAGCACTGCGTTTATCCTCCCACGGGATTACCATGAAAGGAAGCGCAATGCTCATTTTCAAGGGTAAAACCCTTCCGCAAACAGCAATACTTGTGGAAGAGGTTAATGCCTTGCTCCAAGGATTGAACGGAAACGCAACAACAGGCGTTTGATTTTCTACGAGACATAAAATAGCCCCCTGTTGCTCTTCAACCTACGCAGCGTTCCTTACCCCAAAATCGATTGGTTGGGTAACAAGGGTTGATCATACGACCGTTTTCCAGTAGCTTTATACAAGGCATTGGAAAGGGCTGCAAAAACGGGAGGGAATAAAGGTTCTCCCAGTCCGGTAGGATCTTCGTTGTTTTCCACAAAATGAATGTCAATATGCTTTGGGGCTTCCCGCAAACGGATCATTCTGTAGCCATCAAAATTGTTACTACTGGGCACTCCATTTTCAAAACTCAGGCTTCCG
>JABISF010000044.1 GCA_018699935.1 Flavobacteriaceae bacterium | reverse complement strand
GGGGTTGGGTGATTTTTCCGCCTTCTGCCAATTGATCAAAAGCAATTTTCATTTTTTTCAAACACTTCTTTCAAATTTCCTAACCATAAATCAAAGTTTCGGTTAGCGAGTTTTCCAGTAAGCTGTTGCTCCAAATGGCTACCAACTTGTATATATCCGCACCATTCGTCAAGCTCATGGTAAATGCGTTTATTTCGTTTCTATATTTTTAGACATTTATTCATGTAACTGATTTATTATCAGTGTTTTGATTATCAATAATCCAGTCTAAAGGGCTTTTGATATTTGCAAGAGATTTTTTACTAATGTATCTGCAAACAGCTATTGTTTCGCTACTACTTTTCCTTAAAAGTTTTTCAATAGGTTTGAGGTTCTTTCCAAGTGTTATCTGATAATAAGCCATAGCCTTGTCAAAAGCAAAAGCAGCTTTGACGATGGGTTGATGTCGATGGATGTATGGAATAAACCGTAGGTTTTTCATGAACAGGAACAGATTTGAGTGGTCTATTGTCAAATGTAGTAAAAAAAATACATAAAAAAAACCCGCTAAAAAGCGGGTTTAAATTGGAGATTGGGCTGCTTATCCCAAAATTTGTTGCACCAAATAGTCTCCTACTTCGGTAGTGGAATTTCCTTTGGCACCCGCTTCTTTTAGGTCTTCGGTGGTAATTCCTTCGGCCAGTGAAAGATCCACCACACGACGGATTTCAGCACCTTCTTCGTTCAGTCCAAAGCTCATTTCAAAAAGCATGGCAGCGGAAAGCACGGTCGCCAAAGGGTTGGCAATTCCCAAGCCGGTGGCTTGAGGAAAAGACCCGTGAATGGGTTCGTACAAAGCATTTTCTGTCCCTATGGAGGCGGAGGGCATCAAGCCCATGGAACCGGAAATGACAGACGCTTCATCGGTAAGGATGTCGCCAAAAAGGTTTTCGGTGATCAACACATCATAGCTGTTGGGCCACTGTACCAAACGCATCGCCACAGCATCCACAAACTCATAGGAAACCTCCACTTCGGGATAGTCTTTTTCCAAGGCCTGTACGGTTTCTCTCCACAAGCGGGAACTTTCCAATACGTTGGCTTTGTCCACACAACACAGTTTTTTAGAACGGGTCATGGCCAATTCAAAGCCTTTGATCGCCAACCGTTGTATTTCTTCTCGAGTATACGTACAAGTATCAAATGCAGTATTGCCATTGTCTTTCCGTCCGCGTTCTCCAAAATAGATACCTCCGGTCAACTCGCGTAGGAAAACCAAATCCGTACCCTCAATCCGTTCTCTTTTCAACGGCGATTTGTCCAATAACGAAGGGAAGGTAAAGGTCGGCCGAACATTGGCAAACAAACCTAATTTTTGGCGCATTTTCAGCAAGCCTTGTTCGGGGCGTACTTTGGCCGATGGATCGTTGTCAAAACGAGGGTGGCCAATGGCTCCAAAGAGAATGGCATCGGCATCCAAACAAATTTGATGGGTTTCATCGGGATAGGGGTCTCCCACGGCATCAATGGCAGCAGCACCGGTCAGCGCAGGAGTCCATTCAATGCTGTGATTAAATTTTTGGGCGATGGCATCCGAAACTTTTACAGCTTGTTCAATAACTTCCGGGCCAATTCCGTCTCCGGCGAGTAGGGCAATTTTTAAATGCATATATATTTAATTATGAATGATATTCAACATTTTTTCAGTGGCTTTAATAGCCGAAACCGTTTGATCGGAATCCAAACCACGCGTGGTAAATTCTTTATTTTCGCTTTTCCAAGTGATGGTGGTTTCACACAAAGCATCGGAATTACTTCCCGGAGGAATCCGAACGGCATAGTCCACCAAATTGGGCAAATCGAGTTGTTGCAAATGATAAATTTTTTGAAGGGCATTCCAAAAAGCATCGTATTGACCATCGCCAGAGGCGTTTTCCTCAAAGCTTTTCCCATCAATCTCTACATTGATACTGGTAGTGGGTTTAAGTCCTTTGGAATGAGTCAATACATAGGATTGAATCTTTACTTTATCCGCAACATTATTCCCCAACACATCCGAAATGATAAAAGGCAAATCCTCTGCGGTCACCCGTTCTTTTTTATCCCCCAATTCAATAATGCGTTGGGTCACTTTTTTTAAATCAACATCATTCAAGGTCAATCCTAATTCCAGCAGGTTTTTTTGAATGTTGGCCTTGCCGGACGTTTTTCCGAGGGCGTATTTGCGTTTACGTCCAAAGCGTTCGGGAAGTAAATCATTAAAATACAGATTCTTTTTATGATCTCCATCGGCATGAATTCCAGCGGTTTGAGTAAAAACATTTTCACCTACGATGGGTTTATTGGCAGGAATGCGAAATCCGGTCAAGGTGGCTACCAACTTACTCACTTTGTACAAAGAATCTTCGTTGATGTTGATTTTTATATCGGGCAAAAAGTCATTTATCACCGCCACCACACTCGCTAGAGGGGCATTTCCAGCACGTTCTCCCATCCCATTTACAGTCAGGTGCAAACCATGAACACCGGCTTTCACCGCTTCTAGGGCATTGGCAACGCTCAGATCGTAATCATTATGACCGTGAAAGTCGAAATGAAGTTGCGGGTAGCGGGCAATGATGGAAGTTAAATAGGTGCGGGTTTGGTCGGGTGTCAAAACACCGAGCGTATCCGGCAACAGCACTTTTCCTATGGCTTGTTCAGCAATAAAATCCAAATAATCATAGACATAAGATTCCGAATGATGCATTCCATTACTCCAGTCTTCCAGATACACATTGGTTTTAAACCCTTGATCTTGTGCTTGTTGAATGCTGCTGGCGATGTTCTTAAAATGTTGCTCGGGTTTTTGTTTGAGTTGAAACTTTAAATGATTTAAAGAACCCTTGGTCAATAAATTCTGTACCTGAGCCCCGGCTTCTTGCATCCATTGGATAGAAGTTCCTCCATCCACAAAGGTGAGTACTTCCACCCGGTCGAGGAAATTGTTTTCTGCAGCCCAAGCCGTGATTCCTTGAACGGCATTGAACTCTCCATCAGAAACCCGCGCAGAGGCGATTTCAATACGATCGACATTGAGTTCCAACAAAAGAAGCTTGGCAAGAGTCAGTTTTTCTGAAGCAGAAAAAGACACGCCCGAGGTTTGTTCGCCATCTCGTAGCGTGGTATCCATGATTTCAAGCGTTCTTTTTTTCATGGGGTGATTTAGAGCGGAGTTTGGGCCGCAAAATTCTCAATTTCGCTTTTGATGTTGGTCAAATAGTCAATATCATCATAACCGTTGAGCATATTCTCTTTTTTGTAGTCGTTTATATCGAAATGTTCCGATGCTCCAGTTGCACTTAAAGTGATTTTTTGTTGGGGTAAATCCACGATAATTTCAGTTTTTGGAACCGCTTCGATGGCGGCAAACAGATTCGCCAAAAAGGCTTCGGACACCTGTACGGGCAATACGCCAATATTCAAACAGTTATTTCTAAAAATATCAGCAAAAAAACTGGATACAACACAGCGAAAGCCATAGTCGTAAACCGCCCAAGCAGCATGTTCACGGGAGGAACCCGATCCAAAATTTTTTCCACCTACCAAAATCTTTCCACTGAAGGTAGCATCGTTAAGGACAAAATCCGCTTTGGGTGTATCATCTTGGTGGTATCTCCAATCTCTAAAAAGATTATCTCCAAAACCCACCCGTTCGGTGGCTTTTAAAAATCGTGCGGGAATGATTTGATCGGTATCAACATTCTCAATGGGGAGGGGAACGGCAGTACTTTTAAGTACTTTAAAAGGTTCGTAAGCCATAATTTAATATAAGGTTCTTGGATCAGTTACTTTTCCGGTGACAGCAGCGGCGGCAGCTACAAGCGGGCTGGCAAGGAGGGTTCTTGAACCGGGTCCTTGTCGTCCTTCAAAATTTCGGTTGGAAGTACTCACGGCATATTTTCCAGCAGGTACTTTATCATCATTCATTGCCAAACAAGCAGAACAGCCAGGTTCGCGCAATTCAAATCCCGATTCGTGGAGGATGTCTAACAGTCCTTCTTCTTTGATGGCATCCATCACTTTGTGAGATCCGGGAACCAACCAAGCAGTGACATGCGCTGCTTTTTGACGTCCTTTGACCAATTGCGTAAACGCTCGAAAATCTTCAATTCGTCCATTGGTACAGCTGCCCAAAAAGACAAAATCGATGGTCTTGCCCAACATGTCTTGTCCTTCATCATAGCCCATATAATCCAAAGATTTTTTATAGGTGGTTGCGGCGCCCTCAACTTCTGCAGCCGTTGGGATTTTTTTGGAAATACTCATTCCCATTCCGGGATTGGTTCCAAACGTAATCATTGGCTCAATTTCGTCGGCGGTGTAGTGTAGTTCTTTATCAAAAACGGCACCTTCGTCGGTATAGAGCGTATCCCAATATTTTTTTGCTGCATCCCAAGCGGTTCCTTCGGGAGTAAATTCTCTTCCTTTGATATACTCAAAAGTTTTTTCATCCGGAGCAATCATCCCGCCACGGGCGCCCATTTCAATACTGAGATTACAAACGGTCATTCTTCCTTCCATGCTCAATTCCCTGAACACTTCTCCGGCATATTCAACAAAATAGCCAGTAGCTCCCGAGGTGGACAATTTGGAAATGATAAATAAAGCCACGTCTTTGGGGGTAACCCCTTTGCTCAATTGCCCATCAATGGTGATTCGCATTTTCTTGGGTTTGGGCTGCATGATACATTGCGTTGCCAACACCATTTCCACTTCCGACGTTCCAATCCCAAAAGCAATGGCACCAAAGGCACCGTGGGTAGAGGTGTGGGAATCTCCACAAACGATCGTAGCTCCGGGTTGGGTAATTCCGTATTCGGGACCTACCACGTGCACAATACCATTCTTTTTATGCCCCAATCCCCAGTAGGAAATCCCGTGCGCTTTGGAATTTTCTTCCAAAGCTTTCAGTTGATTGGCGGACAAAGGATCGGCCACCGGCAAATGTTGATTGATGGTGGGGGTGTTGTGATCCGCTGTTGCAAAAGTACGGTTGGGATACAAGACGTTGATCCCTCTGTTTTTTAAGCCCAAAAAGGCCACCGGACTGGTAACCTCATGCACCATGTGACGGTCGATAAATAACACATCTGGGCCGTTGTTGATGGATCGCACTACATGTGAATCCCAAACTTTGTCAAAAAGTGTTTTTTTCATATTTGAAAAATGAGACGTTTAAATTTAAATATTACTGGCTTCGATGATTTTTGGCAAATCATCATCGTTAATTTCTTTCTTTTGATCGGCAACTACCAAAAACTGTTGGTACACTTTATCAAGTTGCAATTTGTCCAATTCATACCCAATATTTTTGGCGCGATAGGCGAGGGCAGCTCTTCCGCTTCGGGCAGTAAGCACGATGGCGGATTCCGTTACTCCCACATCTTTGGGATCCATAATTTCATAGGTTTCCCGTTTTTTAATCACCCCATCTTGATGTATACCAGAGCTGTGCGCAAAGGCATTGGCTCCCACAACGGCCTTGTTGGGCTGAACGGGCATGGCCATACTTTCTGAGACCAATTGGCTGATACCAAACAGCATTTTCGAATTGATACGAGTGTCCAATTGAAGATAGGGGTGTTGGCGCATAATCATCACTACTTCTTCCAAAGAGGTGTTTCCAGCCCTTTCCCCAATACCATTTATGGTGCACTCAATTTGTCGGGCACCGTGCTGTACGCCGGCAATGGAGTTGGCGGTGGCCAATCCCAAATCGTTGTGGCAATGACAAGAAAGCCGCGCCTTTTCAATCCCTTTTACGTTTTCTTTTAAATACTTCATCTTGGCTCCGTATTCTTCAGGCAGACAATAGCCTGTAGTATCGGGAATATTCAGCACCGTAGCGCCCGCTTTGATGACCGCTTCGCAAACACGAGCCAAAAATTCATTATCGGTTCGCCCTGCATCTTCAGCATAAAATTCCACATCTTCCACATAGGATTTTGCATGGGCTACAGCCGCAATGGCGCGTTCAATAATTTGATCCGGTGTGGCGTTGAATTTATATCGCATGTGCATTTCCGAAGTGCCAATACCTGTGTGAATTCTGGGTCTCACAGCGTATTTCAAGGCTTCAGCAGCAACATCTATATCTTTTTTTACAGCACGGGTGAGTCCACATACTGTGGCATTTTTCACTAACTTTGAAATTTCCTCAACGGAATTAAAATCACCAGGGCTTGAAATGGGAAAACCAGCCTCTAGAACATCAACGCCCAAGAGGTCGAGTTGTTCGGCGATGATTAATTTCGTTTTTGAATCGAGTTTACATCCAGGAACCTGTTCGCCATCGCGCAAAGTGGTATCAAATATTTCAACGTATTCCATGAATCGCTATCGCTTAAATCTAAAATAATGTGCAAGGTACATATAAGTCTAAAAAGCAGAAAAAATTGTAGTTTTGTATTACAACACCCGTCTCTTAAAACAAGAGTTTAAATAGTTAATAATCATAATGTTGAGTTAAAAAACATTACAATGACAAGTGAGCCTAAAGACAATTTATTTGTACTGATCAAATCCCTAACCAAGTCTGAAAAACGACAATTTAAGTTGTATGTGGGACGTATGGGCTCTAATGAGGACTCAAAATTCCTCAATTTGTTCAATGTTTTGGACCGCATGCATCACTATCAGGAAGGGCAAATTTTAAATAAAGGCATAGTCACCAAACAACAATTGTCGAATTTAAAAGCGCATCTTTACAAGCAAATTTTAATCAGTCTACGACTCAATCCAGTTCATAAAAACATCCGTATTCAGATTCGGGAGCAGTTGGATTTTGCCACGATTTTATATCAAAAAGGCTTGTATAAACAAAGTTTAAAAGTGTTGGAAAAAGCCAAATTATTGGCCATCAATCACGAAGAAAAATACAGTGCCTATGACATAGTGGAGTTGGAAAAAGTAATTGAATCTCAGTATATTACAAGAAGTTTAAGCAATCGTACCGAAACCTTGATTTCAGAGTCCAATCAGTTGCGCATTCAAAATAACTTGGCGACGCGTTTGTCCAATCTCTCATTGCAACTCTATGAACGTTTGATCAAGGCGGGCTATGCTAAAAGCGATCAAGAATTTCGAGAAATCACCAAATTTTTCTATGAAAACCTTCCCAAATTGGATTATGAAACATTGGGTTTTCGCGAAAAACTTTGGTACTACAAGGCGCATGTGTGGTACAGCTTTTTGACCCACGACTTTTTATCGGCCTACCGCTATGCGGCCAAATGGATTGAGATGTTTGAGGAGTCCCCAAAAATGATTGCCATTCATCCTGTTTTTTATCTCAAAGGCAATAATTATCTCATGGAGATTTTAGCCTTAATTAAATATCCTTCCAAATTTAAGGAGACCCTTCAGCAAATGATTGAACGCACCAATCACGAAGATTTTCCAAAAAACGAAAATCTCAAGGCCTTGTGTTTTCAATTTTATTTTAGCAACAAACTCAATCTTCATTTTTTGGAGGGCAGTTTTGAAGAAGGTTTAACCGTGATTCCGCAGATAAAAAAGGGGATATTAGAAAACAAAAATCAAATCGATCCCCACCATATCATGATGTTTTATTACAAAATTGCTTGTATTTATTTTGGGGCTGAGGATTATGAAAACTGTATTGTATACTTAGATAAAATCATCAGCAATAAACAATTAAAAATGCGCGAGGATTTGCTTTGTTTTTCTCGGGTATTGAACATTTTCGCCCATTACGAAGCCGGTTTTGATTATCACTTGGAAACCCATTTGCGGGAAACCTATAAGTTTTTGATTAAAATGAACGACTTACACGAAGTGCAAAAAGCCATGATTCGTTTTGTGCGTAATTTGGGGGACATCTATCCCAACGAGTTAAAGGCAGCGTTTGAAGCTTTATATAAGGAATTAAAACAATATGAGGATGATCCCTACGAACGGCGATCCTTTTTGTATTTGGATATCCTTTCGTGGTTGGAGAGTAAAATCAAAAATCAACCCATTGCCCAAATCATTCAGCAGAAGGCACATCAGTTAAACCGGAAAGAACGGCCTTCCATATTCCCACTTTCTGGGGGTTAGCAACAAAAATCAATGGTGTTTTGCTGATGGGGTGCTCAATTTTCAATTGTCGTGCATGCAGGCTGATACTTCCGTCGGGATTACTTCCTGGCGCACCGTATTTTAAATCCCCTTGGATGGGAAATCCCAATTGACTCAACTGTGCTCGGATTTGGTGATGCCGTCCGGTTTCTAGCGCAATTTCGAGCAAGCAATAATGTTCAAAAGTTTGAGTTTTTTTAAAACTTAAACGCGCCTCTTTACTGTTGGGAACAGCATTTTTGTGAGCTTTAGACTTATTTTGTTGTGTATTGCGCGTCATCCAATGGGTCAGTTTCCCAGCACTTTCGGGAAAAGCTTTGGGAACGATTGTCCAATAGGTTTTTTCGGGGACTCTTTTTTTAAATTGCTCGCTCAGTCGAGAAAGCGCCTTGGAGGTTTTTGCAAAAACCACCACCCCGCTGGTGGGTCGGTCAATCCGATGCACGACACCTAAAAAAACAGCTCCGGGTTTATTGTATTTTTCTTTCAAATAGGTTTTTAAGTGATCGGCTAGGGTGGGGTCTCCCGTTTTATCACCTTGCACCAATTCGCCTGCTTTTTTGTTGACTACCAACAAATGATTGTCTTCAAACAAAATCCGCTCCGCTATATTCATACGGAATTAGTATTGCTCTTTGTCATTGGGAAAATCTCCATTTTTGACATCCGAGGTATAGGATTGCACGGCTGTGCTGATCGTTTCATTTAAATCCAAATAGCGGCGTAAAAATCGAGGGCTAAATTCTTTACTCATTCCCAACATATCGTGAAGGACAAGCACTTGACCATCCACTTGATTGCCAGCACCAATACCAATCACCGGAATGCGAATTCCTTGGGCAACCTTTCCAGCCAAGGCTGCGGGTATTTTTTCCAACACCACTCCGAAACATCCAATTTCTTCTAACATTTTGGCATCGCGGATCAATTGTTCGGCTTCGGCCTCTTCTTTGGCACGAACGGTATAGGTTCCAAATTTATAAATGGATTGCGGGGTTAAACCCAAATGCCCCATCACGGGGATACCTGCCTTTAAAATTCGTTCGATCGATTCTTTTACTTCTTTTCCCCCCTCCAGTTTTACAGCATGCGCTCCCGATTCTTTCATGATTCGAATGGCAGAACGAAGCGCTTCTTTAGAATCGGCTTGATAGGTGCCAAAAGGCAAATCAACGACTACGAGGGCACGATCCACTGCGCGAATAACACTACTGGCATGGTAGATCATTTGATCCAAGGTGATGGGAAGCGTGGTTTCGTGTCCTGCCATAACATTGGAGGCCGAATCGCCCACCAATATGATATCCACTCCTGCTTGGTCGACAATACCGGCTAGGGTAAAGTCATAGGCAGTAAGCATGGCAATTTTCTCACCATTGGCTTTCATTTCAGAAAGGCTCTTGGTGGTGATGCGCGAATAACTTTTTTGGGCAGCAGACATTGATCTTTTTTTTCAAAAATAGTATTTCTTTTCATACCCGCTTTGAACTTTGGAAAATCAAGGGGGGTGTTCCCTAGTTTTATTTCATTTTTTTATATCCCTATTGTAGGTAATTACACCCCCCTAGCCCCCCCCTTGATAGGGGGGAGGGTAGTTTTTCGTTTTTGTGCTTTACATCCCTTTAAACCCTTGTTGATAGTAGGAAGACATATTTTAAATAAGAGAATTACACCTCCCCCCTAATAAGGGGGGAAGATTTTTCAAAGAAAAATCAGGGGGGTGTCATCAAAACCGCTTGCTTAAATAAGCAAATCCAACATAAAGAGAGGGGCTATAATCATCCAAACTGCCAAGCTGTCAGTTTGCCTGTTGTGGCACAATGCTTGAAACAGGGAAAGTCAAATTTTAAGAATATATCATGAGTAAAATTATTGGAATTGATTTAGGAACCACAAATTCATGTGTTTCCGTAATGGAAGGAAATGAACCCGTTGTCATACCCAATGCAGAGGGAAAAAGAACCACTCCTTCTGTCATTGCTTTTGTTGAAGGGGGCGAAATCAAAGTTGGTGACCCAGCCAAAAGACAGGCCGTAACCAACCCCACCAAAACCATAGCTTCCATCAAAAGATTTATGGGAAACAAGTTTTCCGAATCGGACAAAGAATTAAAAAACATTGCTTATAAAGTTGTAAAAGGCGACAATGACACCCCCCGAGTGGACATTGACGGAAGATTGTATACGCCCCAAGAATTATCGGCCATGATTCTTCAAAAAATGAAGAAAACCGCCGAAGATTATTTGGGTCACGACGTTACCGAGGCGGTCATTACCGTGCCGGCTTATTTTAATGACTCTCAACGCCAAGCGACCAAAGAAGCCGGAGAAATTTCCGGATTAAAAGTGCAACGTATCATTAACGAACCTACGGCAGCGGCCTTGGCTTATGGAATGGACAAAGGCGGTGCCGACAAAAAAATTGCGGTTTATGATCTTGGTGGGGGTACGTTTGATATCTCTATCCTAGAATTGGGTGATGGTGTTTTTGAAGTGCTTTCTACCAATGGAGACACCCATTTGGGAGGGGACGATTTTGACCAAGTAATCATTGACTTTTTGGCGGAATCTTTTATCAAAGACGAGTCCATTGACTTACGCAAAGACCCGATGGCTTTGCAACGTCTTAAAGAAGCCGCAGAAAAAGCCAAAATTGAGTTGTCTTCTTCCACACAAACGGAGATCAATTTGCCTTATGTAACAGCAACGGACTCTGGACCCAAGCACTTAGTAACCACCTTGACCCGTGCTAATTTTGAGAAATTGGCCGATAGTTTGGTAAAACGCTCCATGACTCCTGTGAAAAAAGCCTTAGAGGATGCGGGATTATCTACTTCAGATGTAGACGAAATCATTCTGGTAGGAGGTTCTACAAGGATTCCGGTGATTCAGCAAGAGGTAGAAAAGTTTTTCGGAAAAAAACCTTCCAAAGGGGTGAACCCCGACGAAGTAGTAGCCGTTGGTGCTGCGATTCAAGGAGGTGTATTGTCCGGAGATGTTAAAGATGTATTGTTGTTGGATGTAACTCCACTTTCTTTGGGGATCGAAACCATGGGAGGGGTCATGACCAAACTGATTGAATCCAATACTACGATTCCTTCTAAAAAATCACAGGTATTTTCAACGGCTGCCGACAATCAACCTTCGGTAGAGATTCACGTTTTACAAGGCGAGCGGTCGATGGCAGCAGATAATAAAACCATTGGACGTTTTCATTTGGACGGAATTCCACCCGCCCGAAGAGGAACACCACAAATTGAAGTAACTTTTGATATTGATGCCAATGGTATTATCAAAGTGAGTGCACAGGACAAAGCGACCGGAAAATCACAAGACATTCGTATCGAAGCTTCTTCAGGATTGACAGAAGAAGAAATCGAAAAAATGCGGAAAGAAGCGGAAGCCAATGCCGATGCAGATAAAAAAGTGAAAGAGCAAGTAGACAAACTGAACAGTGCCGATCAAATGATTTTCCAAACCGAAAATCAATTGAAAGAGTTCGGTGAAAAACTTTTGGACGACAAAAAAGCACCTATTGAAACAGCTTTAGCAGATTTGAAGAAAGCTTATGAGACGAAAGAAATCGCAGCCATAGATACCGCTTTGGAAGCCATCAATGAAGCGTGGAAAAACGCCTCTGAAGAAATGTACAAAGCGCAGGCAGAAGCTGGAGGAGCAGCACCTGAACAACCCGCAGGGGAGGCAGGAACCGCATCCGAAAGTGGTGATGATGTGCAAGATGTGGACTTCGAAGAAGTAAAATAATCCCTCCCTATAGAGGATTTTTAAAAAGACCTTCTGTGTTCAGCACAGGAGGTTTTCTTATTTTTACCAAAAAGCAAAAGATGCAAAAAGAGGAAGTACTAAAACTTGCCAACGGAATTTGTAAAAACACCTTGATGGAAACCCTGGACATTCGATTTACAGATGTGGGGGAAGATTTTCTGACGGCACAAATGCCGGTGACTTCAAAAATCCATCAACCCGATGGTGTTTTGCATGGGGGAGCCTCTGTCGCTTTAGCAGAAAGTGTGGGAAGTGCAGCGGTGTTTATTTTGAATAAAGATGCCGATCAGATGGTACGAGGTATTGAAATTTCTGCCAATCATTTAAAAAGCGTTCGCGAGGGAATGCTAGAGGCCACCGCACGACCGATCCATCAAGGAAAAACGATACAATTGTGGGAAATTAAAATCACAGATGATGCAGGAGCATTGGTGTGCCTTTCCAAATTGACTACTTATACCCGCCCCAAATAAAATGCATACAGACCTCAGGGAACCTTTGGAAGCGGCTTGGAAACGAAATACTCCCTTTGTTTTTTTTCGATTGCCCAATACTGCGGATATTCACTGTTACTGGCAAGAAGACAATACGCTCCACACCACTACAGATTTTGATTTTGACGGTTTTTTGTTTGCGCCTTTTGTTGCTCAATCCAATAACAATTATATTCCCAATACTTTTAATAAAACATATTCCTTTCAAGGGACAACCAATTTTGACCCCCCCCTTACTGAATTTGAAGAAAAAGAAGCTGCACGTACTGCGTTTATTCAGCTGGTAGAAAAAGCAAAAATAACTATTGCGGAAGGAAGTCTTGAAAAAGTAGTAGTCTCTCGGAAAATAACAATTGCTTCAGAGCAAACACCCATACGGGCTTTTGAAGGGCTGCTGAAACGTTATTCCAATGCCATGGTCTATTTTTTTCACCATCCCAAAATAGGAACTTGGATGGGAGCCAGCCCGGAGCACCTGATTGCCCAAGAGGAACAGCTGACCCGAACTATGGCTTTGGCAGCTACCCAATCGTACGATCCCCAAAACGAGGTCGTTTGGGATGCTAAGGAAAGGGAGGAACAGGGACTGGTGACAGCTCAATTGAAGGCGGATCTTGAAAAATTCTTCCCTCCAGAGGCCATAGAGGTTTCTAAAACTCAAAATCACAGCGCCGGAAAATTAGTGCATTTGTGTACCCATTTCAAGGTACACCAACAAACCTCTAAACTGATGGATTTGGTGCAATGCTTGCATCCTACCCCCGCTGTAGGTGGGGTTCCAAAAGCTGCGGCTTTGGATTTTTTGGCACGGCACGAAACCTATGATCGTGAATTTTACACGGGTTTTATGGGTCCCAAAAACGGCAATGCTTTGGATTGGTTTGTAAATTTGCGTTGCGCCCAATGGAAACCGGAAGCGGTCCTTGTCTATGTAGGCGCGGGAATTACTGCAGCCAGTAATGCAGAAAAAGAATGGGAAGAAACCCAACGTAAAGCTCAAACTCTTTTGGTGGTTTTATAAACCAGTACAGAGCCGATGTTTTTGCTCGGGGTTTTGTATTTTTGTAGGAATTGGCTATGAAACTTCAATTTTGAAAAAACAGCATTACCCTAGCATTCCATTAGCTCAAATTTTGATACGAACTTGTGTTCAACACAAGATTCAACATATTGTCATCTGCGCGGGCTCCCGGAATGCGCCGCTCACCAATGGTTTTGTTTCGCATCCCTTTTTTACAACCTATAGTATCGTCGATGAACGTGCAGCAGCTTTTTTTGGACTGGGGATTGCCCAGCAACTTCAGCAGCCCGTGGCTGTGGTCTGTACTTCGGGTTCTGCCTTGTTGAATTTTTATCCTGCAGTGGCAGAAGCTTTTTATAGCGATATTCCCTTGGTCATCATTTCTGCCGACCGCATGCCGCATCGGATTGATATCGGTGATGGACAGACCATTCGACAAACAGGAGTTTTTGAACCCCATCTGGAAGCTTCGGCGGAATTAATGCCCGACGTGAGTCATGCTACTCAAAGTCTGTTGGAAAGTCCTTTGCAGACTTTGATTCCTAAGGATATATCAGAGAAATCCTTAATAGAAACGCAAATAAAAGTTCAAACACACAACCATTTGGAAATTGCACGGGTTTTACAAATGGCGACCACGAATAAAGGACCTGTACACTTAAATATACCGCTGGAAGAGCCGCTCTACGGCATGACTACGGCACGCATTCCTTTGGATGAAATGCCGAAAACCTCAAATCCTCCTGATGAATCCCTGCCGGAACAAGATCGTGTTATTTGGAAAACAGCGAAGAAAAAATGGGTGATGTTTGGGGTTTTACCCCCCGATACGATTGCTCCCCAATGGATAACAGCACTTTGTAACGATCCTTCTGTAGCTGTATTTACCGAAAAAACATCCAATCTAATACATCCCAACGCCATCGATGCGATTGATGTACTGATGGCACCCTTGGAGCAGGAGGGAAGCGATTTTTATCCAGCTCTCCAACCCGAACTTTTGGTCACTTTTGGAGGAATGATAGTATCCAAAAAGGTGAAAGCTTTTTTACGAAAACATCCTCCGCAACAGCACTGGCACATCGATTCCAAAAAAGCCTATAATACATACTATGTCTTGGAGCGTCATTTTAAAATGACGCCAAATCGTTTTTTTGAGACAATGTATTTAGAAACGCCACTTCCAATACAATCCGACTACCAATCTTTGGTTTTAGATCGGTTTAAACACTATAAAACGAAAGGTGATGCCTTTGTAAGTCAAAGTCCTTTTAGTGACTTAAAAGCGTTTCAAATTATTTTTAAAAATTTTCCCAAAGGCGTTCAACTGCAATTGGCCAACAGTTCGACCATTCGATACGCCCAACTTTTTGATGTACCCAAAAGCGTTGCGGTTTTTTGTAATCGTGGGACGAGCGGTATTGACGGAAGCACAGCTACAGCGGTGGGAGCTGCCCAAGTCCGAGCGCAGCCAGTTGTTTTGATTACAGGAGACTTGAGTTTTTTCTACGATGTCAATGGACTTTGGAACAATTATATTCCTGCCCATTTTAGAATTATTATCATCAACAATGGAGGAGGGGGGATTTTTCGCATTTTGCCGGGCGAAAAGGACAGTGAAAAATACGACACCTATTTTGAAACGATTCACTATCGAAATGCCAAGGACATTGCCAAGGCATTTGGATTTAAATACAAAAAAGTAGATTCCCAATGGGGTTTGAAATACGCATTAAAACGTTTTTATAAACTTGGAAAACAACCCAAAATTCTTGAAGTTCGAACCCCGCGAAAATTAAATGATAAGGTTTTAATGGATTACTTTAGAACAATGGCAACAAAATGAATATTTTCGTAAAAAATACAAGAACGTGAGAACATGGAAATCTTTAGCAACCTACAGCGATATTCTTTTTGAATTTTGCGAAGGAGTTGCAAAAATAACAATAAATCGACCGGAAGTATATAACGCTTTTCGTCCGGAAACCAACATACAAATGCTTGAAGCGATGGAAGTCTGTCGCGAACGTAATGATATAGACGTTGTTGTTTTTACCGGGATTGGTGATAAGGCCTTTTGCAGTGGAGGCGATCAAAACGTCAAAGGTGTTGGCGGTTATGTAGGGGAGGACGGTGTCCCCCGGCTCAATGTCTTAGACCTTCACAAACGCATCCGCGAATTGCCCAAACCGGTCATTGCCATGGTGAATGGCTATGCCATAGGAGGCGGTCATGTACTCCATGTCGTCTGTGATTTGACTGTTGCCAGTGAGAATGCCATTTTCGGTCAAACAGGACCTAAAGTTGGCAGTTTTGACGGAGGCTTTGGTTCTTCCTATTTGGCGCGCCATGTGGGACAGAAAAAGGCACGTGAAATATGGTTTCTTTGTCAACAATATTCGGCGCAAGAAGCTCTAGACATGGGAATGGTTAACAAAGTAGTACCCCTCGATCAACTGGAAGATACGGTGATGGAGTGGTGCGCCATTATGCAAGAGCGTAGTCCCTTGGCATTGCGAATGATCAAACGAAGTTTAAACGCCGAGTTGGACGGGCAACACGGACTCATGCAATTGGCGGGAGATGCCACTTTGATGTACTATTTGATGGAAGAGGCCCAAGAAGGGAAAAAAGCCTTTTTGGAAAAACGAGCGCCCGATTTTAAAAAATATCCCAAATTCCCCTAAGAATCGACGCATTTATAACCCATAGTGACATACTCAATGCAACAGCTTAAAATTTGGCTGGCTGCAGCCCGACTCCGTACTTTACCGCTTTCCATTTCCGGAATTTTGGTGGGGAATGCCATTTGTATTCAAGAAGTTGGATTTTCGTGGGGATTGTTTTTTTTAATGTTCGCCACTGCGGTTGCTTTCCAAATCATTTCCAATTTTGCGAATGATTATGGTGATGGAGTAAAAGGCACCGACAATGCCGCTAGAGTTGGGCCAAAGCGGGTGCTTCAACAAGGACTGCTGACTCCCAAACAGTTAAAAAAAGGCATTGTATTGCTGTCCGTATTGGCCTTGTTTTTGTCGATTTCGTTGACCGTACTTGCTTTTGGAATTGCCCGTTGGGGCTATGTCGTCTTGTTTTTGATGTTGGCGGCTCTTGCCGTTTGGGCTGCAATAAAATACACCGTGGGTGAAAATGCTTATGGATACCGAGGTTGGGGTGATTTTTTTGTATTGCTCTTTTTTGGTGGGGTTAGTGTGTTGGGAGCTGCTTTTGTTCAATTAAAAATAATTTCAACCTCGGGGATTTTACTTTCGTTCACCATTGGCTTGCTTTCTGTGGGCGTTTTAAACCTCAATAATATGCGGGATCACAAAAATGATAAAGCCGTTGGAAAAAATACCATGGCGGTATTGTTGGGTGAAAAAAAGGCAAAATTTTATCATTATTTTTTACTTATAATTGCCATGGGCTGTTTGGTCGTAACCTTTCTAAACACTCCTATTTTCTCCCTTTTTACGCTCCCTATTTTGGGTGTTATCCCCATTTTGGGACATTTGTATCGGGTAGGCCGAACAAAAAATCCCGAGGATTTAGATCCCGAATTAAAAAAATTAGCCTTGAGCACTTTTTTCATCGCCGTGCTCATCTTCATCACTTTTCTTTTGCCTCATGAAAGCCTCCTTTAAAAAACATCGCCTTAATTTCAAAAGACCCGGGGGCACTTCCAGAGGGATACTCAAAACCAAAGACAGTTGGATTCTTTGTTTAGAAGAAAACAGTCATCGGGGTTATGGAGAATGCAGCATCATAGAGGGCTTGAGTTGGGATGATCCGAATCGTATTGAATCGGTTGTTTTGGAAGTGTGTGAAGCCTTGTCCTTGGCAAAACCCTTGCCCGATCTCACCGATTTTCCAGCGGTACAAATGGGGCTTGAAACGGCTTTACTCTCTTTAAATAGTCCGACCGTTTGGAATTTATTTCCTTCCGCTTTTAGTAGGGGCGAAGCCAGTATTCCCATTAATGGTTTGGTCTGGATGGGTACGATTGATTTTATGCAAGAGCAAATAGACGATTTATTAAACCGAGGTTTTGATTGTATCAAATTAAAAATTGGCGCACTGCATTTTGAAGAAGAATTTCAACTTTTAAAAAGCCTTAGAAAGCGTTATTCCCTTTCTTCGCTAATCCTCCGTGTAGATGCCAATGGTGCTTTTCATAGCAAGGAGGCTTTGGGGAAATTAGAACAACTGGCAACCCTTGGGATTCATTCTATTGAGCAACCCATTGCAACAGGACAATGGGAGGAGATGGCAAAACTGTGCAATAAATCCCCGATTCCCATCGCTTTGGATGAGGAACTGATTGGATGTCAGCAAGCTGCAAAAAGAAAACAGATGCTGGAAGCGATTCATCCGCACTATCTTATTTTAAAACCAAGTTTGTTGGGTGGCTTTTCCCATGCCGATGCATGGATTGATTTGGCGGAGGAACTACAAATCGGTTGGTGGGCCACCAGTGCCTTGGAAAGCAATATCGGATTAAATGCAATTGCGCAGTGGGCTTATACCAAAAAGCTAAGTATCCCACAGGGATTGGGGACAGGCTCCTTATTCACCAATAATTTTGAAAGCCCTTTAGTCATAAAAAAAGATTGTCTATGGACTGATAATTCTATATCTTGGACACAAAACTTAACCGATGTTTGTTGAAAAATCTTTATCCTTCAAGAATCCTTTTTGGATGTATTTATTGGGTTCCCTCATTGTCATTATTTTTAATCTGATTGGTCAAATTCCTTTGTATTATTTTATAATGAAGGATGCTCCAGTACTCAGTCAGGGAGACAACCCCATGGAGCTGCTCCGAAATCTTGACAAAAATCTACAACTCTTTTTGCTGTTAATCCCCTTTGTCATCTCTCTTTTAGGCTTTTGGTTGGTGATTAGAAAACTTCATGAACGCTCTTTGTTATCCGTCACCACCGATCGAAAAAAAATGGATTGGCAACGGGTTTTATATGCCTTTTGCGCATGGGGCACAATTATCTTGCTGCTCACTGTAGCCGATTATTTTATGTTCCCCGAGGATTATTCTTGGAATTTTCAATGGAAACCCTTTCTCCTTTTGTTGATCATTGGAACACTTTTGATTCCGCTTCAAACCAGTATGGAGGAATATATTTTTAGAGGTTATTTGATGCAGGGTTTTGGTCGTTTGTTCCGCAATCGTTGGGCACCTTTGGTGTTTACATCGGTAATTTTTGGAAGCTTACATATTTTCAACCCTGAAATTGAAAAACTCGGATATGCTTTGTTATTCTATTATATCGGCACCGGATTCTTTTTGGGAATTATGACTTTAATGGATGAGGGTATTGAATTGGCATTGGGTTTCCATGCCGCCAACAACCTTATTATGTCCTTGTTGGTCACTTCAGACTGGACGGCTTTTCAAACAGAGTCACTGTTGATTGATGTTTCAGAACCGAGTTTAGGCTCCGAAATGATATTGATGACTTTTGTGATTCAGCCTCTATTTTTGTTGCTACTGAGTAAAAAATACCAATGGAAAAATTGGAAAAATAAATTAACCGCAAAATTTTAAAATGAACGCACCACATTACTCTAAAATACACAATCGCTTTTTGTTAAATGGTTTTCATTACGATCAGGAAGCTTTAAAGTCTGCCGCTTATAGCTTTGTAAAGGAGGGCAATCGTTTTGAGCAATATATGGGAGATTTTCTCTTTGATTGGTTGAATCCCTCGGATACTATTTTCCTGGAAACTTCAGGCACAACGTCCCACCCCAAACGGATGGAATTTAGTAAGCAAGCCCTTGTTAATTCAGCCATTACCACAGGAGATCATTTTAAGATTACAGTGGGGGATCGTTCGTTACACTGTTTGCCTGCGCGTTATATCGCAGGGAAAATGATGTTGATCCGTTCTATGGTTTTGGGGCTGTCCATGGATTTGGTTTCGCCCAATAGCAATCCCATGGAGGACAACAAAAAGAAATACGATTTTGCTGCCATGACGCCCATGCAGGCCTTTAATTCAATGTCTAAATTACAGCAGATCCGTACATTGATCATTGGGGGTGGAGTAGTGTCGGAACCCCTGCAAAAAAAGTTATTGGAAAATCATATCAATGCTTTTGAAACGTATGGGATGACCGAAACCCTTTCGCATATTGCCATTCGGAAAATGACGGATCCCAGAGGGGAGTTCAAGACCTTATCCAATATAAAAATTAAACAAGACGAACGGGGATGTTTGGTGGTTGATGCACCGCTGCTTTTCATTCACAACCTAGTCACCAATGATGTCATTGAAATAATCAATCCCACACATTTTCGCCTGATTGGTCGTATTGATAATGTCATTAACTCGGGAGGCGTCAAAATCCATCCGGAAACTTTGGAGCGCAAATTGGATCATATCATCAAACTTCCTTTTTTTGTAGGCAGCCTACCGGATCCAGTTTTGGGTGAAAAGCTAATTCTTGCCGTGGAAAGCAAAGATCCAAAAGACTTGGATGATCTGGTTTCTAAAATTCAATCCAGCGACTTGTTAGAAGCGGTTGAAAAGCCCAAATCGATTTTGATGTTTGAAAACTTCCAAAACACTTTTAGTGGCAAATTAATTCGCAAAGACACTTTAAACAGTCAACCGATCAAAGTCTCAGACCTGTAAAACCCCCATATTAAAGGGTTGCTGTAACGGAGCGTGATTGGCCATGTCGATACCCATACTGATCCAAGCGCGCGTTTGTGCAGGATCGATCACTGCATCGGTCCAAAGTCGAGCAGCACCATAAACAACGTCGGTTTGCGCAAGATAGCGGGCTTGAATTTTCTTTAAAAGCTCGTTTTCTGTTTGGCTGGTGATTTTCTCTCCTTTTTTGGCGGCGGTTGCTTTTTCGATTTGCAAGAGGACGTTAGCGGCTTGTTCTCCTCCCATGACCGCCATTTGTGCTGAGGGCCATGCCAACATCAATCGCGGATCATAGGCCTTGCCACACATGGCATAATTTCCCGCACCAAAAGAGTTCCCAATGACAATAGTAAATTTGGGTACGATGGAATTGGCAACAGCATTCACCATTTTTGCTCCGTCTTTAATAATGCCCCCGTGTTCTGCTTTACTTCCCACCATAAATCCAGTGACATCTTGTAGAAAAACTAAAGGAATTTTCCGTTGATTGCAGTTTGCAATAAAACGAGTCGCCTTGTCCGCAGCATCGCCATAGATGACTCCTCCAAACTGCATTTCTCCTTTTTGAGTTTTCACGACTTTACGTTGGTTGGCAATGATACCCACCGACCAGCCCTCAATTCGGGCATAGGTAGTGATGAGTGTTTGACCGTATTCTTTTTTGTATTCGTCCATAGAATCCTTGTCGATCAGTCCCTCCAAGAGGGTATAAGAATCATAAGGTTGTGTTCGCTTGTAGGGTAATACTTTAAACAATGCTTCCGTGGATAATACCGGTGATCTAGGTGTATTTCTCTGGAATCCGGTGGGGGTAGGTTGCCCCATTTTTTCAAAAAGCCGTTTGATTCGGTTTAAGGCATCCTCATCGTTTTTGGCTTTATAATCGGTAACGCCGCTGATGGCACTATGAGTGGTAGCACCTCCCAAAAGTTCGTTTTCTACGGATTCACCAATGGCGGCTTTCACCAGATAGCTTCCGGCAAGAAAGATACTTCCCGTTTTTTCAACGATGATGGTTTCGTCGGACATCACCGGCAAATAGGCACCTCCAGCCACACAATTGCCCATCACCGCAGCGATTTGAACAATACCCATGCTACTCATTTTGGCATTGTTTCTAAAAATCCGCCCAAAGTCTTCTTTATCCGCAAAAATCTGATCCTGGAGGGGTAGGAAAATCCCGGCACTATCTACGAGATAAACAATAGGAATATTGTTCTCCATGGCAATTTCTTGGGCACGGAGGTTTTTCTTGGCGGTCATAGGAAACCAAGCCCCGGCTTTGACCGTAGCATCGTTGGCAACAATCACACAGCGGTGTCCAGAGATCTTTGCAATCACCACCACCACTGCAGCAGCAGGGCAACCGCCGTATTCTGCATACATATCCGAAGCCGCAAGTGCCCCGATTTCAAAGCAGTCTTTGGAGTTGTCCACCAAATAATTAATCCGCTCCCGCGCCGACCATTTTCCTTGATCGTGTAATTTTTTCATGCGTGTTTTTCCCCCTCCTAAACGGATGGTACGCAGTCTTTGTTGGATAGTGGCCCATGCCATTTTTAAGGCATCGCTGTTTTTTTCAGCTTCTAAATCCATATAGAAATTCTTAGACCACTAAAGTAATAATTTCTTAGCGGTAGCATATCAAATAAAAGTTCGATATTTGTCTTAATCAACGGAACTTTATATGAGTTTAAATAAGAACAAAATAATGGGATACGTCGCACTGATCATGGCTGTTTTGGGCAGTGCGCTCATATTGATTGGGGTATTAAAATATCCTGAATATGCCATTGGATTTTCTATCGCCGGAGTAGGATTTTATGCGTTGGCATGGGCGTTTAATGCTTTAAGAGGGAGGATATAGTTATGTCGGAGGATAAGAAAGTGATTTTTTCCATGACCGGGGTCACCAAGACCTACACCAATGCCAACCAACCCGTTTTAAAAAATATTTACCTCAGTTTTTTCTACGGAGCCAAAATTGGAATTTTAGGACTCAACGGTTCTGGGAAGTCTACGCTCCTAAAAATCATTGCGGGGATTGATAAGAATTATCAAGGAGATGTTGTCTTTTCAAAAGATTATACCGTTGGATATTTGGAGCAAGAACCCCAAATCGACGATGAAAAAACAGTACTCGAAGTCGTCAAAGAAGGGGCTGCCGCTACCGTAGCCATTCTCGACGAATACAATCAAATCAACGATCAATTCGGTTTGCCAGAAGTCTATGAAGATGCAGATAAGATGCAAAAACTCATGGATCGTCAAGCGGTTTTGCAAGATCAAATTGATGCCAGCAACGCTTGGGAACTCGATACACAACTAGAAATTGCCATGGATGCACTGCGTACTCCTCCGAGCGATCAGAAGATGGGAGTGTTGTCCGGGGGTGAACGCCGCAGAGTTGCACTGTGTCGATTGCTTTTGCAAAAACCGGATGTCTTGCTTTTGGACGAGCCCACCAACCATTTGGATGCGGAATCCGTACATTGGTTGGAACATCATTTGGCACAATATCAAGGAACGGTTATCGCTGTGACGCACGACCGCTATT
>JABISF010000003.1 GCA_018699935.1 Flavobacteriaceae bacterium | reverse complement strand
GGAAGTAACAATACGCTCATTGGATACGATGCCGATGTAGCTTCCAATGCTATTACCAATGCTACCGCAATAGGGGCTAACGCAGTGGTTGATGCCTCTAATAAGATAAGGCTTGGTGATAATAGCATTACAGTTATAGAAGGAAAAGTAGGCTTTACCATTTCATCTGATAGAAGATTAAAAGCAAACATTGAAAACACCAAATATGGTTTGGAAACGATCTTAAAACTAGCACCTGTTGATTATACTTTAAAATCCAATGGACTCGCACAAATTGGATTTATTGCACAAGATGTTCAACCATTAGTACCAGAAGCGGTAAATGGTACAGAAGGAGCCCTAGAAAAAGGGGAAACTTTAGGAATCACTTATACTACACTAATACCTGTTTTAACAAAGGCTATTCAGCAACAACAGCAAATCATTGACCGCTTGTTAAAAAGAATCGAAGCTTTGGAATCCGAAAAATAAATACAAACGAGGTTTTGAAAGTCCAGCGAGATAGCTTGCTTAGTTTTGTGGGTATTGGATTCCACATTGTTTTAGGATGCTTTCCATCAATTCCATCAATTCCAAACTATTAGACAATGTCCATTTTGGACTTTCTGGCAGCCCCTCGCGCAAACAGCGATGGGATTCCTCAATTTCATAACTATAACCTTTTCCTACAAAATCGAATTTTTCTTCTTGCACTTCATCCTCGACGATCCATTTGATTTCAGGGGATTCGTGCCAACGCGAGCCGATGTATATTGCTCCTTTTTCACCACAGATACGGGCTTGCATATCTTCGTCATGAAGCACACTACTGTGAAGTACGGCATGCGCTTTTTCATACGTTAACAACAGCGAAAGTTGTGCATCTATTCCTTGGGTAGTCAACAGTGCGGAAGCTTGAATTTCCTTCGGTTTTCCCAAAAGTTGATAGGCCAAAAATAAAGGATATATCCCAATATCCAACAAGGTCCCACCCCCCTTGGAGGGATTGAACAAACGGGAATCCTCGTCCCGATCCAAACCGTTGAAACTAAAACTTGCATTGATATAACGCAACGGACCTATGGTACCGTTGGCAATGAGCGCTTCTGCTTTAGCAAAAGTGGGATTAAAACGCGTCCACAGGGCTTCCATACAAAAAACACCTGTCCGCTTTGCAACCTCCATTAGCTCTCGAACATCCGAAGTAGACATCGTGAGGGGCTTTTCACACAAAACCGCTTTTCCGGCTTCCAAAGCTGCGATGGTCATCGCTTTGTGGTGGGGATGCAAAGAGGCGATATAAATAATTTGAACTTCGGGATCTTCATATAGTGCCGCATAATTGTAGTACTTTTTCTTTGCCTGATATTGCGCTCCAAATTCTTGTGCACGAGTGGCATTGCTGGAAGCCACTGCAATCAATTCCGCATCTGGAACTAACAATAAATCACGGGCAAAACTGTGCGCTATTTTTCCGAGGCCTGCAATCCCCCATCCTATTTTATTCATTACATTGATTTAGTGAACTATAAATTTAGCATTTCTCTACTAAGAAGTGACCGACAATAAAGAAAATAAGTCCCCCACGGCAAGGGTTTGTTGGGAAGTAAAGCCCTCCCCGGCCTCGGTTCCAATAAGCCTTCCCAAATTGCGAGCACGATAATGAATACTTTCTAAAAAATTGGAAGAACTGATGGGCGTTTCTTTTTCTTGACTATCTGGATTGTAAAACTGACTGGAATATGCCTTAACCACTCGTATCTTTTGTTCCAAATGACCACTAATATCCAATACAATATCAGGAGTGATTTCTTCCCACTGTATATATTCTAAAACCAACTTGGGACGCCAAGCTGCTTGGTCAGCTCCTTGATCATTTTGGGTCACTACTTTCACCAGACCACTCAAAAAACAAGCTTCCCGAACCAGCGTGCTGCCTTTTCCATGGTCGATGTGACGGTCGGTGTAGGCATTACATAGGACAATTTCAGGCTGATAGGCGCGTATCTTTTGAATCACTTGCCGTTGGTGAATTTCATCATTTACAAAAAAAGCATCCCGAAAACCCAAGTTTTCTCGAACAGCAACACCCAACAGCTCGGCAGCTTTTTGGGCTTCCTCTAGGCGCAATTGGGGAGTTCCTCGGGTACCCATTTCGCCTTGTGTAAGGTCTACGATTCCGACTTTTTTCCCTTGGGTAATGGATTTTGACAAAGTCCCGGCACAACCTAATTCAACATCGTCCGGATGTGCGCCAAAAGCTAAAATATCTAATTTCATTGATTTGTTTTTTCGACCGCCTGCAATAGATCCGCTTGTAGATCTTCCATGGCTTCTATCCCCAAAGAAAAACGAATTAATTGGGGGGTAATTCCCTGAGCGAGCCTTTCTTCTTCTGTTAGTAAAGCATGAGAGGTTAAACGAGGACTTAGGGCAGTACTTTCAATTCCCGCCAAACTCATGGTGGGTTTTATCAATTTAAGGGCTAATAAAAACGTTTTAGCATCCCTCCCCTTTTCTAAATCAAATGAGAGCATTCCACCAAAACCTTTCATTTGAGCCTTTGCTAAAACATGATCAGGATGTAAGGACAGGCCAGGATAATAAACCCTTTCCACCCACGATTGTTGGTCTAGAAAATGAGCCATTTGCAGCGCATTTTCATTTTGCGCTTGTACTCTTAAATAAAGCGTTTTCATACTGCGTTCCAAAAGCCAAACAGTAGCATCGCTGAGACTTCCTCCAAAATTTTTAGCTGAAGAAAAAACACGATCTATGGTTTTTTGGGACCCTACTACCGCACCCGCGCAGATGTCGCTGTGACCTCCCAAATATTTGGTGGCACTGTGGAGCACTACATCTATTCCAAAGGCAATTGGGTTTTGATTGACCGGACTCGCAAAAGTATTGTCAATCATCGTCCAGATTTGGTGCGCCTGGGCAAGGGCTGCAATCCCTTTTAAATCGATAATTCGAAGGGTGGGATTACTGGGTGTTTCAATATAAATTCCTTGGGTGTTGGGGCGTATTGCTGCTTCAAATGAAGCAACCGTTGTGTCTTTTGCAAAGCTGAAGGATATTTGGTATTTGGGAAATTCAGTTTTGATGAAATTTCGTGTTCCCCCATAAAGATCATCTTGAAAAACAACATGATCACCGGCTTGCAAATGGGAAAATAAAGCGGTACTGATGGCCGCCATGCCGGAACCAAAAATCAATCCAGCTTCGGCACCTTCCAAACTGGCTATCTTTTGGGAAAGCCCACGTTGATTGGGCGTATTAAAATAGCGGGGGTACTGATTGATTGGAACGTCATTGAAAGCGTAGGAGGTTCCCATATACAGCGGGGAGATGGATCCTTGATGCTGACTGTCATGTAACTCACCTTCATGAACACAGCGCGTTCTAAAATCGTTGTTGGGGGTCATCTTATTGGGTAATCCAGTTTATAATTTCAGGATCATCGGGTTGTGTTTTGGGAGCGATCACCTTTGCCAAATGTCCGTTTTCATCAATTAAGTATTTTTGAAAATTCCAGCTTACATCGGAATCAATAACTCCATTCTTTTTGGCTTCAGTCAAAAATTGATAAACCGGATGCATGTCTTTTCCCTTCACCGAAATTTTGGACATCATGGGGAACGTCACTCCGTAATTGGCTTCGCAAAAAGCAGCAATTTCCTCGTTCGTTCCGGGCTCTTGTCTTAAAAAATTGTTGGCTGGAAAGCCCACGATTACAAACTTATCTCCCCCGTATTGCTCGTACAAGGCTTGCAGTTTTTTGTATTGGGGGGTCAAACCACATTTAGATGCCGTATTGACCACCATAATTTTTTTTCCTTCCAATTGTTTAAAATCAAAATTGTCTCCCAGAAGATCGGTCACCTGGAATTGATAAATGGATTGATCGGTTTGCATTTGCGCTTGTATATTAAAAATGATGAAAAATAACAGAAACGGGTAAATAACGAACTGTTTCATAGTTTTTTGTTTTTGTTCAAATATCGTTGATTTAAATGAAACAAAAAAATAAGAAATTATTGGATTTCGGCAGATAATCCCTCCTCCAAAAGGGCAGTACATCTGGGGGTTAGGTCTTCCAAAGACCCTGATTTGACTCCACATTTACCGGAAAAATGAACAATGTAGGCACATTGTTCGGCTTGAAGCGGCGTATGATCACAAATATTGACCAAACATTCAATGACATGATCGAATGTATTTACCTCATCATTGAATAAAATGATTTGATGCTCTTCCGCTTCCAAGGTGGCAACCTGTTCAATGGACTCTGGCGAAACTTGGGGACTCTTTTCCATTATTTACAAAATTTTGCAGCCGTCCAATGTTCTTTCTCCTTTTGCTCCATAAAATACAAACCATGGTTGGAACAGCACGTTCTTAGATCCTCTAAATCGGATTGATAGAAACCAGAAATCCAAAGTTTACCCTCGGGTTGAAGTGCCAAAGCATAACTTTCTATTTGAGACAGCAAAATATTTTTATTGATGTTCGCAAAGATACAATCGAATTTGTTTGGTTGATGCGCCAAAATCTCCGCTTGTTCAAAACGAATGAAATCACAAGCATTCATCGCTGCGTTTTCATTGCTGTTGGTTATGCACCAAGGATCATTGTCAATTCCTAGAATCTCGGTAGCCCCTTTTTTGGCAGCAAGGATGGCCAACACGCCGGTGCCACAACCCATGTCCAATACATTCTTATCCGTCAAATCTTCCTCCAAAATAAATTCCAACATCATATGCGTCGTTTGGTGGTGTCCCGTACCAAAACTCATTTTGGGATTGATGACCAAATCAAAGGTGCATTGGGAAGGTGGGTGAAAATCTGCACGAATAAAACATTCATTCCCCACTTGTATGGGAGGGAAATTTTGTTCCCATTTGACATTCCAATTTTCAGGAGCAATGGTTTTGTATGCATATTGAATCTGCACTTCATCATTTTTAAATAAAGTGATTTCATCCAACAAATGCTCGTGCCAAAGGGGTTCGGGAACATAAGCCCGAATTCCACCTTCATAGAATTCAAAACTTTCGAAAGGAGAATCTTCCAATTCGGCCAATAGAATTTCTGCCCACGGCACCGCTGGCACCAACTGAAAATCATATTGAACATAGGGCAAAGCCATCTCCTAAAACGCCATTACAATCTTAAGGAAGTCATCCGCATTCAATGCTGCTCCTCCAATCAGACCTCCGTCCACATCTTGCATGGAAAAAATCTCAGTAGCATTATTGGGTTTGACACTCCCTCCGTAAAGTATGGAGGTGTTTTCTGCTAGGGCAGCATCGTATTGCTTAGCAATCAACTGTCGGATGAAGGCATGGATTTCTTGTGCTTGTTCAGGAGAGGCTGTCTCTCCGGTTCCAATCGCCCAAACAGGTTCATAAGCAAGGATGATGTTTTTCCATGCAGAAGCCGGAAGGTCAAATAAAGCAACCCGCAATTGTCGTTCAATCACGTCAAAATGCACATTGTCTTTACGTTCCTGCAATTCTTCTCCAAAACAAAAAATAATTTCCAAACCATTCTCGATGGCAGTTGTTACTTTTTCTGCCAAAGAGGCATCCGTTTCATTGTAATAGGCTCTTCTTTCGGAATGCCCTAAAATGACCGTTTGTATATCAATCCCCAAAAGCATTTTGGCGGAAATTTCACCCGTATAGGCCCCAGACGCAGCAGCATTCATGTTTTGGGCCGCTACTTCAATAGCAGTGTTTTCTGTTAATGTTTTGGCTTGTGTCAGTTGTGTAAAAGCAGGAGCTACCATCACCCGAACATCTTCTGGCAAAGCAGCTGCATTCAATGCGTCCAATAATGCGGCTGTTTCCAAAGTATCGTTATTCATCTTCCAGTTACCCGCTACAATTTGTTTTCTCATTTTTTAATTTAATTTAACTTTAGGATCTAAATAGGTGTATATCAAATCGACCACAATATTAATGATAATAAAGAGAAGGGCAATGACAATTACCGATCCCATTACTACGGGGATGTCAAGGCCGTTCAATGCCGTTACAATTTCTTTTCCCAATCCTCTCCACCCAAAAATAAATTCGACAAAAATCGCTCCTGCCAACAAAGAAGCAAACCAACCGCTCACAGCAGTCACCACTGGATTAAGCGCGTTTTTTAGTCCGTGTTTATAGATGATTTTGGTTGTGGAAAGCCCCTTGGCACGTGCGGTTCGGATGTAGTCTTGAGACAAAACTTCTAACAAATTACTGCGGATCAATTGGATGATGACGGCCAGTGGGCGTATGCCCAAAACAAAAGCGGGTAAAATCAGATTTTTGAGCACCAATCGGCGAGATTCACCAAAATCGTCCAACTCATACAAACTTCCCGTCATGTTTAGATTTGTATATTTATTTAAAACAAAACCAAAAAACCACGAAAACAACAAGGCACTCAAAAAGGAAGGAACACTCATTCCAAGCGTACTTAAAAATTGTAGCGTTTGATCCATCCAATGATCTTTGTAGAGCGTGGCAACAATGCCCAAAAGTATTCCAAAAAAAACGGCAATCAGCATGGATGAAAGGGCTAAAACAAAAGTGTTGGGCAGGGTTTCTTTGATGATTTCGGTGATGGGTTTACCTCTTTTTTGATAGGAGGTACGGAGGTAGGGGAATTTCAAAACCACTACCTTTTGAGTGCCTCTAAAAAGCACCCAGCCTCCATAAACACTCGCACGATAAGCGCCAAAAGCATCGCTTTGGGTTGTGTGTATCGAAAGTGGCGAAAGATCATTGAGATAGTAGAAATATTGTTGATAGAGTGGCAAATTAAAACCCAATTTGGCTTTGATGGCGGCCAATTGTTCGGGATCCTCGTTTTGATCGAGCATCATTTGTGCCGGATCCCCGGGAACCACCGTAAATAAAATAAAAACCAAACTGACCACTCCAAAGAGTGCGAAAAAAGCTTGCAATAATTTAGAAGCTACAAAATCGATCATTTTCCTGTTCCAGCGTCAAGATGTATCATGGCAAAAATAGCGTAATTGACCATGTCGTGATAATTGGCATCAATGCCCTCACTGACCATTGTCTTTCCTTGATTATCTTCGATTTGTTTGACTCGTAATAATTTTTGCAAAATCAAATCGGTGAGGGAACTGACGCGCATTTCCCGCCATGCTTCGCCATAATCGTGATTTTTGGCTTGCATCAATTCGAAAATAATCTGCAATTGCCTATCGAATTGTTCCAAAGCTGCATTTGTATCTAGGTCCGGTTGATCAACAACCCCCAGCTCCAACTGTATCAATGCCATGATTGCATAATTGACAATTCCGATGAATTCAGAATTTTGACCCTCGTCAATTTTGCTGGTTTTGTTGATTTGCAAACTGCGAATGCGTTGCGCCTTAATAAAAATTTGATCGGTCAGCGATTGTAACCTAAGAATCCGCCAAGCGGCACCATAATCCGCCATTTTCTTCTCGAAAAGAGAACGGCATTGGGCAATCATTTTTTGATACTGCTGTGCTGTAGCATCCATTAAATCGTAAATTTGGTTTAAATTTCGAATATATTTTTGAAGTCCGTAACCAATACCTTAAAAAGTTATCAAAAGTTCTAAAACAAATACCAGTATTCGCTGCAATCAACAACTGATTGATTTTTCTACTCCCAAGGTGATGGGAATCGTCAATCTGACGCCCGATTCCTTTTACGATGGTGGAACGTTGGGTTCCATAGCTCAGGTGTTAAATCATGTAGAACAATTGTTAAACCAAGGTGCCACTTTTGTGGATTTGGGTGCTGTCAGTTCCAAACCCAACGCAAAAAACGTGGGAATAGAGGAAGAAAAAAGACGGTTGCTGCCCGTGGTGGAAAAAGTGCGTGAAAAGTTTCCCGAGGCATTGTTGTCCATAGATACTTTTGAAAGTAGTGTCGCTCGAGCTTGCCTAGAAATGGGAGCCGTTTTGATTAATGACATTACTGCTGGAACGCTAGACACTGAAATGCTTTCTGTGGTGGCAGAATACGAAGCCGTTTATGTGATGATGCATATGCAAGGAACCCCACAAACCATGCAGTTGCAACCAAAATACGACAATATTGTGACCGATCTTTTACATTATTTTTCAAAACGAATTGCCTTGGCTCATGAAGCCGGCATCCATGATGTGATTGTCGATCCTGGATTTGGATTTGGAAAAACGTTGGAACACAATTATGCCTTACTCCATCATTTGGATCAATTTCGTCGCCTCCATTGTCCGCTTATGATGGGGGTTTCACGAAAGTCCATGATCTACAAACCGCTGCAAAGCAATGCCCAAGAAGCCCTCAATGGAACCACCGCTGTTCATGCTTGGGGATTGCAAAAAGGAGTGCAGTTATTGCGGGTCCACGATGTCAAAGAAGCAAAAGAATGTATAGACTTATGGCAATTGATGCGTTGATTTTTTACTTTTACAAAAACTCTTTGTTTGGACACACTTGATTTCCTGAACTTTTCCTTTATCGATGTCATCGACATTTTGCTCGTGGCATTGCTGCTCTTCTATCTCTATCGCTTGGTTAAAGGAACTGTTGCCATCAATATATTTATAGGTATCGTTATTATCTATCTGATATGGAAACTGACGGATGTTTTACAAATGGATGTTTTGAGCAATTTGCTTGGAAAATTCATCAGTGTTGGTTTTTTTGCACTTATTGTGGTTTTTCAACAAGAAATCAGAAAATTTCTTTTGTTGCTGGGTTCTACCAATTTTGCCAGCCAAAGAAATTTAGTCCGTTATTTCAAATTTTTCAATCAAAGCCAAACTGGAACGCAACTGAATTTGAAAATTCTACTGTCTTCTTGTGAACAAATGGCGGCCAGCAAGACCGGTGCCATTATTGTGATTCAAAGAAGTAACAGCCTCGAATTCATGATCCAAACCAACAACAGAATGCATTTGGAATTAACACCTCAAGTGTTAGAAACTATTTTTTTTAAAAACAGTCCCCTCCACGATGGGGCAACGCTCATCAAAAACAATACGATCATTGGAAGTCGAATTGTCTTACCGGTTTCGGAATCGACCCAAGTACCGGAATCTTTTGGATTGAGACATCGAGCCGCATTGGGTATTACTGAAAAAACCGATGCCTTAGTGATTGTGATTTCGGAGCAAACCGGAAAGATGGTCTATGTGCGTGACGGTAATTTTCTTGCGATCCATGCGATCGCCGAATTGGGAGATCAACTCAAAAAAGATTTGTCCAACTAAAGGCTGTCAACCGCCGCTTCATTAGCAAACTGTACTTCATACAATTTGGCATAAAACCCGTTAGGAAGGGCTAACAGTTTTTTGTGATTGCCCACTTCAACGATTTCACCCTTATCCATCACAACGATACGATCTGCGTTTTTTACGGTGGCCAGGCGATGCGCGATGACGATGGCGGTCTTGTCTTTGGTGATGGTGTCCGTGGCACGCTGAATGATTTCTTCGGAATTACTATCCACTGAGGAGGTCGCCTCATCCAAAACTAAAATATTGGGATTGGAAATATAAGCCCGCAGAAAAGCAATCAATTGACGCTGACCTGCAGAAAGCATAACTCCCCGCTCTTTGACGTTGTAATCATAGCCGCCAGGAAGGCTTTCAATAAATTCATGGGCTCCAATTTTTTTAGCAGCGGCAACCACTGTTGCTCTGGTGATCTGCTTGTCAAAAAGTGTGATATTGTTGTGGAGCGAGTCGGCAAAAAGAAAAACATCTTGCAAAACAACGGCCACATGCTTCCGAAGATTGTGCAAACTAAAGTCTCTAATGGAATGCCCATCAATGAGAATTTCTCCCTTTTCAAATTCGTAGAACCGAGAAAGTAGATTGATGATGGTAGATTTCCCTGCTCCGGTTGCCCCTACTATGGCAATGGTTTCTCCGGCAGCAATATCCAATGAAATTCCATGGAGCACTTCTTCCTTTTCAACATATGAAAAGTGTAAATTTTGGATACTGATCGCCCCTTTGAGCTGATCCATTTGGAGCGTTCCTTTGTCCTCAATACGATGGTCGGATTCTAAAATTGCGAAAATGCGTTCGGCAGCCACCATGCCCATTTGCAAAGTGTTGAATTTGTCAGCAATTTGACGCAGTGGACGAAACAACATTTGCGACATTTGTATAAATAAGAAAACGGTTCCTAATGAAATCGATCCTCCCGAGACAGCGTTCAATCCACCGTACCAGACTAGCAAACCCATCATTACTGTAGCTGAAATTTCAGCTACAGGAAAGAAAATAGAGTTGAACCAAACTGTTTTCAACCACGCTTTTTTGTGCTTTTCATTGATGGCTAAAAAACTGTCGTATTCAATTTTTTCACGGTGAAAGAGTTGTACAATTTTCATCCCACTGATGCGCTCTTGCACAAAGGAATTTAGGTTGGCCACTTGCAGTCGCACTTCTTCAAAAGCTTTTTTCATCGCTTTTTGGAACAAACGAGTTGCATAGATAATGATGGGTAATATGGAAAAGACAATGAGGGACAAACGCCAATCCACATAAAGCATTACAAAAATAACCAAGCCCATTTTCAAAAAGTCGGCAATGATCATGAATAGCCCCTGAGAGAAAATACTGGAAATGGTTTCTATATCACTTACTGCTCGGGTCACCAAACGACCAACCGCTGTGTTGTCAAAATAGGCCATTTTAAAAACCAATATTTTTTCAAAAAGCTGTTGGCGCAAATCTTTGATGACTTTTTGTCCCAACCAGTTGGCATAAAAAACAAAAAGAAATTGGAAAATCACTTCCAACAATAAAGCAATCAACATCAAACTGATAAACAACAACATCCCTGAGTAATCTTTGGGTCGGATATAATCGTCCACAGTGATTTTTAGCAAATAAGGGGATAAGGTGGAAGACAAGGACAAAAATATAGCAGTAAGCATCACAAAATAATAGGTGCCTTTGTAGGGAGTGACAAACTTCATGAGTTTGCCAAATAATTTTAAATCAAATATTTTACCACTTACTTTTGCCATGCTTCAATAAAAATATCTTCCGGATAGGTAATTGCTGTTAAAAACAGACCTTGCGCCGGCACTGAATAACCGGCTTCTGAACGTTTTTTGCTTCGAATAATACGATCTAAATCTGCAATTGCTTTCTTTTTTAATCCTATCTCTAACAAGGTTCCAACGATGGCACGTACCATATTTCGCAGAAAACGATTGGCAGAGATGGTAAAGATATAACCCTTTTCGGTTCTGCTCCACCTTGCTTGGTGAATATTGCAAAGAAATGTTTTTACATCGGTTTTGGATTTTGAAAAACATTCAAAGTCTTCATATTGGAGTAATAATTGCGCCGCTTCATTCATGACTTCAAGATCCAAAGTTTGATTGATTCGATAATGCAACTCATTGCCAAAGGCCGTTTTCCCTTCAACTATATGGTATTCATAGGAACGTGAAAGTGCATCAAAACGTGCATGGGCGTGGTCTTTCACTGGATGAATCTGGTGAATAACGACGTCAGGAGGTAGAAATTGATTGAGTTGATAGACCAAGGAGGATCTTTGATCAACATGGAGCGTTGCATCAAAGTGAGCAAACATTTGCCGAGCATGAACCCCTGTGTCGGTTCTTCCAGCTGCCAAAAGGGGGGTTGGCTGTTTCAACAAGGTTCCCAAGGCGCCTTCCATGACTTCCTGTACCGAAATTGCGTTGGGTTGACGTTGCCACCCGTGGTAATTGGTTCCGGCATAAGAAAATTCTAAAAAAAATCGCACGCTTATTGTTTAGAGCACAAAGATACTGGGAATTCCTTGTTGCCCAAATAAATGTATTTTCATTCGCGATGAAATCGTAATCAAGTGGGTTCCCAAAAAAAGTGTAATTCCTTATTTCTTAACAAGACCGCTTTTTTTTAATAATAAAGCATAAACAGCCGCTACTTCTTTTTGTTTATAGGAACTAAAAACATCTATCAAGAGTGCCCCTTTTTTGATTTGCACCTTCCGACTATTTCCTTCATAATAATTCACCAAGACAAAAATAAGTAAGCATAATGCGGTCATTAAAGAAAAGATGGAAAGCCGCTCTGTAAAGAATATATAGATGGTTGCTCCTGAATAAATAAGTACAAAAGCAAAATAGATTTTCCAAAAGATTCCCATTTTTTTAATAAGGATTTGATCCATCTCGTCATAAGCGAGCCTCCGGGGGGTATGATCGTGAATCAATTTGAACTCGATGAAACTTTCGTGGAAATTGATGACACTTTTACTTTTAGAGGTGGAGTGGAGCGTTTGAATTAATTCCATGGCAAAGGGATTTAGATTTGGGAATGACTTATTTTTACTCTAAAATTACAAAAAAATGAAGAAAATCCTCCTGCTTTCCGACACTCATGGCCATTTGGATGAACGCATCCTCTCCCATGTAGACCATGCCGATGAGGTGTGGCATGCAGGAGACATTGGAAATCCGGAGGTGTTTGACGTATTGGCCCAACGAAAACCGTTACGCGCCGTCTATGGAAATATTGACGGGCACAGCATACGTGCACAGGCTCCAGAACTGCTGTGCTTTGATTGTGAAGGATTAAAGGTTTTAATGACCCATATTGCAGGCTATCCGGGTCGATACAACGCCCAAGCCAGAGCGTGGATTGCGCAGCACAAGCCCCAACTGGTGGTCTGTGGACATTCGCATATTTTAAAAGTGATGCAAGACAAAAAAAACAACCACCTGCATATGAATCCTGGTGCTGCTGGAATTTCAGGTTTTCACAAAATCAGGACGATGCTTCGTTTCGAAATTAATAAAGGAGGCATTGAAAACTTTGTCGCTATTGAACTGGGACTGCGCGGTGCGCTATCGAATGCGATCAACGGAGCGGATTAATTCCTCGTCTTTTTTAATTCCTCGATTGGCCAAAAGCAATAAAAAGATATTGATTAACGGTAATACTAGGTAATACTCCCAGCCCTCGGTGCCTCCCAAAATAAAATAGAAAAACACAAAAAATCCCAAGGTGATTACTTCCAAAAGGAGGTTGATCCGGTTAAGGATTTGTTGCTGTTTTCGCTTTTTAAATAGGAATAAGCTCAACAAAGCCAACCCCCCACTCACCAAAAATCCTTTGTGGAGGAGTAACTGCAGCGAAGCATCATGTGACAAGGTGGAGGAACAACTCCAATACCATTGCAAAGCGGAACATAAAACGACCAAAAAAAGATAGAAACTTTGAATACGTTGAATCATGACTGGATTTTAAACAAAATTAAGTTTTTTTTAAGTATTGTGATTTAAATAAAAATTTGTAATATTGTGACTCCCACAACAACTTATTTCCAAAAACACTTCACATTTAAACATTAACGAAATACACTTCACCTTTTCATGTACGAAATAGCTACATTAAAAACCAAAAAACTTCCTGAACTTCAAGAAATCGCCAAAAAAATTGGTGTAAAACGAATCGCAGGGTTAAAAAAATTAGATTTAATTTATCAAATCGTAGATTATATCGCTTCCAAACCCGAAGAAGATACAGCGGCAAAAAGCCCTGAAAAACCTAAGAAAGAAGAAACTACTGTTCAATCCATTGGATCTTCTTTACTTGCCAAAGTCCTTCCGGTTCAAAAATCTAAACCCAAAAATGAGGAACCTCAAGCCCCTGCCAAAATAGAAGTGGCACCTGTGGTAAAGAAGAAAAAAAATCCAAATCAAGGGAATCATCAGAATGGCAATGCCCATCCCAATCAAAATAACAACAACAAAGCCAATCAGAACAATCCCAATCAGCACAAACGTTCGGAAGTCAATCACAACAAAGACAATCGAAATCGTTATCGCGAACCGGATTTTGAGTTTGACGGTATTGTTGAGACCGAAGGGGTTTTGGAAATTATGGCAGAGGGCTATGGTTTTCTCCGCTCCTCCGACTACAATTACTTATCCTCACCCGATGATGTGTATGTTTCTCAATCGCAAATCCGTTTGTTTGGTTTAAAAACCGGTGACACAGTGCTTGGATCCGTTCGACCGCCCAAAGAAGGAGAAAAGTACTTCCCTTTAATTAAGGTAGATAAAATCAACGGACTCGATCCTAAAGTGGTTAGAGATCGTGTTTCCTTCGAACATCTTACACCGCTTTTCCCACAAGAAAAGTTCAACTTGGCCGATAAGCAAAGTACGATTTCTACTCGAATTATGGACTTGTTCTCTCCCATTGGAAAAGGACAACGCGGAATGATTGTTTCGCAACCCAAAACGGGAAAAACAATGTTGTTGAAAGATATCGCCAACGCAATTGCTGCCAATCATCCGGAAGTATATCAATTGATTCTTTTGATTGATGAACGTCCTGAGGAAGTGACGGACATGCAACGCAATGTGGATGGTGAAGTGGTGGCTTCAACTTTTGACGAACCCGCAGACCGCCACGTAAAAGTGGCCAATATTGTATTGGAAAAAGCAAAACGATTGGTGGAATGTGGTCATGATGTGGTCATCCTTTTAGACTCTATCACCCGACTTGCGAGAGCTTATAACACGGTTCAACCTCCCTCCGGAAAGATTTTAAGTGGCGGTGTGGACGCCAATGCGTTACACAAACCCAAACGTTTCTTTGGAGCGGCTCGAAATATTGAAAACGGAGGATCGCTTTCCATCATTGCAACTGCACTGACTGAAACCGGCTCCAAAATGGACGAGGTTATTTTTGAGGAATTTAAAGGAACCGGAAACATGGAACTTCAACTGGATCGACGTATTGCCAACCGAAGAATTTTCCCGGCTATCGATCTGATTTCTTCTAGTACTCGAAGAGATGATTTGTTACTTGATGAGAACACCATAAAACGCATGTGGATCATGCGAAAATATTTAGCCGACATGAACCCTGTTGAAGCTATGGAATTCATCAACGATCGCTTTAAACGCACCACCAGTAATGAGGAGTTTCTTATTTCGATGAACTCTTAAAGCGCATCGATAGGCATCACAAAAAAAGGCTCCCAATGGGAGCCTTTTTTATTTGTACGGTTGTAAATCTTATAAAGCAGCTACGTGCTTGGTTAACTTGGATTTCAAGTTACCCGCCTTGTTTGCATGGATAATATTTTTCTTAGCCAACTTATCGATAAGAGAAACAACAACAGGAAGTTGGGTTTGCGCTTCCTCTTTTGTAGTTAACTCTCTTAGGTTTCGAATAGCGTTACGAGCCGTTTTGTGTTGAAAACGATTTCGTAATCGTTTCTTGTTGTTGGATCGAATGCGTTTTAAAGCCGATTTATGATTTGCCATAGTATTATATATTTGTAGCCCGTAGGGGAGTCGAACCCCTCTTTCCAGGATGAAAACCTGGCGTCCTAACCGATAGACGAACGGGCCATAATTTTTCGTGCGCAAATGTACATGTAAAAATGTTATTTTCCAACCCTAAAAACAAACAAAACTTTTTTTTTAATGTGCAAGTATTTTCTAATTAAATCTACTTTGCTAAAACTTTAACAAATTGATGGGCTAAAATGTTTATTTTTGTTAAGCTAAGAACCCAAATCATTATCCTCATGAAACATTTTCTTTTACTTTTTTTAGTACCAGTGTCACTTTTGTGGGCTCAAAGCCCTCCAACTACTGATTTAATTTCTTCTCTTCATCCTGAATTATTCAACCTTACCAAAAATAAGGTTGCTGTGGAAGGATATGATTTGACCAGCTATTTTTCGCAAGATAAACCTTTAAAAGGAACCGAAAAATGGAAAAGCAGCTATTCCGGAGTTACTTTTTATTTTGCAAATGAAGCCAATAAAAAAACATTTGATGCAACTCCTGAAAAGTTTATCCCTGAATTTGGTGGTTGGTGCGCCTATGCTATAGGGGCATATGATAAAAAAGTTGAGATCAATCCAGAATCCTATACCATTGAAGATGGAAAACTTTATCTTTTTTACAAAACTAGATTTAACGATACCCGAAAAAAATGGCTCAACGATCATCAAAGTCTGAAAAGCAAAGCCTATAAAAATTGGGTGGGAAAAACAAATCAATAAGCTCAACACTATTTTATGAAAATTTCAATCTCTTTTATTCTAAGATTAATCGTTGCAATCATCCTAATTCAATCGCTGTATTTTAAATTTACAGGGCATTCAGAGGCCGTTCATATTTTTTCAACCCTTGGTGTAGAACCCTGGGGGCGCATAGGACTCGGTTGTGTTGAGCTTATTGTTGGTTTGCTCTTGCTCTTCCCAAAAACCCACATCAAAGGCAGTTTTTTGGCTGTAGGCATCTTATTGGGTGCACTGGGCGCACATCTTTTTACCCCCCTCGGTATCGTGGTGCGCTGGGAGGGACAGTCGGACGGAGGGCAGCTTTTTACCATGGCTGCTATTGGATTTTTGTTCGCTTTAATCAATATTCTGATTGTAGCAAGCAAAACTAAAACATCCCTATTCCAGTTGATCCAAAAAGAGTTTCTTTCAAAATGATCAACTTTAAACATCTTTATAAACGGTGGGTCAATTATGAGTTTTGGCCCTACGGTTTTTTTTATGTTCCTGCCTATTTTTACTATTTCATACTTGCTCTTAAAGCCCGATCCCTACTCTATTTCACCGCATTGAATCCGGTCATGCGCTTTGGTGGCACTTTTTTAAGTTCCAAGGAACAACTCCTAAAGCAATTGCCTCCTCAATACCTCCCAAAATCAATCTGTGTTGATCTACAGGAAGCTCCTGAAAGGATGCTTCATAAAGCAGTTAGTAGCGGGATTGAACTTCCATTAATCATCAAACCAGATAATGCGGAACGTGGCAAGGGAGTAGAGAAAATCGAATCTCTAAAAGAATTGGAACACTATTGTTCTCAATCAAAATATAAAAAATTATTGGTGCAAGAATACATTGATTATCCTATAGAATTGGGGCTCCTCTTTTATTGGGATCTTGAAGGAAAGCCCCAAATCAGCTCACTGGGAACAAAAGCATTTTGTACCGTTACGGGCGATGGAAAAAGCACCTTTGAAAAGCTGATTCGAAATCATCCCCGTGTTGCCCATCGCGCTAAATTCCTTAGGAATAAGAAAGACTTTTCGTTGCGCTGGGATGAAATAATTCCAAAAGGAGAAGAAATTTTAGTCGAACCCATTGGCAATCACAATAGAGGCACCACTTTTCTCGATGGACGTGACAAAATAACGAAAGCCATGTTGGACTGGACATCGGGTCTTTTAAAACAAATTCAAGGTTTTGATTATGGTCGCATCGATTTAAAAATTAAAGATTGGGGGGCTTTTGAAAAAAAGGAGGGCATCAAGATTTTAGAAATTAATGGTGTTAATTCGGAACCCATCCATATTTACGATCCCAACTACTCCTTATTTAAGGCCTACAAAGATTTATTTTTTCACATGCGCATAATTCAACAGTTAAGTCTAAAAAAAATTAAACACAATCAACATCCTTCTTCCATCAAAGAATTTCAAAAAGGATACTTCCAATACCTATTGACTAAATAAAACTAATTTATGAATATCACGTTACACATCTTGGTTCTAAATAGCCTTAAATCACTTTTAGAGGAACTCACTACTCCAGCTTTCAATAAACCCAACAAAATGCTGTCAGAAGCCTCCATCGGTCAGCATTTCAGACATATCATTGAATTTTATCAATGCTGTCTCTTTGAAAGTAAAAATGGAATTGTAAATTACGACCTAAGAAAACGAACAAAGGTTTTGGAAGAAGATCCTAATGAAGGAATACATGCCATTGATAAGGTATTAAATGTTTTGAAAGCAATGGATTTTTCTGAGAACAAGGCGTTTCGGTTTTGTGGTGATGTCACCCAAGAAAACAAAGACCCTTTCATCGATTCAACCTTTTTTAGAGAATTGATTTATTGCATGGATCATTGTATTCATCATCAAAGCTTGATTAAAATCGCCTTAATCGAACAAAATTTAGTTCATCTCATTGACGCTGACTTTGGGGTTGCTTTTTCCACATTAGCTTACCGTAAAAAATGTGTATAGTTACCTATGTGCCTTTTGAAACAGGCTTTGTTTTTACCTCCAATAGAGATGAACAAATACATCGTCCGGCACTGCCCCCGATGCGTTATCAAGTCGGTGAAAATCAATTGATCTACCCCAAAGATCAAACCCATGGAGGAACCTGGATGGCTGTAGATTCTCAAAAGCAGCGGTTGAGTTGTATTTTAAATTCAAAAGGGGTTTTTCCTCCAACTGATATTCCCAAAAAAAGTAGAGGCCTGCTTGCCATAAATAGTTTAACCGAAAATCCATGCACTGTTTTTAGTGAAACAGCATTAAAAAATGTGGCTCCTTTTGTTTGTATCCTTATTGATCCGCTTGCAGATGTGACCATGACTCAGTTTCATTGGGACGGTTTGAAGCTGCATACCTCCTACCCTGCTCTGAGCGTACCCAAAATATGGTGTTCTAGCTCCTTATATAGCGAAACAGAAAAATTGAGAATAGAATCCTACTTTTATGAGAAGGCACCCGAATTGAGCGCGTTTCCAGATCAGATTGTGAAGGCCCATAAAAACACCTTTGCACGACCCAAAAATAGTGTGGTATACTTGGAACAAGGAAAAGACATACAAACCGTTAGTATCAGCTCTTATTTTCATAGTACAGCCCACAAAACCCTTCACTACGAAGACCTTGTAAAAGGGGAATGCATAACAGTAGATTGTTCTTAATAAGCCTTAGCAAAAAGCACCCGTTGTTGGGAGGGTTTTCCAGAATAAACACAGATTCCTGCTTCTAGTGCGCCATCTGTTGGGATACAACGTATGGTTGCTTTTGTACTATTTTTTATTGCAACTTCAGTAGCTGCCGTACCGTCCCAGTGGGCAGAAATGAAGCCTCCTTTGGTTTTTAAAGTTTCCTTAAAAGACTCAAAATCATCGACTTCGGTAATATGCGCTTCTCTAAAGTTCTTCGCTTTTTCAAACAAATCCGATTGCATTTGTTCCAATTGGTCTTGAATGTAGGTAATTGCATTTTGATCGTCAATCACCGCTTTTGTCAAGGTGTCCCGCCGCGCAATTTCAAAGGTTTTATTTTCAATATCCTTAGGACCAATAGCCACTCTCAAGGGAACTCCTTTGAGTTCGTATTCATTAAATTTAAATCCCGGTTTAAATTTATCCCGATTGTCAAATTTCACTCGAACATTAACGTCTTCCAATTGTTTTTGAAGCGTTTTTGCCACCGCTGCCACTTCAGCTTGTTGTTCTTCTCCCTTGTAAATGGGGACGATAACTACTTGAATGGGTGCTAAATTGGGAGGCAAAACCAAACCATTGTCATCGCTGTGCGTCATGATCAACGCACCAATCAATCGGGTAGAAACTCCCCAAGAAGTTGCCCAAACATGATCTAAGCCTCCTTCTGCCGTAGCAAATTTAACATCAAACGCCTTGGCAAAATTTTGTCCTAAAAAATGAGATGTCCCTGCTTGCAATGCTTTTCCATCCTGCATCAAAGCTTCGATACAATAGGTCTCAAGGGCTCCAGCAAAACGTTCGCTTTCAGATTTCACTCCTTGAATCACTGGAATTGCCATAAAATTTTCAACAAAATCGGCATAAAGACGATTGATGGATTGTGCCTCCTCTAGGGCTTCACTTTGGGTTGCATGAGCCGTATGCCCCTCTTGCCATAAAAATTCAGCAGTACGTAAAAACAAACGAGTACGCATTTCCCAGCGTACCACATTGGCCCATTGATTTATTAGAATCGGTAAATCGCGATAGGATTGTATCCAATTGCGATAGGTGTTCCATATAATGGCTTCACTGGTGGGACGAACTACCAATTCCTCTTCCAATTTTGCCTCGGGATCGACCATTAATTTTCCTTTGTTTTCAGGATCATTTTTTAATCGGTAATGGGTTACAACGGCACATTCTTTGGCAAAACCCTCGGCATTTTTCTCCTCTGCTTCAAACAAACTTTTGGGAACAAAAAGAGGAAAATAGGCGTTTTGATGCCCCGTAGCCTTGAACATTTTGTCCAGTTGTGCTTGCATGTTTTCCCAAATGGCATACCCATAAGGTTTGATAATCATACATCCACGAACAGCTGAGTTTTCTGCCAAATCCGCATTCACTACAATTTCATTATACCATTTTGAATAATCTGTGGAACGTTTTGTAAGTTTTTGAGCCATAAAATGTTTGGCATAGAATTTGCCTATATTTAATTGATAACAATTTTGTGCTGCAAAACTAAACTTTTTGAAGCACATCTCTAAAACAATAAAGTCATGAATACATTTTTTTTACCTCCGAAAGCCCTTTCTTTTACTTTGGTTTTTTTAACTGTGTTCATAATTCGATGTGGAAGTTTTCAAGGTGCTTCCTATTATGCCGCTGATGGTATCTACAGCAACGGCACAACAACTGTTGTAAAACGTGTCGAAACTAGATCACCGAGCAACAATGGTGCGTATTATTCAGAATATTTTCAAAATTTAACAGATGAATATTCCAGTACCGAAAGTTATAATGACAATGCGTATTTTGTGGATACCGAGAACTATGGATCGGTAAACACGAACGACAATGCCGGGCAATCTGTTGCCTATAACCAAGCTCCATGGGGTGGCAACACCACTCGAACTGAAGTTTATGTCTATAACAACACGCCTTGGAACAATTGGGGTTTATCTAATTTTGCATTTGGCTATTCTCCTTATTGGAATTCCTATTATAGTCCCTACCGCTACGGTTGGTCTCCTTACAATTATTACTACAACTCGTACAACCCTTACAATCCTTATGTCTATGGTGGTTTTTATAACCCCTATGGATATGGGGGCTATTACAACCCCTACTACGGCTATGGATATGGCTATGGATGGAATCGTTGGAACCGATGGAACCGTTGGGATCGTTGGAATCGTTGGGGAAATCACGGCGGCTATGGCTACGGTTATGCCCGTAATGGTAATCATTTCCGGGATGTTCCTTTGACAAGATCAAAAAGTATTACCCGTATGAATTCCAACCGGGGTGAAAAAAACTATTCGGATTCAAGAAGCAAAAACAAATCCGCTTCTACTGAACAATCCAGTTCTAACAAGGATGCAGAGGTACGTAGCACTTTGAATAGAATCAATAGTGGTAGACGCATAAACGGAACTTCGTTTGGAAATTCCTATTTGTCGAACCCTGCGGGAAGCGCTACAATTTCGGGAAATAAAAGTGGAAATGCACAAACTGCCCGACCAGTTTCCAGTAGATCGGCGAACACTGTCAGCACACCCAAAGGGAACAGCAACAGCAGTTCCGGTAGATTTTCTCAATCGCGTTATTCCAATATAAATAGTGCTTCAAGATCGAGAGCTACCTCTCGTCCTACTGCACCAGCTACTACTCGAAGTAGAGCAACCGGTCAAAATACTACCAGAACACAAGTGCCTTCAAAGCCTTCTAGCAACCGCAATTATACCGCGCGACCAAGTTCGAGTCCTTCCCGTTCGTATAGTGCGCCTGCGAGATCGTCCTCTAGCGGAGGAGGGAGCAGTTCTAGTGGAAGAAGTAGTAGCGGGGGTAGAAGAAACTAAACGCTCGCTTTTTTTAAAGACTATAAATTTAATTGAAAATGAAAAAACTGTTTTACATAGTGTCCTTTTTTATCCTAACGCAACATCTTGTAGCACAAACATTCAATGATATAACACGAATTGCACTGGATGAGTTTACAGGATCTGCACGATACAGTGGTATGGCAGGGGCATTTGTAGCCGTAGGTGGTGATCTAACAGCAGTTAATGACAATCCGGCTTCCTCATCCATTTTCCTCCATTCGGAAGTGGGCGTCGGATTGAATTTCGCAAGTCTGCAGACTGATGCGAATTACTCTGGAACGTCAACCCTTAGTAATAACAGAAACTTAAATTTCAACCAAGTCGGAGGAGTGTTTGTGTTTAACAATACACAGGAAGAAAGCTCTTGGTCAAAAATAAGTTTTGGTTTTAATTATCAATGTGAGGCAGATTACAAACAAGATATTGCTGTGAGTGGTAATAGTAATCGGGGAATCGACAATTATTTTCTTTACTATGCCGATGGGCTTCGCTTTGATAACTTACCGCTTTATGAGAATGAAACTATTGGTGAAGTTTATCAAATTTTGGGAGAAGAAATTGGATTTGGTGCGCAGCAGGCGTTTTTAGGATACCAAGCCTATTTGATTAATCCGCTTACCAATGATGATGCCAACATTTCCTATGTCTCCAACGTTTCGTATTCCAATGTTGCGCAGGACATCAGTAATACAACCGAAGGTCAAAAAAGAAGATACACCTTTAATGTCGGTGGCGTATATCAAGAAAAATTACATCTTGGTTTTAACTTTAATGCCTATCAATTCGACTTTAGTCAGCGTCATGAATTGGAAGAATACAACCATGATGCAGATTCTTTTGCCTCTGATATTAACTTTACAAACGATTTGATTTCCTACGGAGCGGGTGTTTCCGTCCAATTTGGAGCAATTTTAAAGTTGAAAAATTTTCGATTGGGTGCCTCCTACCACAGTCCGCAATGGTTAACTTTTGAAGATGAAACTCAGCAATCGATCAGTGCTTATCATGTGGAAAATGATCTGTTTGTGAATGAAACCATAAATCCCCTCATTGACAATTTTCCGGTCACCAATGTGTATCCTGAATACAACTATAAAATTCCTTCGAAACTCAATGCTGGTTTAGCATTATTATTAGGGAATCGCGGATTATTATCGGTCGATGTTAGTTCCCAAAATTTTAGCAACTTACGCCTTTCTCAAAAAGGAGGAAGTGACTATTTGGAGGGTCTGAATGAAAAAATCGCCGCTAATTTTCAAACGGTCAATACCGTGAAAATTGGAGGAGAATTTAGGGTTGAAAATGTAAGTTTAAGAGCAGGCTACTTTTCAAAATCAGCCTTACAAAAAGCAATTACTTCTTTGGATGGTGGATTTACTCTAGGATTGGGGTTAGACTTTGGTTCTAGTGCCCTCAATGTAGCCTATGTAAATTTTAATCGCAACTCGAGTAATAATGTTTTTGACCAAGGACTCTCCAACAGCTATCGTTTGACTGATACATTTAACAATGTTGTGTTAACCTACAATTTAAAGCTTTAAAGGCGTACATTAAAAGCTTAATTTCCTAGAGAATTAACTATATTTGCCTTCTTTTCTAGCCTATGAAAATTGAAAAAATAATCTCAGAGGAACTTGATGCTATTGGAAATGATCATTTTTCGACAAGTGCAGCCACCCCACTTCGTGAGGATGCTTTCAAAATAAGCAAGGACGAAAAGATCCTTCTTATTCAAGAAAAAGTAAAAGACATACTCGACGTTTTAGGAATGGATCTTAACGATGACAGTCTTAAAGGTACACCCCTTAGAGTGGCCAAAATGTTTGTAAATGAAATCTTTGGTGGTCTCGATCCAAAATCGAAGCCCAAAGCATCCACTTTTGAAAACTCCTACAAATACGGAGAGATGTTGGTGGAAAAAAATATTACGCTCTATTCCACTTGCGAGCATCATCTGTTGCCCATAGTAGGTAAAGCCCATGTTGCTTATATTTCCAATGGCACTGTGGTGGGGCTTTCAAAAATGAATCGTATCGTTGAATACTATGCGAAGCGTCCACAAGTACAAGAGCGTTTGACACTACAGGTGGTTCAAGAACTTCAAAATATTTTGAATACCGAAGACGTTGCTTGTGTTATTGACGCCAAACATTTATGTGTGAATTCTCGTGGCATTAGCGACATTGCCAGCAGCACGGTTACCAGTGAATACGGAGGTCGATTTAAAGAAGAAGCCACCCGGCAAGAATTTTTAAGTTACATCCAATTAGAGACCCAATTTTAATGGATCAGACGCTCGTCGTTTATAATTCACTCAGTGGCAAAAAAGAAGTCTTTACTCCCCTTTTGCCCAAACACGTGGGCATGTATGTTTGCGGCCCCACGGTTTACAGTAATGTCCATTTAGGCAACTGTCGCACCTTTATGTCGTTTGATTTGATCAATCGCTATCTACTTCATTTGGGGTACAAAGTACGTTACGTCCGAAACATTACCGATGCCGGACATTTGGAAAACGATGCCGATGAAGGGGAAGATCGTATTGCCAAAAAAGCACGCTTGGAATCTATTGAACCCATGGAAGTGGTACAACGCTATACCGTGGATTTTAGAAACACCCTGGCACAATTTAACACCTTACCCCCCAGTATTGAACCCACGGCAACTGGACATATCATTGAGCAAATTGAGCTGATTAAAAAAATTCTTGACGAAGGCTATGCCTACGAAATCAATGGATCTGTTTATTTTGATGTTCTCAAATTCAACGAGGATATACCCTACGGAAAACTCAGTGGAAGAAAAATTGAAGACCTCATTCATAACACCCGCGCCTTAGACGGACAAAGCGATAAAAAAAATCCTCAAGATTTTGCACTTTGGAAACGTGCAGAACCTGTTCATATCATGCGCTGGCCCTCTCCATGGGGAGAAGGATTCCCCGGCTGGCATTTGGAGTGTACGGTGATGAGTACCAAATATCTGGGTGAATCCTTTGATATTCACGGAGGCGGTATGGATTTAAAATTTCCGCATCACGAATGCGAAATAGCTCAGGCAGAAGCCATTAATAAAAAATCACCGGTCAACTACTGGTTGCACGCCAATATGTTGACTTTGAACGGGAAGAAAATGGCTAAATCCACGGGAAACAACATTCTTCCGGAAGAAATGTTTAGCGGCAATAACCCCATTTTCTCGAAAGCATTTTCCCCCATGGTTGTTCGCTTTTTTATGCTACAAGCCCATTACAGAAGCATCGTTGACATCAGCGAGGAGGCATTATTGGCTTCGGAAAAAGGATTTAAACGACTCATGGAAGGCGTGGAGACTCTAAAAACATTGTCATCCACCACCGACAGCGAAACAAGTTTTGACGTAGAAGGATGGAAAAGCAAATGTTATGCAGCCATGAATGACGATTTCAACAGTCCGCTTCTCATTGCACATTTGTTTGACGCCATAAAACATATTAATACTATTGCAAACGAGGGGCAAAGTATTCAGGAAGCAATAAAAATTGAACTTGAAGAATCCATCCACGCATTTATCTTTGATGTATTGGGATTAAAATCAGAAACAGCACAAGGGGCTTCCAAGGAAACCATAAAGCTCGAAAGCACGGTGACACTTTTGCTAGAATTGCGGGCGCATGCCAAAGAAAATCGTGATTTTGCTACTGCCGATAGAATTCGACAATCTCTTGTAGACCTTGGAATACAGGTAAATGACACCCCCGAAGGAGCTACTTTCAAATTAAATTAATCTATTTGAAACGAATATTGATTTATCCTTTTGTACTACTCATCAAAGGGTATCAATTATTCCTTTCCCCCCTACTTCCCCCCACTTGCCGCTTTCAACCGACGTGTTCCGCCTATACCATGGAAGCTTTAAAAAAGTATGGTCTTTTTAAAGGGGGCTGGCTGGGAGTGAAACGAATTTCAAGATGTCATCCTTGGGGAGGCTCCGGTCATGACCCTATTCCTTAAAAAGAACCGCAGTAGACCACAAAAATTAGTTATTTTTATCAAAAATATCTCAAACCTATGTATTTACTAAAAATTGATTGGGCACCCAGCGAAACGCTTTTTAAAATTGGAAGTTTCGGAATTCACATCTATAGTCTTATGTTTATTGTGGCTTTTGCAATGGGGTATGTGATCACCAAAAAGATTTTTAATAAGGAAGGGATAAAAATTGAATATTTAGAGTCGCTTTTTATCTATATGGTCATCTCCATCCTATTGGGTGCACGCTTGGGGGATGTCATTTTTTACAGTTGGGACTATTACCAAGATCACCTCCTAGAGATTCTTTTGCCTATTCGTGCCAAAGAAGGGGGCACCATGCTGTTTGGACTTATAGACGGCTATAGTTTTATTGGATTCCGAGGTTTGGCCAGTCACGGTGCAGTGATTGGAGTGATTATTGGTTTGTTTTTATACCAACGAAAATTTAAATTCAAACCCCTGGTCTGGATTTTGGATCGGGTGACTATACCTGTAGCAATTGGGGCTATGTTTGTCCGTATTGGAAACTTTTTTAATTCTGAAATTGTTGGCAAATACTCCGGCTCCAATTTTGGTGTCGTTTTTAAAAACAACGGAGAAACCCTTCCCCGGCACCCTGCCCAACTCTACGAAGCTCTGTTTTATCTACTACTTTTTTTCGTACTCCGTCGGGTCTAT
>JABISF010000043.1 GCA_018699935.1 Flavobacteriaceae bacterium | reverse complement strand
CTCCCCAAATTTCCATCTTTTTGAAATAATATAGTCGGTAATCCCTTTGTTTAAAGGGTTTTAGAAAGGTAGTTCGAATCCTGCCACCCCGACAAAAAATAAACATCAACTCGGGATGTGGCGCAGCCTGGTAGCGCACACGCATGGGGTGCGTGGGGTCGCAGGTTCAAATCCTGTCATCCCGACTTATTTTCTAAAACCTGTAGTAGTGCAGGTTTTTTTATTTGAATTCCTCACAATTACGCATTAATTTAGATGGCAATAATCTAATTTTATTGCCCTCTATCATTAATCGTAACATGCTCCATTCTAAACCTAATTCAATCAAAAGTCATTTTCTTTTAGGCTCTGTTCAACGATTCCTATTTTTTCTTAACACCCTTTTTATACTGCTTTTTCCATCCTGTAGTAATAAAGAAAATTCGTTGAACTGTACAACACTTCCAAGTAGGCTCATTCAAACTTCAGTAAACGTCTCTTTTGAATTTGGTTCGGACACAAGCATCCTTGTTGACATCAACCAAGATGGCATCACTGACTTTGAGTTTCTTTCGCAACCGGCAGGAAATCGTTTCAACCCATTTATTCAGGGATCGCTTCTCGAAAACAAAATCCGTATTCCCACCGAAAAAGATCAAATCTTTTTAAACTCCGGAGATGCCATCAAAAGCACCGATGTATTTGTTAATCAATTTAATTTTAGTGATTTAGGCAACGGTCAAGCGGCTCACTTCAATGATAAATTCTTAGGTGTTCAATTCACTGTAAATAATGCAACACATTTTGGCTGGATAAAATTATCTTCCACCACGAATGAGGGGGAATCTTCATCCACGCCTATTTATTATCTGAAAGTTTCCATGGAACTTATGGAAGTTGGATATAACGAAAGCTGTGATAAATCGCTGATTCTTCCTTAGATATTCTATCTCACCCGAGCTTGAGGAAAATAAAATCAGCTCCCTCCTACTATTTTTCACTTTTATTGGGGAAGGATTTCGTTTTTTACTTTTAAATCCAAAAAAATCGAAATTTGTTTTTAAAGCAGTATTCCCAAAAAAATACCTATTATTGATAAAAACGTATAGCAATGAAAGCTACTCCTATTTTGTTCTTGTGGTGGACACTATTTTCCATACCAATTGCGGTACAAAACAAACCCCAATTTACTCCCTACAGTCCGGAAACTTCTTTGATTAAACTACAAAAAGACTATCCCTTTATCAAAAGCATTGCTCCGCTAGACACAGCACTCTACTCCACTGAAAAGGATATCGTTTACAAAACTCTGAACCAAACAGTACTCCAATTGGACATTTATGCACCCAAAATAAAAAAGACGCTTTACTCCCCACCGTTTTACTGGTTCATGGAGGCGGGTGGGCTTCAGGAAGTCGTTTCAATCAACAACGCATGGCAGAAGCCCAATAAATAGAATTCTTGATTATTAATTAATATTAAAAAAAATACTCGTGGAAAAATCACCGATTGAAGTTTTTGGCCAATGGGCAGAACAAGGAAAAGACAAAGGCATGGAAGACAATCACCGAGCTGCGGTGGCAGCCATGATTGCCTTTTCCACGGCGCAGCCCACCCCCTTTAGCTGTATCGATGCTGGCTGCGGCAACGGCTGGGTGGTCCGCCTTTTGGCACAACAGCAGCATTGTCAAAAAGCCATCGGCGTGGATGGAGCTGCAGCCATGATTGAAAAAGCCAAAGCCATAGACCCCATAAATGATTATTATTGTGAGGATTTGTTAAAATGGAAAACCGTCCAAAAAGTCGATTTGGTTCATTCCATGGAGGTTTTTTACTATTTCGAAAATCCCGATCAACTTATTGCGCATGTCTTCAAGCATTGGCTAAAACCTCAGGGTCGCTTGATCATGGGAATCGATCATTATTTTGAAAACACCGCCTCACACCACTGGAAAAAAGATTGTGGGGTGAGTATTATGAAACTGTTTCCCGAAAAAACTTGGCTCCATTTTTTTGAGGATGCTGGTTTTAAAGAAACTCAATCTTGGCGTGTGGACGAAAAAGAAAACTGGGCAGGTACGTTGGTCGTTACGGGAATAAAATAATCCTCCACTAATTTTAATTTGAAACGAAAGAGGCAACCCAATTCTATAAAAAATTTAATACTTTAGTATTCAAGAACAAATCCTCAAATCCGATCACAAGGATATTTTTTTATTCTAAAACCTACACTTATGAAAAAATGGTTCATCCCAATCATCGTTATCGCAGTCATTGCTTTTGGAATCTATCGCTGGGCGGTTGGTTTCAACAATCAGGCCGTTGGCTTGGAAGCCGATGCCAAAACCGCTTGGTCAAATGTTGAAAGTGCCTATCAGCGACGGAACGATCTGATCGGAAATTTAGTAAAAACCGTACAAGGAGCCGCCGATTTTGAAAGAGAAACCCTCACACAAATGATTGAAGCCCGTGCTAAAGCCACTGCTACTAACATCGATGTGACCCAACTAACCGCAGAAAATATGGCGCAATTCCAACAAGCCCAAGCCGGTTTAAGTGGTGCTTTGTCAAAACTTTTGTTGGTCGTAGAACGCTATCCCGATCTCAAAGCCAATCAAAACTTTCTCTCGTTGCAAAGTCAATTGGAAGGCACTGAAAACCGCATCAATGTTGCCAGAGATCGCTATAACGAAACCGTGAACACCTATGATATTCACATCCGCACTTTCCCCAACAAAATACTCGCCGGTTGGTTTGGTTTTTCTGCAATGGAACGCTATAAGTCCGACCCTGGCTCGGAAAATGCACCCGAAGTCAATTTTGATTTTAACTAACCCTCCATGCAAGTTGTCGAAGACTTCTTAAGTGCAAAAGAAGAGCAGGAAATTATTGCTGCTATCCAAGCTGCTGAGCGGAATACCTCTGGTGAAATTAGGGTTCATATTGAAGCCAAAGCGGTAAAAGATCATTATAAACGTGCCGTAAAAATATTTTCACATTTAAAAATGCACAAAACCAAAGCTCGAAATGGCATGTTGCTGTACATCTCTGTTTTGGATAAAAAGTTTGTCATTTATGGAGACAAAGGCATCAATGAAGTTGTGGAAGATGATTTTTGGGAGGCTACCAAAAACAGTATCCAAACGCATTTTCAAAAAGGAGCATTTAAAGCGGGTATCACCACAGGGATTGAAGTCGCAGGAAAGGCGTTAAAACGCTATTTTCCTTATCAAAAAGAAGATGTTGATGAATTGTCGAATGAAATTTCAAAAGGCTAGATGCAGAAACGTCCATCATTAAAAATTGGCATAATCTTCTTGCTTTTGTGGGTGGCGCATTGGGGATTTGCCCAATTTGAAATTCCGCCTAAACCTGAACTTCAAACCAGCGTTTATGATTATATGGATTTGCTGTCCGTGTCAGAAAAAAACGCGTTAACCGAAAAATTGATTCACTATGCCGATTCCACCTCTACACAAATTGTAGTCGTTATTATTCCAACGACCAAAGGCGAAAACATCGCCTATTTGGGAGCCCAATGGTTGGCCAAATGGGGGATTGGACGGGCGGATGAAGACAATGGAATTCTCATCACTTTGGCAAAAGACGACCGATTGATCAACATCAATACCGGTTATGGGGTTGAACATGTACTGACCGACTTTACTTCCAGACAAATCATTGAAGAGGATATTTTGCCCGAATTCAAAACCGGAGATTTTTACAAAGGGTTGGATCAGGGGACGGATAAAATTTTTCAGGTTTTACAGGGCGAATACACCGCAAAAGAAAAACCAAAAGAAGAAAAAAAGAAAAACTTTTTATTCCTCCTGATTGTCGTTTTGGTGATTATTTTTCTGATTTCACGGAACAAGGACAAAAACGGAGGAAACATAGTCTCTGCCGGCGAGCTGTTGGAAGCCATTATATTGAGCAATATGGGTCGGCGAGGCTACCGAAGCGGACGTGGCAGTGGTGGTTTCGGAGGCGGCTTTGGCGGTGGTTTCGGCGGGGGAATGGGTGGCGGTGGCGGTGCCACGGGTAGGTGGTGAAAAACAACAAGGCGCACCACCCTTTTATCTTTAAAAATTGTTGTTCCAATGCTTCGGATAATCGATACATCGCTCAAATGAATAAATTTGTACATTAGCAGTCATTAATCCAATTTTTAAAAATGAAGAATTCACTACTATCCACACTATTTTTGCTTCTTGCAACACATATGAGTTGCGCACAAGAAAATCATCCCCCACTCATTGAAACACCCACCGAAGTGGACTATACCTATGAAACCATAGTAGACGGAATTGATATCCCTTGGGGTCTCGCTTTTATTGCTGAAAATGATTTTTTGGTTACTGAAAAGACAGGAACGCTCTATCGTGTGATTGACGGAAATAAAACAGCAGTGAACGGCTTGCCCGAGCTTTATGTCCGTGGACAAGGAGGCTTATTAGATGTAGCTTTGCATCCCAATTTTAAAGAAAATAACACCCTCTATTTTACGCTTGGCATGCACTTAGAAGGCGAAGAAGAAGGAGGAAATACAGCACTTTACTGTGCGCAAATTAACGGTACGGAATTAAGTGAGGTCAAAATGCTTTACAAGGCGGTACCCAACACCAAAAAAGGACAGCATTGGGGCTCTCGAATTGCTTTCGATCAAGAAGGACATCTTTATTTTTCTGTCGGTGATCGTGGAAATCGAGATGAAAACCCACAAGACATCACACGCGATGGAGGTAAAATTTATCGTTTAAATTTAGACGGAAGCATTCCCAACGACAATCCTTTTGTGGGAAATGATGCCGCAAAAACAGCGGTCTTTTCCTACGGTCACCGAAATCCACAGGGAATGACCGTACAGCCTAAAACCGGACAAGTGTGGGTCAACGAACACGGTCCCATGGGAGGAGATGAAATCAACCGTATTGTCGGTGGTAAGAATTTTGGATGGCCGGTGATTACTTACGGGATCAACTACAGTGGCACTCCCATCACCGACATCACAGCCAAAGAAGGTATGGAACAACCGTTCTATTACTGGGTGCCCTCCATTGGTCCCAGTGGTATGACTTTTTCCACTTCAGGTGTCTACAAAGATTGGCAAGACAACCTTTTTGTGGGCTCCCTCAAATTTGAATATTTGGAACGCTTGGTCATTAAAAGAGACAAAGTGGTTAAACGCGAAAAGGTATTAGACAAAATTGGTCGTGTACGCAATGTAATAGAAGGTCCTGATGGCTTTTTGTATGTGGCCGTAGAAGGCAAAGGAATCCTTAAAATTGTTCCAAAAGCATGAAATACGGATTTCTCCTCTATGTGATTATTGTTGAGTTTCTGGTGATGCGTTTTTATCAACAAAAAACGCTGGAACAAAGCATGGCGGATGGGGCTGAAATTTATGCTGATTTTTGTGTGCAATGTCATTTACAAACGGGAGCCGGTGTTTCCGGAGTTTTCCCCCCACTCAATCAATCCGATTATCTTTTTGAAGACCTCGATAGAAGTATTCGAGGAGTAAAATACGGATTGAAAGGGAACATTGTCGTGAATGATGAAACCTACGCTGGAATTATGGCCAGCCAGGGTTTGGACGATGAAGAAATTGCCGATGTAATGAATTATATTCTCAATAGTTGGGACAACAGTTCGGAAATCCAAATTAGTCCGGAACGGGTCGCTAATATTGTCAAATAATCTTTAAAAATGTCCCGATTTTTACATTTTAAAGTTTTTTTCAAAAAACACCAACGGTATTTCACCTACGGCAGTATTCTTTTGGGATTTATTATTTGGATGTTCTTTTTGGATACCCACTCATGGAAAATCCATTCCGAACTCAACAAAGAGATGGAACAATTGGAAATGCAAAAAGAAGCCCTGCAAAAGCTCATTGAAGAGGATCGTATGACCATTAAAAATTTGGAAAATACGGATAGTTTGGAGCGATTTGCCCGCGAGCAATACGGGCATAAAAAAGAAAACGAAACCATTTTTTACATCGAATTTCGGGATAGTTTAAACGAATAATCGAGTCGTTAAAAACTTCTGTAAAATTCCGCTTTTTAAAAAAGTGGATTGTTTTGTAACCGCTTAAATAATCGTATTTTTAAACCCGTTTAAAAATCCACATGGGCAAGATCATCGCTATCGCAAATCAAAAAGGAGGGGTCGGAAAAACGACTACCGCAGTCAACCTCGCCGCCGCTTTGGGAGTATTGGAAAAAAAAATACTGCTCATTGATGCCGATCCACAGGCCAACGCCACTTCTGGCTTGGGTGTGGCCATGGGACAAAAGCAAGCGGGCACCTATGAAGTTTTGGAACACAGTGTCACTCCCCAAGAGGTGATTGTTAAAACCCAAAGCCCAAATTTAGACATCATCCCTTCACACATCGATTTGGTGGCCTGTGAAATTGAATTGGTGGACAAAAAAGATCGCGAGTGGATGCTGAAAAAAGCACTCGAAACCATCCAAGAAGATTACGATTATATTTTGATCGATTGCGCCCCCTCTTTGGGATTGATTACTTTAAACGCGCTCACCGCAGCGCAGTCCGTCATCATTCCCATTCAATGCGAATATTTTGCCCTCGAAGGATTGGGAAAACTGTTGAATACCATTAAAAGTGTTCAGAAAATTCACAATAAAAATTTGGATATCGAAGGGCTGCTACTCACCATGTACGACACCCGTCTTCGTTTGTCCAATCAAGTGGTGGAAGAGGTGAAAAAGCATTTTGGAAAAATGGTTTTTAAAACCATCATTCAAAGAAATATCCGCTTGAGTGAAGCCCCAAGCTATGGCGAAGACATCATTACCTATGACGCATCAAGTCGGGGAGCCAAAAGCTATTTATCTTTGGGGAATGAAATTATAAAACGCAACACCACTTAATCATGGCAAAATCAAATCGGAAACAAGCCTTGGGCAGAGGATTATCAGCATTGTTGAACGATCCCGATACACCCATTAAAAACGCCACCGACCAACATGCCGACGAAGTGATCGGAAACATCATTGATCTGCAATTAGACCTGATCAACACCAATCCTTTCCAACCTCGAAAACAGTTCAACGAAGAACGCCTTCGAGAATTATCACAATCCATTTCGGAATTGGGTATTGTCCAACCCATCACCGTTCGACGTTTGGAAGATGGTCAATTTCAATTAGTTTCTGGAGAACGACGATTTCGCGCATCCAAATTGGCCGGTTTGGAAAGTATACCTGCCTACGTTCGCTTGGCCAACGATCAAGAAAGTCTGGAAATGGCTTTGGTGGAAAATATCCAACGGCAAGATTTAGACCCCATTGAAATTGCACTTTCATATCAACGCCTGATTGATGAAATTGAACTCACCCAGGATCAGTTGAGCAATCGCGTAGGAAAACAGCGTTCTACCATCACCAATTATTTGCGCTTATTAAAATTAGATCCCATCATCCAAACCGGTATGCGGGATGGATTTTTGAGCATGGGACACGGTCGTGCCTTAATCAATGTGGATAACACAGCGGTTCAGTTGGATATTTACCAAAAAATATTGCGAAAAGGGCTTTCCGTACGTGCCACTGAAGCTTTGGTTCGGGAGTATAAAAACCCCAAATCAAAACCCGCTGCCTACCAACCCGTTTTTGTTACTCAAGTGGCCGAAGAATTGGAACAATTATTTGACACCAAAGTGGCTGCTACTTCAAACACTTTAGGAAAAGGATCGATTAAAATCTCTTTCGATTCGCAAAAAAAATTACAAGCTATTTTAAACAAAATCAAAGGTGCGTCCTAATCATTTACTTTTTTTATTGCTTCTGATTTTGGGTACAGGACTTTTTGCTCAAGAAACTGATGCGCCCAAAAAAGAAGTAAACGATATGCCTATGGCCGTCCCCGATTCTTTAAAATTTAAAGCCAACACCTCCTTGCGGAAGCAACGCCTGATTGCTGACCCGCTGACCCCTGCTAAAGCGGCTTTCTATTCCGCCGTATTGCCCGGACTGGGACAAATCTATGTCGGAAAAGCCTGGAAAGTGCCAATTGTTTATGGTGCCTTGGGAGCGAGTATCTACTATTATGTGACCAACGACAAAGAATTAAATAAGTACCGCACTGCCTACAAAAGAAGAAATAATGGTTTTTTTGACGATGAGTATCTCGAAAACATACCCGAACAGGAAACCCTCCTCTTAGGATTAAATTTTCATAAAAATTACAGAGATATTGCATTAATTTTAGCTGCAGCGGCCTATATGCTCAACATTCTTGACGCCAATGTCAGCGCCCATTTATTACAATTTAACGTAAGTAACGATCTGAGTTTTAATCCTAACATCATCATGGATTCAAGGCAAACCGGACTGAGCTTATCCATAAAATTTTAAGATATGAAGATCGCCCTTTTAGGATACGGAAGAATGGGAAAAGCCATTGAAGCAATTGCATTGGAACGAGGCCATCAAATCGTTTACAAGCAAGATTTCGATCTCCAAGAAGGAACGCTACAGGCAGCTCAAGTTGCCATCAATTTCAGCATCCCCGATGCGGCGGTTCAAAACATCAAAACCGCCATGGACGCTAAAGTTCCGGTTGTTTGCGGCACCACCGGTTGGCTAGCACATTACGAGTCCATTACAGCCTATTGTCACAAACAGCAAAGTGGATTTTTATACGCTTCTAATTTCAGCATCGGCGTTAATTTGTTTTTTAAACTCAACAAAGCCCTTGCGCAATGGATGGCTCCTCACAGCAGTTATCAAGCCCGTTTGGAGGAAACCCATCACATTCACAAATTGGACGCTCCCAGTGGAACCGCCATCACTTTGGCCGAGGGAATCCTAGAAACTGGGCGATACAAGCAATGGGCCTTGGACAGTGATCAAGATTCCGATTTGTCCATCCACGCCGTTCGTACTGGAGAAGTGCCCGGTACACATACGGTCCACTACACTTCTGCCGTTGATGAAATACAAATCAAACACGAGGCTTTCAGTCGTACCGGATTTGCCCTTGGAGCAGTGGTCGCTGCAGAATGGCTCGCTGGTAAGCAGGGTGTCTATTCCATGGAAGATGTTTTAAATGTTTCTTAATATGAAAGCACTTTACTCCCATACCCTTAACTTTGAAAAAAACACAGCATGACAATCTCCCAATGGCTTCTTTTTATTTTACTGGTTCAAGGCATCCATTTTTTAGGCACTTGGAAACTGTACGTTGCTGCGGGCTATAAAGCATGGCAGGCAGCGGTTCCGGTTTACAACGCCCTTATCCTTATGAAAATCATTCGTCGCCCCAAATGGTGGGTGATTCTCCTTTTCGTTCCGACCATCAATTTGATTATGTTTGGCGTGATTTGGGTGGAAATCATGAGGAGTTTTGGAAGAAATACCGCCAAAGACACGCTCTTAGTGTTAATCACTTTTGGTTTTTATATATGCACACTCAACTATAGTAAAAACCCAAAATATATTTCCGATCGGAGTTTAAAGCCAAGAACCAATTTTGGTGAGACCGTAAGTTCCATTTTGTTCGCTGTAGTGGCGGCTACTTTGGTACACAATTATTTTATACAACCTTACATTATCCCAACGGGTTCTTTGGAGAAATCCTTATTGATTGGTGACTTTCTTTTTGTGAGCAAATTTCATTATGGAGCCCGAGTGCCGATGACGGAAGTATCTTTTCCAATGGTGCACGATACCATACCCGTGTTAAAAGTGCGATCCTATTTAAAACAACCCCAACTCCCCTATTTGAGATTGCCTGGGCTGGAAAAAATAAAGCGAAATGATATTGTTGTTTTTAGCTGGCCTGCCGATACGGTTCGAAAGTTTTTTGTTCGAGAGAAAGGGGTGCGAAAACCCATCGATAAAAAATCAAACTACGTCAAACGCTGTGTGGGTGTCCCCGGGGATTCGCTTCAAATTATTGATGGTATTGTGTATCACAACAATGAAAAAAATCTACTTCCCGATCGTGCGCGTGTACAATATTCCTATACCGCTTATGCCGAAAAAGGAATTTCCTCTCGCAAACTTGCTGGGCTGGGTTATCGCGATTTTTATCGACGCTATAAAATTGACAACATCACAGAAAGTACCTACCAACAAATTCTTCCTTATGTTGTTGGCAGCAGTGGTAGGAGTAGAGAAAATTTCCTAGTGATTACCAATCATAATGGCTTGCCGGAAGATTTGGTTCGAAAACTTGGCTTACGAGTGAGTGAATTGTTGGAAACCAAAAAAGAAATGGTACTCACTCTTAAAGAAGGGGAACTTCTAGCACAACAACCTTGGATCGATAGTGTGCAACGAAAAATTGCACGTCAGAAAACACCGAATGAAAGTCTCTTTCCCAACAAATTGCCTTTCGATTGGAATGAAGATAATTTTGGTCCTATTTATATTCCCAAAAAAGGGGCGACCATTCAGCTTACCAAAGACAATTTACCGATTTATAAAAAAGTTATTCAAGAATACGAAAAGAATACTTTGGAAACCACGCTGGATGCCATCCTTATCAACGGACAAAAAACCGATTCCTATACCTTTAAACAAGACTATTATTGGATGATGGGCGACAATCGTCATCGCTCCGAAGACAGTCGTTATTGGGGGTTTGTCCCCGAAGACCATATTGTGGGGAAACCCATTTTTATATGGTTCAGTATTGATGGAATCAACGATGGAATTAAAAACTGGCGGATTCGTTGGGATCGGGTATTTACCACCGTCGGAGGAGCAGGCGAACGCACTTCCTACTTTCCTCACTTTGCCATATTTGTAGTGTTGTGGCAAACATTTGTCATCATCCGACGTAAACGCAAAGCCAAGGCCGTCAAAAAATGATCCCTGTCGTTTGTCCTGCTTATCTTCCCAATGTGCAGTATTTTCAATGGCTGTTAAAGCAAGAAAAAGTATATTTTAGCAGCAGCGATCACTATCAAAAGCAAACCTTTCGGAATCGTACTGCAATCTATGGAGCGAATGGCAAACTCAATCTGACCATTCCCATTGCACATCATTCCAATACGCATGTACACGATATTGACGTTGTCATTTCAGATACGATTCCTTGGCAGCAACAACATTGGAAATCCTTTTGTGCGGCTTATCGTTCCGCTCCCTTTTTTGAATTCTACGAAGACGCATTTTATCCTTTTTATCATCGTCCGCAAACCTGTCTTTTTGAATTTAATATCAACCTCATTGAAGAAATTCTCACCCTTTTAGAAATCGATTGGGAATACCATTGCGTTCCTTTTGAACAAGAAAAACACCAACGCATGGAGGCACTGATTCTTGCCAAAAATCAAAAAACACCGAGCTTTCCTGCGTACACACAAGTGTTTTCTAATAAATATGGATTTATTCCCAATTTGAGTGTCGTAGATGTCTTATTCAATTTAGGACCTGAAACGGAGGCCTATCTCCGAAATAACCCTTCTTAAATCAAGGTAAAAGGATATGTGCCGAAATGGGCTTATGATCCGATAATTTAATTTTATGGTGCGTTTGAAAACGGGCTACTTTAAGACGGGGATCCGTGAAAATATAATCAATTCTAAAAGGCAAAGCCGAGAATTTGTAGGTGGTACCCAAACCATTCCCCGCCGCTACAAAAGCGTCTTTATTGTTTGCCCGTATTTGGTTGTAAGCTGACGAAAAAGCGACATTGTTCAAATCGGTACATAGTACGATGGGATGTTGAACGGAAGTATTAATTTGTAGAAACTGTTGGATTTGAGAATTTTGTTTATCAAAAACCTGATCCAGTTTTTTGATGAATTTTTCGGAATATTCCGTTGCAAACAAAGTGTCTGTGGGAAGAATCCGCAGGGATTCAAAATGCATATTGTAGATTCGCAAAGTGTCTTTCCCCCATTTTATGTCCCCATAGACCCCTCCATTGGTTGAATTTTCAAAGGAAACCGTGTTTTTGTTAAACAACGGATATTTAGATAAAATACAACTCCCAATTTTTTTGTTGTTTTTAGTGGAATGAAAATAACGGTAGGGATACTTTGAAAATTCAGGCGCATTGCTATTGTCATATTCTTGGAAACAGACCACATCCGGAGCCGCTTCGTTGACAAACGCTTCTACAGCTTTGGGAATATCATCGCGATCAATCCAGCGAAACCGATTGAATGTTCGGACATTAAAACTCATCACATGAAGTCCTTTGTCCGTTGGAATCGAATTGTTCGGCCATTGATACAACTTTCCCCATTCTTGAAATGAAAGCAAAAATGCCATGACAAAAAGGAGTGCCGGCCAACGCAGCTTCATCGCCCAAAAAATAAAAAAAAGGAGGTTGACCAAACTAAGCAAAGGAACCGATAAGGTGAACAAGGGGTATTCCCAAGCATATCCAAAAACACCCATCGCAAAAAGTTGCAACAACAATAAAACAGCATTGAAAAGTGCGAGAAAGCGTTGAAGGAACTTTGATTTCATTCTATCCTACTAATCCTCTTTACCGGCGTGAAACAGTTCGTCTTTCTCTTGTTGGGACAAACTATCATACCCCGACTTGCTGATCTTATCCAAAATTAGATCGATCCGTTTTTGAGGTTCGCTTTTGTTTTTGATGGACGAAGCAGGTGGGGTTTTACTTTTTTGTGCTTTGTGAACCGTGCGTAAAGTGGGTTGAGTTTTGAATAAAGACAACATCCGCCGCATTAGATTTTCAAAAGGAACTCCAATATCGACCCCCTCTCCCAGTTTTCGCGCATAGAAAAACCCTAGGGCTGCTCCACCAATATGCGCCAAATGCCCTCCCGCATTTCCATAGGGAATTTGAATTACATCCAAGAGGACAAAGGCCATTCCGAGGTAACGCAGTTTGAGATTGAAAAAGAAAACCCGTACTTCTTGATCGGGCGTATAGGTGGCTGAAAAAATCAATACCGCCATAACTCCTGCCGAAGCCCCCACCATGACCGGTGATACTCCTTTGAATGCAGGGAAAATAGCATAACTCAAAATAAAAATAAGCGCTCCTGCCAATACCCCCAAAAAATAGACATTGTAGAAGGTTGTAGCAGGAAATAAATTGAGAAACAAGCGTCCTGCATAATACAACAAGAGCATGTTCCAAAACAAATGGAAAAAGCCGGAATGGAGAAAACTATAGGTAATCAAACTCCAGGGTTTCCAGAGGAGATCGGATATCCCGGCGGACAATTCAAACCATTGTAAAAAATCTTCAAAAGGGATATTGAACAAGAATAAAAAGGTTCTTAAAAATAGTGGTAGAATAAAACAGATCAAGTTGACAACAATGAGCTTTTCTGCACTGTTGAATTGACGATATCGAACGTTAAGTTGATCCCAAAATTGCATTAATACCAACGGTTTTTGTTAAACTGATTGCGTTTCCAAAACCACATCATGAGCAAACCAGTAATGGCTCCCCCAATATGCGCAAAATGTGCAATTGGACCAATCGAATAGGAAGTAAATCCAAAAAATAAATCTCCCAAAATAAGCAGTGGAACCAAATACTTGGCCCGCACCGGAATGGGAGGAAACAGCAACATCAATTGAGCATTGGGAAACAACATGGCAAAGCCCACCAAAATACCATACAAGGCTCCGGAAGCTCCCACCATTACGGAATTAAAAGCCCGTAACCCATTCATTAAATTGTCTTTGCCCAACGCTTCCACCAAACGATAAGGCAGCTCAGTGGTTTGATAAAATTTATTGATCTCAAAACTGTTCAGTCCGGCAGCTATTAACTGGTCGTTTAGGTGATTGATCTGAAAATAATAAAGAATGAGTTGTAAAGCAGCGGCACCCAATCCGGTGGAGATATAGAAAAAAATGAATTTATTTTTTCCCCACATTTGCTCCAAAGGAGTTCCGAACATCCACAACCCAAACATATTGAAAAAGATATGCGAAATGTCGCCATGCATGAACATATGCGTCAAGGGTTGCCAAAGTTGAAATTTTGGATTCGAAGGATAGTGCAGGGCAAACCAATCATAGGTTAGATCTCCCAATGCCAGGGTCGCCAAAAAAAAGATTCCATTGATTATCAATAAATGCTTAACGGTCTCGGTAATTTTCTGCATTACATCATTTTTTGCTCAATTTCTTCTTTTTCTAAAGTAAGGAAAATCTTACGGTTAAAAGGAGATACTGTTGTTTCTTTACATCCAAAGAGGTCATCCAAAAGATGTTGTTGTTCTTGTATATCCAGAACTGTTCCAGTTTTGATGGCTAACTTTTTTGCCATTTTTTTGGCCATCAAATCCGCCTGGCTGAAAGATTCGGCACCCCCATTTTCTTCTTCTTTTTCCAAGGCATCGAGAATCACTTCGGTGATGTCTTTTTGGGGGCAAAACTCGGGTACTCCCAATATCGAAAGCTGATTCTTTTTTTCTAAATTCAGATGAAAGCCCAAAGACTCCAGAATGTCAGCTGCGGTTTTATAAACCTCTAACTGCAAAGGGCTTAACTGAATTGTTTGAGGAAAAAGAAGTTGTTGACTCGTGCCCTTGGTGGTGGTGATGGCAGACAAAAAACGCTCGTACAAGACCCGCTGATGTGCGCGGTTTTGATCAATGATCAACATACTGGTTTGCAAGGGACAAACGATGTATTTTGAATAGAGCTGAAATACTCTTGACGCAGGTTGCACTGCCATCAAAAGACCTTCTGTCTCGTTTTTGTGATCAGATGCCAAATCGTCAGTTTTCAAACCGGCATAGAGGCTTTCCCATTGCGGATCTTTTTGTGGTTTCCGCTGACTGTGTTCTTTGAATGGATTGAAATTTGAATCCACCTCGATGGGAGGACTGCTGGGCGTTTTGTTCCTAAAGGAATAAGGAACATCCATGTCCGGATTGCGTTCAAAGTCCAGGGTGGGCACCACCTGAAAAATCCCCAAACTATGTTTGATGGCAGAACGCAAAATGGCATACAAACTTTGCTCGTCCTCAAACTTGATTTCAGTTTTGGTGGGATGAATATTGATGTCAATCGTTTTGGGGTCCAGTTCCATATACAACACATAACCCGGATGAAAGCCCGGAGGCAAAAGCCCTTCAAAGGCAGCTTGTATGGCGTGGTGTAAAAAAGCACTTTTTATAAAACGCTGATTGACAAATAAAAACTGTTGTCCTCGTGTTTTCTTAGCCTGGGTGGGTTTCAATACAAAGCCCTTGATTTGGGCAACGGAAGTGTTTTCGTCTACAGGCACTAAATATGAATCTATTTTACTTCCTAATATACCAACGATGCGCTTTCTTAAGTTGGTCGCAGGAAGATCAAAAAGTTCAGCGGTATTGTGAAAAAAACTAAACTTAACTTCAGGATGTGCTAGTGCCACTCGTTGAAATTCATCGATCAGATGTCGCAGTTCAACGGTGTTGGATTTTAAAAAATTACGTCGGGCAGGGATATTGTAAAATAGGTTTTTCACGGCAATAGAAGTTCCGACCAACTGCGTAGAGGGTTCCTGGAGCACGACTTTACTTCCCTCAATTTTTAGACAACTTGCCACCTCATCCTCGGCACGCCGTGAATGCGTTTCCACATGTGAAATGGCCGCAATTGACGCCAAAGCCTCCCCGCGAAAACCCATGGTTTTTAGTGCAAATAAATCCTCGGCTATTTTAATTTTTGAAGTAGCATGTCGCTCAAAGGCCAAACGTAAATCGGTGGGAGACATGCCTTTTCCATCATCCACCACTTGAATGAGTGTTTTTCCGGCATCTTTGATGAACAGTTGAATGCTTTTGGCATCAGCATCTATAGCATTCTCCAATAATTCTTTGACTACCGAAGCAGGACGTTGAATAACTTCTCCAGCTGCAATTTGATTGGCCACATGATCCGGCAAAAGCGTAATGATGTCCAGCATTAGGCTTCTTTAAAAAAGATTGTCAAATCAAAATCTAAAATGAAAAGACATAATAAAACCAAAGCCAAAATAATCAACAACAAACGCAAGGAAACGGATCTGTTTTTTCGATTGCGCATCTGAAGCCGCGCCTCTTGCCATTGGTTTCCAAAGTCATTGCTGTTGAAAGTGTCGCGATACTTGGCAAACTTTGAGTCAAAATCGTAAATGTTTCCTTCTTCTTTTCCCTTATAGTAGCGGGGGGTGTAGTTGTATCTACGATTTTTTCGGAGTTTGAAAACGTTCAATTTAAACATAATCCAAATGTACAAGAATCATAAAACATTCCCTAGTTGGGAAGAACAATAATTGTCAACAAGAAAGAAAAATTAATGCTTGCTTAAATCGGCCATTTGAAGCGCTGCTACAGCCGCTTCTACGCCTTTGTTGCCGTGTTTTCCTCCACTTCGATCTTGGGCTTGTTCAAGGGTATTATCGGTGAGTACGCAAAAAATCACTGGAATATTGGATTGTACATTCAGGTCTTTGATTCCCTGACTGACCGCTTGACAGACAAAATCAAAATGCTTGGTCGCTCCTTGAATCACACTGCCAATGGCAATGACAGCGTCTGGATTTTTGGATTGCGCATGTTTGGAACCATAGATAAGCTCAAAACTTCCGGGCACTCGGTAGGTTGTGATGTCCGCTGCCTGCACCCCGGCACTAAGCAAAGTGGCTTTGGCTCCTTCGTACAAGGCTGCTGTAATTTCATGATTCCATTGTGCCACGACAAGGGCGATACTGAGCCCTTTGCCCGCGGGCAGTTGGTCGGGATCAAAATGAGAGAGATTTTTGTGGGCAGTGGCCATTATTGATTTAGGGTTTCCAAACGTCCAATTTGAACCTCCACCATACTCATTTCTGGAGACTGCGGAAACTCATTTTTGATACGCTCCAACAACGCTAAAGCCTGTTTTGTTTTGCCTAAGTCGGCACCTACCATAGCCGCCTTGAATAAATATTTGGGAGTACTGAACAAATTATTATTGGTCGCAGCAGCCTTCATATAATAATCGTAAGCATCTTCCAACTGACCAATCTCTGCAAAAGCATCTCCAATGGCTCCTTTGGACAGCGCACTCAAAAGAATGTCGTCCGCATTAAATTTATCTAAATAGGTGATGGCATTTTCATATTGCTTTAGGTGCAAATAGGACATCCCAGCGCCATAGGTAGCAAGCGTTGCTGCCGGAGTTCCTTTGTAATTGTCAATAATATCCAAAAAACCGTATTTCCCTTCTCCACCATTCAAGGCACGCAAGAAAAGAGAATCACTTTGAACACTATTCACGGCCAACTCAAAATAATATTGTGCTTGGTTGAGTTCACTTACCGCTTCTTCGGCTTTGGGCTCCACCACATAACGGTTGTATCCTAAATAACCCAATACCCCCACTGCGATAACACCGATAAGCGTTAAAATGATATTTTGGTATTTCCCTACCCAGGCTTCTGTTTTGGAAGCGGTTACGTCGAGCGTCTCAAATACTTCCGCCGTAGTACTGTCCTGATCCACTAGGGGTTGATTGGGAGTCGCTTGTGATTTCTTTGCACCGCGCTTTTTATATGTTGCCATCTTTGTTTTTTTTTGAGCGTTCAAAATTAGTCTTTTTATTCTAATTCAAAAAGTGAAATGATCGCTTCTAACTTCTTATTTTTGTTTTCTATGATTTTGCAGCATTTATCCATTACCAATTACAAAAATATTACGAGCAAGCGATTTGATTTTAATCCTAAGATCAATTGTTTTATCGGTAACAATGGGGTGGGCAAATCCAACGTATTGGATGCGATCTATCATTTGTCGTTTGGGAAAAGCTATTTTAATCCCGCTTCCCAACAAAATATCCAGTTTGACAAAGACTTTTTTGCGCTAGAAGGGCGTTACAAAACCAACCTTGAGGAAGAAAAAATTGTATGTAGCTTAAAAAAAGGGGATCGCAAAACTATAAAACGAAATGGTAAAGCATATCTCCGAATTGCCGATCATATTGGTTTGATTCCCACGGTCATCATCTCCCCTTCCGATCAGGATTTAATTATTGAAGGGAGCAGCACTCGGCGAAAATTTATTGATGGGGTTATTGGGCAGACGGATCCGTTGTATTTAAAAAACCTTCTCGATTACAACAAAGTACTTGCCCAACGAAATGCACTACTGAAATATTTTGCGCTCAATCGAACCTTTGATGCTACCACCTTGGGGATTTACAATGCGCAAATGGCGCAACTCAGTCAACCCCTTTTCGAAAAACGATCTGCTTTTATTGAACAATTTTGCCCCATTTTTGAGGCGCGCTATCAAACCATCAGCAATCAAAAAGAACAGGTGCGTTTGGAATACAGCAGCCACTTACAAGAAAACAAATTGGAGGTACTCCTTGAAGCACAGCTTCAAAAAGACAAATTGGCGCAACACAGTACTGTGGGCATTCACAAAGACGATATTAGTTTTTTATTGGCCGATCGCCCCATCAAAAATCTCGGCAGTCAAGGGCAACAAAAATCTTTTTTAGTTGCACTTAAATTGGCGCAATTTGACTTTCTACAGAAACAATTTGGTCATCCGCCCATCTTGTTGTTGGACGATGCCTTTGACAAACTGGATCAAAATCGTGTGGCACAAATAGTGACCTTAGTGAACACCGATGCTTTTGGGCAAATTTTTATTACCGATACGCATGAGGAGCGAACCAAGGAAGTGCTTTCAAAAGTAGCTTCTAGTTTTGAAGTTTTTCGTTTGTAATGTTTACTTTTATGGAGGTATGATGACTCGTTTTTCTCACTTTTTATTTTTTAGTTTTATGGGGGCACTTGTGTTAACGTGCAATGCTCCTGAGCCTATTGCTATAGCCTTATTAAACGGTTATTGGAAAATTGAATTTGTAGAAGAAAAAGGCGAACAATTTATTCCCCAGGCGGTTGCTCCGCTCTACGACTATTATTATGTTGAAAATCAAAAAGGTTTTAAGAAGAAAGTCGCTCCTGCCTTGGTAGGAAAACTACAAACCTCTGATACCGAAATTCCTTTTAGCATTAATCAAAACAATCACTCCTTTGTTCTACATTATCAATCCCAGTGGGATGTCTGGGAATCGAACATTGTACAACTTGACAGTCAGCGACTGATTTTGAAGGAGGGTGCCCGAAAATATTTTTATCAGCGCGTCCGTCCAAACCCCATTTCCAATGAATAAAAAAGAGGAGCATTTTGACCCCAAGGGCATCAAAGAAGTGTTGGAACAAATCACTGCGCAACGCCAACTTCAAGGGGGGCTACAAAGTACAAAAGTGAAGGAAGCTTGGGAAAAAGTGATGGGGAAAAATGTTTTTTCTTACACAGAAGAAATGCGTTTTGAAAAAGGTGTACTTTATATCCAATTGCGTTCTGCTCCGCTGCGTATGGAATTGCAATACCAAATTGAAACCTGTATTGAAAACCTCAACACACATTTGGAGCAAGCCCTTGTAAAAAAAATTATTTTACATTAAAATTGTTCTCTACCCGAAAAATGAAAGGCGGCCTCTAGGGCAGCATTTTCATTACTATCAGACCCATGTACGGCATTTTCTCCCATAGAAGTGGCATACAATTTTCGTATCGTTCCAGCAGCGGCTTCGGCCGGATTGGTGGCCCCAATGAGGGTTCTAAAATCACTCACAGCATTTTCTTTTTCTAAAATCGCCGCAACGATAGGACCCCGGGTCATAAAACTGACCAGTTCACCAAAAAAAGGGCGCTCCTTGTGCACGTCATAAAAAGCTTCTGCATCAGAACGGGTCAATTGAGTCAGTTTTAGGGCTTTGATTCGAAAACCGGAAGTCGTAACTTTTTCAAGAATATTCCCGATATGACCGTTTTCTACGGCGTCGGGTTTAATCATCATTAATGTGGTGGTTGACATCTTTTTTTTTGCAAATCTAATAAACTAAATCAAACCCTACAGGACTCCGTTCGTTTCTTTAATTGTAAGAGCTCCCCAAAAGGCACAAAAAATCTTTACGGAAAGTGGTATCTTTGAGCCCTATGGAAAAGAAATTTTTAGAGGGATTGAATCAATTGCTGCAAGCACCTAAAAAAATTGTCGTCTTACCCCATCGGAATCCCGATGGCGATGCGCTTGGAAGCACGCTGGCATGGATGCATTTTTTACAAGCCAAAGGGCATCAAGCTGTGGTGATCTCTCCCAATGAATACCCATCTTTTTTGGACTGGTTGCCCGGACAGGGGCAAATCATTAAGTTTAATCAAAAAACGGAGCTCGCATTGCAACATATTGAAGCGGCCGATTTGATTTTTACTTTGGATTTTAATGATCTCTCGCGCGTTGAGGAAATGGAAGCAGAAGTAAAAGCCGCTTCGGCCGTTAAAATCATGATTGATCATCACGAAAATCCTTCCGATTACGCCACTTTGATGTATTCAAAACCCGGAATGAGTTCCACTTGCGAAATGGTCTATGATCTCATCGCTGCACTCGATGCAACTGCGTTTAATCCTGAAATTGCCAATTGTTTGTACACGGGTATCATGACCGATACGGGTTCCTTCCGATTTCCTTCCACTACTTCAGCAACGCACAAAGCCATCGCCGCTTTGATTGATGCAGGTGCCAAGGGATCAGACATTCATCAACAAATTTATGACACAGCCCATTTCAGTCGAATTCAATTGTTGGGATTGACGCTTTCTAAAATTCATAAAATTGAAGGAACACCTGTCGTTTATATGTATTTAACCCAGGAAGAATTAAACCGTTTTAATTATCAAAAAGGAGATACCGAGGGTTTTGTGAACTACGGCTTAAATTTGGAGGGAATTGTTTTTTCTGCCATTATGATTGAAAATCAAAGAGAAGGAAAAATAAAAATGTCCTTTCGCTCGCAGGGAGCTTTTTCGGTTAATGAATTTGCCAAAACCTATTTTTCAGGGGGTGGACATCACAATGCAGCCGGGGGAATGTCTTTGACTTCCATGGAGGATACGATTAAAAGGTTTGAACAGGCAGTGCTCGAAAACAAGGCCAAATTTGAATAAGATGCGACTACTCCCCTTTTATTTTGCCTTATTTTTATTCACGCAATGTACTGAGCTTGAACCCAGAAAACCTTTAAACAAAACAAAAGACGATTTTATAAAAGTATCCGCAGCGCGAAATAAAATTCAATTCACCCAAGAGGAACAAGCCATCAAAAAAGCAATTTCCATTGAAAAGGAATTGGATTACCGCCCTTCCCAATCGGGATTTTGGTTGGCTTATAAAGCTCAGGGCGACACGCTCCAAGCCCTCCCCAAAAAAGGAGATATTGCACATTTTCGCTACCAAATAGAAAACCTCTCCCAAGAACTTATCTACAGTGAGGAGGAATTGGGAACTGTTGATTATCCGGTGGATGAAGACAATTTTTTACCCGCCCTTCGAGAAGGAATCCGAATACTTCGCCCCGGAGATGTTGTAGTATTTCTTTTTCCTTCATACCTTTGCTATGGATATCAAGGAGATGGCGAAAAAATAGGCATCAATCAGCCCCTACGAATAACCCTAAAACTTTTATCCATCGATTACAAATAATTTTTAATTCATCCCTATGAAATTTTATTCTTTATGTACTGCTCTGGCCGTGAGCCTAATGATTGGCTGTAAGTCACAATATCCAGAGTTGGAAGACGGTCTTTATGCCAATATCGAAACCAACAAAGGTGCAATTATTGTGCAACTTGAAGCCGAAAAAACACCCATTACAGTGGCCAATTTTGTGTCCTTAAGTGAAGGCGAAAACCCTTATGTTTCGTCAGAATTTAAAAACAAAAAATACTACGACGGTATTGTTTTTCATCGCGTTATCCCCGATTTTATGATTCAAGGGGGCGACCCCACAGCCTCGGGTTCTGGAGGTCCCGGCTATCGTTTTGACGATGAAATCACCGACCTGAGCCACAATGGATCAGGCATTCTTTCCATGGCCAATGCAGGTCCTGGAACCAACGGGAGTCAGTTTTTTATCACCCACAAAGAAACCCCTTGGTTGGATGGTAAACACACTGTTTTCGGTCATGTTGTAGAAGGGCAAAATGTGGTAGATAGTATTGTTCAAAACGATACCATTGAAACCATCCAAATTATCCGCAAAGGAAAAACAGCCAAAAATTTCGATGCTCCCAAAGTGTTTTCTGAATATTTTGAAAACAAAGAAACCGTTGAAAAAGAGCGCCAAGAAAAAAGAGCCGCCATCAATCAAGTCAATCTATTGCGTTTTGAAGATCAAAAAGCAAAATCCACCACAACCGCCAGTGGCTTGCAATATTTGGTTACAGAGAAAGGCGATGGCGCAGCCGTCACCTCTACTTCTAAAGCCGACGTAAACTACGCCGTTTATTTTACCGACGGAACGCTTTTAGAAACCAGTAAATTGGAAATTGCTGAGCAAAATGACATCGTAGACATCGCCCGAAAAAATGCTGGGCAATACCTTCCTATCCCCGCCGAAGTGGGTCCAGAAGCGCAAATGATCGAAGGATTTAAAGAAGGTTTACGACTGTTGAACGAAGGAGATAAAGCCACCTTGTTTGTTCCTTACAATCTCGGTTATGGAGAACAGGGCAATCGAGGAATTCCTCCAAGATCGGATCTGATTTTTGAAGTTGAGATCGTCAAAATCAACCTTTAATAAACACGCAACAAGGCCAACATTCGTTGGTCTTATTTTTTTAACTTGAAACATAAAGGTGTAACGTTTGGTTTAAATCTCCTCCTCCTACTTCAGGGGGTTTTTCTGTGGTGGTGTAAAAATCATCCGGAATGGATTGAAGCGTATTATGCTCGGGGCTACTATCCCCATCATTATGAACTCCAAAAATGGTTTTTTAAAGCCCTTCCTTTTTCGTTGGGAGATGTGCTCTACGGACTGGTGATTATTTTGGTTTTTCGTGCCTTGTATCTCGGTCTAAAAAAACGTCCTTTTCGAATTGTATCCGGTTTTTTTTCCCTTACCGCTGGACTTTCTTTATTGAGTTTGATCTTTCATCTCAGTTGGGGATTGAATTATTATCGCATTCCGCTGCATCAACAATTAAACTATGAAACGAAATACGATGAGGAAAGCCTCAGTCATACATTGCAAGCACTTATAGAAGTTTCTAACCAATTTCAAATTCGTTTGACTGAAAACGATACGGTGCCTGTTTCAATCCCCTATACAAAAGATCAAATCCTTGCGATGATTACGAAAGAATTTCGTTTTGAATCGGAATTTCAATACCTCCAACCCCATGCCAAAAATGCTTTGTGGAGTATTCCTTTGAGTTATATGGGTTATGCCGGATACCTGAACCCCTTCACCCTTGAGTCGCAAGTGAACAAAGGATTGCCAGAATTGAGTTATATCACTACCACCGCACATGAAATGGCACATCAACTGGGCATCGCTGCAGAAAACGAAGCCAATTTTATTGCTTTCTATGTCACCATCAATCACAGCAATCCCTTTATACAATTTGCTGGATACACTTTTGCCTTGCGGTATACCTACAGTGAATTATTTAAAGCCAATCCAGAAAAAGCCAAAACGATGATAAAAAAATTACACCCGGGCATTTTCAAAAACTTTTCTACGCTCTCTGATTATTGGAAAAAATATGAAAATCCTTTTGAACCTTATTTGAAAAAAGGATACGACTCCTATCTGAAAGCAAACGGGCAAGCTCAAGGCATCCAAAGCTATAATGAAATGGTAGCATTGGTAATTGCTTATCATAAAAAAGCACCTTTCCTACTTCAACCCTAGTACATATGCTTTAATAATGTAATTTTATGGGACTAAAAAAAATCCTGTGAAACTACTTTCCAGCATTCAAAATCCGGAAATCAAACATTTGCGCCTGCTGTTTGATAAAGCAAAAATCCGAAAAAAGGAAAAGCTTTTTGTGATTGAAGGAGAACGAGAAATTGGGCGTGCTCTAGCGGGTGGCTATACCGTACAAAAATACTTTTTTCACGAAGCATTACCGCCTGAAAAAAGGGATTATTATTCTGAATTAGATCCTTCGAGTTTCAGCTATATCCTTGAAGCTCATTTGTTTGATAAAATCGGCTATCGGTCGGGAACTGAAAAAATGATTGCAGTTGCAGAAGCCAAATCGCATGCCTTGTCGGATTTAAAATTAAAGGACAACGCTTTGATTCTCGTCATCGAAGCACCCGAAAAGCCAGGAAATATTGGTGCCTTGCTACGAACTGCCGCTGCGGCCGACTTTGATGCTGTGATTATTGCCAATCCCAAAACGGACCTGTATAATCCCAACAGTATCCGCGCAAGTGTGGGCGGTATTTTTAGAATGCCTATTGCTTTGGATCAATCCAAGGCGGTGATTACCTATTTGTTGGATCATGAAATTTTTATTGCAACTGCCGCCCTGAAGGAGGGGGCACTCCCCTATCACGAATTTGAATTTAAAACACCATGTGCCTTGGTAATGGGCACCGAAGACACCGGACTACATGACGATTGGCTGGAAAATACACATCAAAATATCATCATCCCGATGAGTGAAAAAGTGGATTCTTTGAACCTATCCGTTTCGGCAGGGATTTTGATGTATGAAGCAAAGAAAAAAAACTATTATCTTAATTCAACAAATATTGATTAACTTACCTCATTCATGCTAGTAAACGAGGAAATCGAGAATAAACAAATCGCAAAAGAATACAAAGAACTTTTGCGTATTAGCTATCAAACGCTCACCGACGAAGACAAAAAGATGATTCGTTTGGCTTTTGATATGGCTGTTGAATCGCATCGTGACCAAAGACGAAAATCCGGGGAAGCCTATATTTTTCACCCGATCAATGTAGCCAAAATTGTAGCTTCTCAAATTGGCTTGGATGCCACCTCCATCGCTGCAGCACTGCTGCATGACGTGGTTGAGGACTGCGGTGTTTCCTTTGAGGATATTGAACGGCTGGTGGGCGGTACTGTTGCCAAAATTGTGCATGGATTAACCAAAATTTCCCATCTCAAAAAAGACAAAAACATTTCTCTTCAAGCGGAGAATTTCCGAAAAATGTTACTCACTTTGAATGACGATATTCGCGTCATCATTATCAAAATTGCGGACCGGTTGCACAACATGCAAACCATGGATGCCATGCCCGAGTATAAGCAAGTGAAAATCGCTTCGGAAACCCTCTACATCTATGCACCCTTAGCACACCGGATCGGCATGTACAATGTCAAAACGGAACTGGAAGATTTAAGTTTGAAATATACAGAGCCCCAGCGCTATCAGTCTATCAAAGACAAAATTGAGGAGAGCAAAGAAGAGCAAGAAGCCTACATCAAATCGTTTTCTGATTTTTTGTCGAAAGCCTTAAAAAAGGAACGCCTCAATTATGTGATCAAAGGAAGGAGTAAATCCATTTATTCCATCCATCGGAAAATGCAAAAGCAAAACATCGATTTTGACAAGGTCTATGACAAATTTGCGATTCGAATTGTTTACTCCGGTCAACGAGCCAAAGAAAAATTACTCGCTTGGAAAATTTATTCCAT
>JABISF010000042.1 GCA_018699935.1 Flavobacteriaceae bacterium | reverse complement strand
TGTTGAACAAATAAAAAGGGTGGTAGAAATAATTAAAGGATAAACAATTATTGCAATAAAATGGCAACTCCTCCCAAGGCAGTAAACAATAAAATGAGTTTTCGGTAACTGTCGTTTTTAATTTTCTTTACCAACCAGATTCCCAACACCAAACCTATTAATACAAAAGGAACGAGGCTTAAACTCAATCGAAAGGAATTCCAAGTCATTGTTTCCCAAGACCAAATATGAAAGGGGACTTTAAACAAATTGATAAAAAAGAATAACCAGGCGGCGGTTCCAATAAATTCATTTTTGGGAAGTCTCATCGCTAAAAAATAAATATTTGAAAAGGCTCCGGCCAAATTCCCCACCATGGTGGTGAAACCCGCCAGCAATCCCATGGAACTTCCGAAGGTCCAATGCTCCGGAATGCGCTGATTTTTTTTGTTTTCCCAATAATACATCAGTGCCGTACTGCCCAAGATGATGAGTGCCATTCCATATTTGAACAAAGTTTCATTAATGTAATGTCCCAAAAACACACCCAAGAGGACTCCCGCTACCATCCAAGGCATCAGCTTGAGAATGTAAAACCATTTGACGTGCTGTTTGTAGTAGATGACTGCAAAAATGTCTCCGCAAATCAGCAGGGGCATCAATATTCCGGTAGAGTTTTTTGCCCCGAAGGACAGTGCAAATCCGGTCACAATTAGTGCGGCAATTCCTTTAATGCCGGCTTTTGAAATTCCTAATAAAAGTGCACAAGCGGCCGCAATGATATAGTTAATGTCCAAATCGAAAAGTGGTGTAATCGTTGATACTTTCTGTTGCGAAGATACTTATTAATTTATGGAAGTGCTGTGCGGATAAAAAACCATTTAAATTACTAATCTTTGTACAAAATTATTCTCTTGCACAATTCATTTTCAAAGGCGATTCAATATATGCTACTGAGCACTTTGTCCTTTGCTTTTATGAATATTGCGGTTAAATATTTGGTGCATTATCCCACTTTCCAAATTGTTTTTTTTAGGGCGATTGGTTCCTTGCTGATTACCTTTTCTTATTTGCGTTATAAAAACATCAACCCTTGGGGAAATCAAAGAAAATTACTGATATTAAGAGGTTTGGTGGGGGTTACCTCCATGGTACTTTTCTTTTGGGGCGTGCATTATATCAGTGTGGGTACTGCCGTGACCTTACGATATTTATCTCCCATTTTTGCAGCGATTTTTACGGTATTGTTTTTCAAAGGTAAAATCAAAGCCGTACAATGGTTCTTTTTTAGCCTTTCTTTCACGGGGGTAGTTTTTATTAAAGGCTTGGATGCAGCGGTTTCCGGTTTTGGCGTAGGACTCGTATTGGGGGCAGCGGTTTTTTCGGCCTTGGTATACCTCTTAATTCAAAAAATCGGAAAACAAGACCATCCGGTGGTGGTGGTCCATTATTTTATGATAATTACCACTTTGGTGGGAGGTGTAGGATCCCTTTTTTCATGGAAAAAGCCCCAACTTTGGGATTGGGGCATTCTTTTTTCCTTGGGAATTTTCGGCTATTTTGGACAGTTATTTATGACCAAAGCGTTTCAAAATGCAGCAGCCTATCGCGTGGCACCCTTCAAATATGTCGAAGTCCTTTTTACGCTTTTCTTTAGCTTCTTTATTTTGGTCGAACCCTACAGTAAGTATCAACTTATCGGTGCCTTTTTAGTCATTTTAGGACTCGTTCTGAATGGACTGTACAAGTCGAAAACTAAATCCTAACGTTTACGACTATTTTGACCATTCTGCAATTGCAGCGGTATTCAATCGGACATAATCTTGATTTCCGGCTGCTTCCGCCAAGGCTAATGATTTTTTAGCCGCCTCCAGGGCTGCATCTTTTTCATTCAACGCAGCAAGGATAAGGGATTGTTGACGATAGACCCAATATTTTCCATCTTCCATAGCGATAGATTTTGCAATCCATTCTTTGGCTTTGTTGAGGTCTTTATCATTTTGAAGATAATAAACGGCAGCAGCATACATATCGTCTGCATTGGGATTATTATTCATGGTCTTTGTGATGGAGGCCATGGTTTTGGAGTCGGTGGGAACTTCAACTTGGATAGGAACGCTGGTATTTTCCCAATTCAAGCTCAAAGTAGCTCCATTGTTATGCAGATTTTCAAGTGCAATGGTAAAAGTTTCTAAACTTTCATTCAAACTTGTAGGAGTCACTTCCACCACCAAGGCAACGGCTTTTGCATCCCATTCTGAGGGGAGTCCTCCGTTGTCCGTTTTGGTATAGAAAAACACTTCCCAAAGTGCTTTTCCTGGACGGGTAAATAGGGCATATGTTCCGGCTGCGAGAGATTTTCCTTCTACCAAAACGGCATCACTAAATTGTAGGGTGGTATTCCGATTGGCACCCGTTCTCCACATTTCTCCATAGGGTACAAGGGCGCCCATAATAGTTCTACCTCGCATGGAGGGGCGGGAGTAGGACAGTTCAACATCCGTCAATCCGACCACCTGTTTTACAGTGGTAGAAGGACTGGGTTGTGGAGCGACAACCTGCGCATAGCCAAAGCTGTAGGTCAGTAATACTAAGAGAATAGATTTTTTCATTTTAAGATTTTTTGATTTAGCTCTAAATATACAAAATCAACAATTTCATTCACCGTATTGGATTTACATTTAACAAATAACCAAAATATTTTTGTTTAATCTTTTTTAAAATAAATTAAACATTTGTATCTTTGACAAAATGTCTAATGAAAATCTACCGATTAAAAACTACACAAAAATTACCCATCTCCGTTTCGGAAGCTTGGGATTTTCTATCGGATCCCAAAAACCTAAAGACCATAACACCGGACTATATGGGTTTTAAGATTTTGACGGAAGTCGAACCTAAAATGTATCCTGGACAAATCATCCAATATATTGTAACCCCTTTGTTGGGAATTCCTGCTAAATGGGTGACTGAAATCACCCACGTGCAAGAAGGAAAGTATTTTGTGGATGAACAACGCTTTGGTCCTTATGCATTATGGCATCACAAACATTTTATTCAGCCCATAGCGGGAGGGGTCGAAATGATCGATATCGTGGACTATAAAATTCCTTTTGGTTGGTTGGGGCAATTAATGCACCCTATTTTGGTAGGCCCTAAATTGAAAGAGATTTTTACCTATCGTGAACAAGCTTTGGAATCCATTTTCGGAAAATATATTGCCTTATGAAGAATAAAAATATTCTTGTCGTGGGAGGAAGTTCAGGCATCGGCTTGGAACTCGTAAAACAATTGGCAAGCGACAATCAGTTGTTTGTACTTGGGCGAAATCAAGCACCGCTGGCCGGACTTGATGTCCATTTTATTTCGCATGATGTGACCGATGGCACTGATTTGGATAGCAGTACTTTGCCCGAACGCTTGGATGGATTTGTATACTGTCCCGGCAGTATCAATCTTAGACCTTTTAAAGGCATAAAACCCGAAGTATTTCAACAAGACATGGAGGTCAATGCCTTTGGAGCTGTGCGTACGCTTCAAAAAATCGCCCCATTGTTGATGAATAGCTCCGAAGCATCCATTGTTTTTTTCAGTACGGTTGCCGTTCAAACAGGGATGCCTTTTCACAGCAGTATTGCAATGGCAAAAGGAGCTTTGGAAGGACTCACACGTTCTTTGGCCGCGGAGTGGGCTCCAAAGGTTCGGGTCAACAGTATTGCGCTTTCTTTGGTTGATACCCCCTTGGCAGCCAAATTTACCAACAATGCAGACAAACTCGAAAAAGCAAATGCCAGACATCCTTTGGGGCGGATGGGTAGCGCAGCAGATGCGGCACAAATGACGGTCTTTTTGTTGAGTGAAAAAAGCAGTTGGATGACTGGACAAATCCTCCATTTAGATGGTGGAATTGGAAATTTAAAAACTTAAAATCATTGGAGAAACTCACTGTTTTTTGGTTTCGAAGAGATTTAAGAATTGAAGATAATTGTGGCTTATACCACGCCTTAAAATCGGGAAATAAGGTCTTTCCGATTTTTATTTTCGATGAAGATATCATCGAACGTTTGCCGCCTCAAGATGCGCGCATCGACTATATTTATAATGCCTTGGGTAACCTTGATATTGCTATGAAGGAGAACAGATGTACCGTTGGAATTTATAAAGGGACTCCCAAGGCTATTTTTTCAAAATTGATTACTACCTATCCGATCGAAAAAGTGATTTGTAATCACGATTACGAACCCTATGCTCGCGAAAGAGATACTGAAATTGCAGCCTTGTTGCGAGCGCAGCAAGTGGATTTTGAAACCTATAAAGATCAAGTCATTTTTGAGAAATCAGAAGTGGTCAAATCCGATGGTTTCCCCTACAAGGTGTACACACCCTACTGGAGAAGTTGGGAAACACGGTTTCATCAAAATGCGCTTCCTTCTTTTCCCTCCGAAAAACATTTGCATCACTTATGGGATGCAATGCCCACTTCCCCGATAAGTTTAGAGGATTTAGGGTTTACATCCAGTACTATTGCACCCCCAAAAACAAATACGGATGAAAAAACGATAGACTCCTATGAGGAAGTGAGAAATTTTCCGAGTTTAGATGCTACCTCCAAAATGGGAACAGCATTGCGTTTTGGAACCGTGAGCATTAGAAAATTAGTAACAAAAGCCGCCCAAAGAAAGAACAACACTTATTTAAAAGAATTGGTGTGGCGAGAATTTTTCATGCAAATTCTTTGGCATTTTCCACACACTCAAAAGCAGAGTTTTAAACCGCAATACGATCGTATTGAATGGCGAAATGCTCCTGAAGATTTTGAAAAATGGTGTGCAGGGCAGACGGGCTATCCGTTGGTAGATGCCGGAATGCGGGAGTTGAATCAAACCGGTTTTATGCACAATCGTGTGCGGATGCTGGTGGGAAGTTTTCTTTGTAAACATCTGTTGATTGACTGGCGATGGGGTGAGGCTTATTTTGCAGAAAAACTATTGGATTATGAAATGTCCAGTAATGTGGGGAACTGGCAATGGGTTGCGGGTTGTGGAGTGGATGCAGCCCCTTATTTCAGAATTTTCAACCCCTCTGAACAAATCAAAAAATTTGATAAGGAGTTGCTTTATATCAAAAAATGGGTGCCCGATTTTCAGGATTTGACGTATCCCGTTCCCATGGTGGATCACAAATTTGCCAGAGAACGCTGTTTGACGACCTATAAAGCAGCGTTGAATCAAGAATGAAAAGAGTTTTAAAACAGCACCTACCTGAAAAAATATGCCTTCGTTGCCAACGTCCTTTTCAGTGGAGAAAAAAATGGGAACGCGATTGGGAACATGTTAAATACTGTAGTCAAAAATGCAAAACAAACTAAAAACCGCAATGGTTTGGTTGCGGAACGATTTGCGTTTCACCGATCATCAAGCGTTTTACGAAGCTTGTAGCCAATACGATCGGGTGCTTGCCTATTATACCTTTGAACCCAATCTTTATTCGGATCAACAATGGGGCTTTAAAAAGATTTCTGCCCTTCGAGTTCAATTTATTTTACAGACACTTCAAGCCTTAAAAGAGGTGTTGAACAAAAATAATATTAGCCTCATCGTAGAACAACGTGTAGCTGCCGAAGGAATTCCCTTTTGGGTGCAACACTATGACGTAGTGCAGCTTTATTACCAAAAAGAATGGACGTTTGAGGAACAAGAGATACAAACCCAATTGGAAAATCGTCTTCCCGAGAAAGTGCGGATCACTTCGTATTATGATCAATTTTTATATCATCCCGACGACCTTCCCGTGACTTTGGAGCAGCTCCCGGAGGTGTTTACGGTATTTCGAAAACGTGCCGAAAAAGAGATGAAAGTACGTCCATTGATTCCGATGCCTAAAATGTTGCAGCAAGCCTCCTTGTTGGAACAGGATTTCCCACTTCCCACTTTATCGGATTTTGGGATGCAACCCAAAAAGCTATCTTCCCAAAGTGTATTTCCTTTTTCTGGAGGAACCGCTGCAGCCAAGGATCGGATGGCCTCTTATTTTTGGAAGACCAACAAACTTTCCTTTTACAAAAAAACAAGAAATGGACTTTTAGGAACGGACTATAGTTCCAAGTTTTCTCCTTGGTTGGCCAACGGAGCACTTTCTTCAAGAATGATTTATTGGGAAGTAAAAAAATATGAAGCGCAGGTCAAAAAAAACGATTCTACCTATTGGTTAATTTTTGAGCTTATTTGGAGGGACTACTTTAAATACATCAGCTTGAAACATGGCAATGCCATATTTTTACAAGGGGGGATTTTAAACCGCAGCTATGATTGGAACACCGATCCTAGCTCCGTAGAACGTTGGGTAACCGGCAGAACTCCAGAGCCTTTTGTCAATGCCAATATGCTGGAACTTCAACAAACGGGTTTTATGAGCAACCGCGGGCGACAAAATGTGGCGAGTTATTTTGCCAAGAATTTAAAGCTGGATTGGCGTATCGGTGCAGCTTATTTCGAGGAGCAATTGATCGATTACGATGTACACAGCAATTGGTGCAATTGGATGTATGTGGCTGGAGTTGGGAACGACCCGCGGGATCGTGTCTTTAATGTAGCCTTTCAAGCGGAACGCTATGACCCTCATAAGACCTATCAGCAACGCTGGTTACAAAAAAAACTTTTCGAATGATCGTACGACTGATTTTAGGAGACCAACTGAATGAAAAGCATTCTTGGTTCAATAGGGTGGAGGATAAGGTCTGCTATGTAATGATGGAAATGCGTCAAGAAACAGATTATGTACAACACCATATCCAAAAAGTAATTGCTTTTTTTCGGTCGATGCGCAGCTTTCACAAAACCTTGGTTGAAAAAGGGCATCGGGTAGAATATATTCAACTGGATGCTCCTGAAAATGAACAGGATTTATGCAAGAATCTGACGGCTATTTTGAATCAATACAAGGCTGAAAAATTCGAATATCAACTCCCGGATGAATACCGTCTTGACCAACAACTACAGGAGTTTGCTGCCCAATGGGACAGGGAAGTGGAGGTTGTAGATACCGAGCATTTCATGACCACTCGTTCTACTTGGGCTACTTTCTATACGGGTAAAAAACAGCGTATTATGGAGTTTTTCTACCGCAAAATGCGGAAAGATTTTCATTTACTGATGTCCGGTGACCAACCTTTGGGTGGACAATGGAATTTTGATAAAAACAATCGCAATCAATGGCGGGGAACTCCCGAAATTCCACCGGCCTATACCATGGAGACGACAGATCTCCTGCAACTCCAAGAAATGCTCACTTCAGCGGGTGTACTTACCCTCGGCACTTTAGACCCAAAAAAGTTTTTGTTCCCTTGTTCGCGCGACGAATCTCTGAAGCAGTTGGAATATTTTAAGACCCATTTATTAAAACATTTCGGCGATTATCAAGATGCAATGCACACCGAGGAAGTCAATCTTTTTCACTCTCGAATTTCTTTTGCCCTGAACACCAAAATGATTGCACCCTTGGAGGTGGTCAACTCAGTTATCGATTATTACCAAGCGCATACCGATGAAATTGCTTTGTCACAAGTAGAAGGTTTTGTGCGACAAATCATAGGCTGGCGGGAGTATATGCGGGGGATGTATTGGAGCGAAATGCCCAATTACGCCCAAATGAATGTATTGAATAATCACCAAGCCTTACCCCAATTTTTTTGGACAGCAGCTACACAGATGAACTGTTTGCATCAGAGTGTCAAAAACTCATTGGATCATGCCTATGCGCATCACATCCAGCGTTTGATGATTACTGGAAATTTTGCACTCTTGGCGCAAGTGCATCCAGATGCCGTCGATGCTTGGTATTTGGGAATCTATGCTGATGCGATTGAGTGGGTACAACTGCCCAATACCCGCGGAATGAGTCAGTGGGCAGATGGGGGAATGGTAGCCACCAAACCCTATGTTTCCGCAGCGGCCTATATTCACAAGATGAGTAATTACTGCAACGATTGTAAATACGATCGTAAAAAACGCATTGGAGCGGATGCTTGCCCTTTCAACAGTTTGTATTGGAATTTTTTGGATGATAAAAAACAATACTTTGCCAAAAACAATCGGATGGCGATGATGCTTCGATTGCTGGAAAAAATCCCTGCCGAAGAATTGGTGCAAATAAAAACCCGAGCCCACCAGATAATCTCCAATCCCGATGCCTATTAACAAAAAGCATATAAATATCGTTTGGCTTAAACGCGATCTACGCTTGCTCGATCACGAGGCGTTGCATACTGCTTTGGTTACCCAACAACAGTGTTTGCTGCTTTATGTTTTTGAAAATATAATTCTAGAAGACGATCATTACAGCGATCGCCATTTTGATTTTATCAAACAATCGTTGGTGGCACTTAATTTACAATTGAAACAATACAATACTCAAGTATTGTGCGTTCAAGGGGAGGTGATGGATGTTTTTAGTCAGTTGGAAAAACAATTTTCTATTTCGATTTATTCCCATCAAGAAACGGGTATCAAAATCACATTTGATCGGGATGTACAGTTACGAAAATGGGTGGATGCAAAAAACATTGTCTGGAAGGAGTTTTTACAACAAGGTGTTTTTAGAAGGTTGTCGGATCGAAAGCAATGGATCCAACGATGGACCACATTGATGAATCGGCCGTTGTTGAATTTTCAAGCTCAAGAAAATCAATTACTCAACAGCGAAACGATAGCAAAAATTGCTTCGGACTTTGAATGCGTCGCTTTGGAAACAACACCTTCCAAACGAGTTCAACCGGGCGGAGAATTCAATGCACATCGTTATTTGAATTCATTTTTTGAAGGGCGCTATTTGAATTATCAAAAGCATATTTCCAAACCCGACCTTGCCCGTAAAAGTTGTAGTCGATTGTCTCCCTATCTTGCGTGGGGAAACCTTTCCATGCGGCAAGTCCTCCAAAGAACCGAAGAAGAAAAAGAAGGAGGGAAGCGGTCTCGGGCAGTTTCAGCTTTTGAGTCCCGCTTGCGTTGGCAAGCCCATTTTATTCAAAAATTTGAGATGGAATGCGAGATGGAATTTTTGAGTGTCAATAAAGGTTATCATGCTTTGGTGAAGGAACGTCAACCCCAATTACTCCATGCATGGGAAACCGGGCAAACAGGCGTACCCATGGTGGATGCCGCCATGCGATGTTTGGTTGCAACGGGATATCTAAATTTTAGGATGCGAGCTTTGGTGGTTTCCTTTGTCATTCATCAATTGTGGCAACCGTGGCAATCCATTTCAGCATTTTTGGCACGTCAGTTTCTCGACTTTGAACCCGGTATACATTTTCCACAAATTCAAATGCAAGCAGGAGAAACCGGCATCAATACATTACGCATTTACAATCCCGTCAAAAATGGTTTGGAACATGATCCGGAGGGGAATTTTCTTCGGAAGTGGGTTCCCGAATTAAGCGTTTTGCCGGCTTCTTTCATTCATCAGCCCTGGGAATTGACCCCTTTGGAAGCCTCTTTGTACAATTTTAAATTGGGAGAAGACTATCCTTTCCCGATCATTGACTTGAAAAAAAGTAGGGAAAAGGCCAGTGAAACGCTTTGGAATCTTAAAAAAAACAGCTTAGTACGGCAAGAAAGTAAACGTATTTTAAATCGACATACCTTACCTAATCGTTAAAAAAAATGAAGAAAATAAAGACGTTAGATTTAGTTCAAATAGATCGAATTATAGAAATGGCTTGGGAAGATCGCACCCCTTTTGAAGCCCTCAAGCTTCAATTTGACATGAGTGAACAAGATGTAATTGCGCTGATGCGCAAAGAGATGAAACCTTCTAGTTTCAGGATGTGGAGGGCACGGGTTCAGGGACGAAAAACCAAACATATTGCCAAAAGAGATAGCACCATAGACCGTTTTCGATGTTCGCGTCAGCGAGGGATCAGCGGGAATAAATTGTCTAAACGATAAATTTTTATTAAGTTCAAAATAAAAAATGTCTCAAAACAAAACACTTCCTACTCGTAAATCGGTGGAGCTTTTCCTGAACGGAATTGTCGACGATCAGAAACGGCAGGACAGTTGGGTGTTGTTTGAAATGCTGCGTGAAATCACAGGCAAAGCAGCACAAATGTGGGGTAATTCAATAATAGGGTTTGATACTTATCACTACAAATATGCCTCCGGACGGGAAGGCGATTGGATGCTGACCGGATTTTCTCCCCGAAAAAAGGCGCTCTCTATTTACTTAATGTGCGATATTTCTCACAATTCATTGGATTTTGAATCCTTAGGAAAACACAAAAAAGGAAAAGGGTGTTTGTATATAAAAAAGTTGGGGGACGTTCACCTTCCCACGCTAAAGAAAATTATCCAGCAATCTATTGCGTTGACTAAAGAAATGTATCAATAGCGCACTTCGACATTCATGCCGACACTGGCACTACCAATTTTTGTCCATTTTCCCTGACTGACTTCTCGGGCGATGAGGGGTGACCCAAAAAATCCTCCTGAAAAATAGAGCGTGCCCGGACCCAAATCTTCAATCCATTCAATAGATATAAAAAAATCTTCGTCCATTACGATTTCATAAGGGGTCAAATCCAAACTAACCAAACCCGATGTCACATCGGTGTTGAGGTAAATGGGTTCTTTTAAGATGTTTTCTTTGGGGAGCTCATTTTCCACATTATAAAAATTGACCCGAAACCGTATGGGACCATAATCGTTTTCAGCGATTGAAATATTAAACTTTTTAAGAATCATGGGGCGTTTTCTACCCCGTACCACAAATCCCATTTCATTTCCCAATCGATTGGTGGTAAAAGCGGCCACAATGAGTTTCGAGGTGGTATTATTTCCTAAAACTTTTGTTTTAAAATCGGTGCGTTCGGTGGTGAGAACGACTTCTTCCAATGCAGTGGCACTGGGTTCTAGCACTACTTCAATTTCTTTTCGTTTTAAAAATTCGGCCACCGTAAAGGCTTTCGATCCAAATCCAATCATTGAGAAACGCAGGGTGTCCTGAAGGTGATTTTGGGTATCCATCTCTAAATCGAAAATTCCTTTTTCGTCAGAAACGGTACCTATGTTTTTACCTACCAAACCAATATTTACATAGGGTAATTCAATTCCTTGTTCATCCAAAACTTTTCCGATGATAAAATCTTGTCCCCAAACAAAGGAGGAGATAAAAAGTAAAAGATAATAAAGGGGTTTCATGGGGTAATGCGTTTTCTATAAAACGATAGGAATTTGATTTTTATTGCCTTTGAATCTGCGCACCGATGGCTTTCAAACGATTTTCGATGTCCTCATAACCTCGGTCAATTTGTTCAATATTGTGGATGGTACTGGTGCCAGAAGCAGAAAGCGCTGCAATCAATAAGGAAACCCCGGCACGAATATCGGGTGAGGTGAGGGTCGTCGCTTTTAATGCGGATTTAAAATCCATACCGATGACCGTTGCTCGATGGGGGTCACAGAGAATTATTTTGGCTCCCATTTCAATGAGTTTGTCTACAAAGAAAAGCCGACTTTCAAACATTTTTTGATGAATCAAAACACTGCCTCGGGCTTGCGTGGCAACCACTAAAATAATGCTTAATAAATCCGGTGTAAAACCCGGCCAAGGGGCATCGGAGATGGTCATAATAGAACCGTCTATAAAACTTTGCACTTCATAGCCCGAGGTATGCGCTGGAATGAAAATATCATCTCCTTGTTTTTCGATGGTTATCCCTAGTTTTCTGAAAACGTTGGGCATTTGTCCTAAATATTCCCAACGGACATTTTTTATGGTGATTTCACTTTTTGTTAAGGCTGCCAAACCAATCCAGCTCCCGATTTCAATCATATCGGGCAGTAGAGTATGATCCGTTCCGTGCAGTTGGTCAACGCCATCGATGGTGAGCAGGTTGGATCCAATACCGGAGATTTTTGCTCCCATACGATTCAGCATAAGACACAACTGTTGCAAATAGGGTTCGCAAGCGGCATTGTAGAGCGTAGTGGTGCCTTTTGCCAAAACAGCTGCCATAAGGATGTTGGCGGTTCCGGTAACAGAGGCCTCGTCCAAAAGCATATAATTACCTTTCAATTGTTGGGCTTCTACAGTGTAAAAATGATCTTCTTGGTCGTAATTAAAGGTGGCCCCCAGTTGAATAAGTCCTTCAAAGTGAGTGTCTAGGCGGCGGCGTCCAATTTTGTCTCCCCCAGGACGCGGAATGCTTCCTTTTCCAAAGCGTGCCAAGAGCGGACCTACCAACATGATGGAACCGCGTAAGCCTTTGCCATCCGCTTTAAATTGTTCGGACTCCAAATACGATAAATCAACAGCATCGGCTTGAAATCGATAGGCACCTTTTTCAAGGGGAGTAACTTTTACTCCAAAATTTCGGAGCAGTTGAATGAGTTTGTTGACATCTATAATGTCGGGAATGTTATGGATGTTCACAGGTTCAGCAGTCAAAAGCACCGCACATAAAATCTGTAAGGCTTCATTTTTTGCTCCTTGAGGAGTTATGGAGCCACTTAATTGTTGTCCTCCTTCAATTACAAAACTACCCATACATTAGTACCTTTTACGGTTATTTCTTTTCTTAGCAGGAGCATTGCTTTTGGGACCGTTACCATTTTTAGATTTCATTTTCAACAAATCATTGGAACTGGTCAAAGGAAGTTGTTCAGGAAGTAGTTTGAGTTTACCTCCGGAAAGCTCGTCCAAATGTGCCACAATCACGTCGTCCTCCACAGTGTCTTTATTCCAGTTCAAAAAGCTTTTTTTCATGTGTACAGCGATGGTGGAAACCAACATTTTTTTGAGGTCGCTTTCTTCCCAACGGCAGGCTACATCAATCATTCGCTTGATATTGTTGCCGTAGAAACGATACTTGGGAAAGTTTTGCGGGTAAGGTAGTTTTCCGGGTTTGGTATTTAAAATTTCCTCTTGCGGTTTTTCAAAAGGGCTGTCCACATCCAATTTAAATTCAGACATGATGAACAATTGATCCCAAAGCTTGTGCTGAAAATCGGGAACGTCTCTAAGGTGGGGGTTGAGGTTGCCCATCACACCGATGATGGCTTTGGCCATTTTGTTGCGTTCTTCACGATCGCTGAGGGCCATTACTTGGGCAATCATGATATGAATGTGTCTTCCGTATTCTGGAATGATCAAAGGTTCTCGACTCGTGTTGTATTGGAGGGAATCCATAAAATTTGTTGATTAATAATCGTGTGTGGGATAAATATGTTGCAAAATAATAAAAACCAATGTAATCCAACTTTTTATAAGCGTAAAAATTAATTATAACGCCATTACTCCTTCGAGATTTTCTGTTTTTTTATAAATAGCAATAACCTCTTTGGGGCTGGACATTTTAACTTTCACGGAGAGACTAGTAAAGGTGTTTTTGGAAGAATTTTTTTCGGAAAAATCGGGATTAAAGTCATTGAAAAAAGACTTTAACAAAGCCTTTTGCGCAGCACCCGCTTTAACTATAAATTTAAAGAGATAAATTCCCGGCCATTCTTGCGAAGCTTGAAGTTGTTCCTCGAATCGTAAATAAAAATCCGTATCCTTTTGTGGTGATTGCATTTAGGCTGTTACTTTTGTGTAAAGATAACAGTTTTTAAAGCGTATCAAAATAGCGATGTCATCATCCCAGAAAATAGTCATTAGCGGAGGCCCCGGAAGCGGAAAAACAAGCTTGATTGAATCCCTTTCTGCGGCTGGATATAGGACCTTTGAGGAAGTTTCGCGTGTAGTGATTCAAGAGGGAAGGTCACTCGGTAAAGCCAATTATTTTTTGGAGGATCCGTATGCATTCAGCGAAATTCTTTTTGAAGGAAGAAAAAAACAATATGAAAAGGCACAAAAAATGACACCGAACGGCACTTTGCCTTATGTTTTTTTTGATCGAGGAATACACGACACCTATGCCTATTTGGAAGCTATGGGATTGGCAACAGCAGCGTGGAAGAAAAAAATGGAAGCCTATCGATACGATTTTATTTTTTTATTACCTCCATGGAAAGCGATTTATCAAACCGACGAAGAACGTAAGGAAGACTTTCAGCAGTCACAGCTTTATTATAAGCACATCAAAAAGGTTTATGAAACAGTGGCGAACACCCTGATTGAAGTTCCTATTGGGAGTGTAGCTGAACGCACCGCTTTTATTTTAAAACAGTTGGGTGATCATGGATAAGCACAAGCTCTTACAACAATATTGGGGGTATGCCAGTTTTCGCAAGCCGCAAGCATCCATTATTGATGCCGTACTTCAAAACAAAGACAGTTTTGCGGTATTGCCTACGGGTGCCGGAAAATCTTTGTGTTATCAACTTCCGGCGTTGCTTTTATCCGGGACTACTTTGGTGGTTACCCCACTGATTGCTTTGATGGAAGATCAAGTGAAAGATTTGAAAAATCGAGGAATTAAGGCAATGTATTTTGAAGCAGCTACCCCCTTGCAATCTATTGTTCAGCAAATTGACAATTGTATTCATGGCAATTATGCTTTGGTATATGTTTCTCCCGAACGGTTGCAGCAAAGTGCTTTTTTAGAGCGAATCTCCCAGGCAAATATTGTTCGCATTGCTATCGATGAAGCGCATTGTATTTCTTCTTGGGGTCATGATTTTAGACCTTCTTATCGGAAGATAAAGGTCTTGCGCACCCTTTTTCCAGAAGCTTCTTTTTTGGCCCTGACAGCATCCGCCACCCCCGAAGTGGCACAGGATATTTTAGAACAGTTGGAAATGCCTTCCGCTCAAAGATTTTCCCTATCCTTTGAGCGCAGTAACTTGTTTTATAAAACTTGGGTAGCCGAAGATAAATGGCAAGCCGCTCATGCGCAGCTTCAACAATATCCGGGCAGTGGGATCATCTATTGTTTTAGCCGTATTCATACGGAGCGATTGGCTGCTTATTTAAAACAACAAGGAGTAGCAGCGGATTACTTTCATGGTGGGATGGAGGCCGAGGAGAAAAAAGATAAATTGGCGGCATGGCAAAGTGATAAAACACGGATTATGGTCGCTACAACTGCTTTTGGCATGGGCATCGACAAAAAAGATGTGCGTTTGGTGGTGCATTTGGATATGCCGGAAAGTATAGAAAACTATTATCAAGAAACCGGACGTGCTGGTAGGGATGGTCTTCCTGCCACTGCGGTTTTATTGTTGCACAGCAGTGATCAAACCGAAATGAAAATGCGGTTTATCGACCATTTGCCAACAGTGGAATCACTCCAAAAGACCTATAAACACTTATGCAATTATTTTCAAATAGCCTATGGCGAAGGACCGGATCGGCAATTTGACTTGGCTCTTTCTAGTTTTTGTGAACACTATGGAATCGATGAAAAACAAACCTTAGCTACCCTTCGTTTATTGGAAGAAGCAGGGGTGTTGAAACTTAAAAGCACAGAGAAGAAGCTTTTGGAAGTACATGCCTTGGTGGATCAAAGTGTCGTATTGCAAGAACTTCGGCAAAACACCAATGCAAAAAGCAACGCCCTTCTTCACTACTTACTGCGTGCTCACGAATATTTTTTTTCTGCTGCAATTCAGTTGGACGTATCCAAAATGGGACAACAATTGCAAATGGGGAAGCAGCAAATTCTAAAAGAGCTCCAACATCTGCAACAAAAACAACTGATTCGCTTTACGGACCAACACATTGACTTTGTCATCTATGACATGCAGGCGCGTGAGGATGCCTATACGCTGGCTCCGTTGAATGTGCAGGTGAAAGCGAATCAAGCACGTAAAAAATCCAAACTGAATGCGATGTATCGTTATGCATGGGATACACAAAAGTGTAAGCGAAATCAAATTTTGACTTATTTTGGTGAATTAAAAACCGATAACTGTAGTCAGTGTTCGGCGCATTGCTGTAGCGCAACGCCCCATATAAAAGAGCTACTTAGCGTGTTGGAAAGTCAACTTAAATCGGCGGCATTATCGGCGGTAGAGCTTCGACAAAAGTTGTATTTTGAACCCCAATTTATTAGTGATGGATTGCAACAATTGTTGGAAGACGAAAAAATCATTTTAAAAAACGATTATAAATACCATTGGATTGATGACTGAACAAACGACCTCCCCTAAAATTGTTTTTTTTGGTACGCCAGAGTTTGCAAAGTATTGCCTTAAAGCGATCCATGAATCGGGCTATGCGATTGCAGGCGTGGTGACAGCTCCCGATAAAAAAGCGGGTAGGGGAAAAAAATGGAATCAATCAGCGGTAAAAACCTATTGTTTGGAAAATAATCTGCCACTTTTACAGCCTCAAAATCTAAAAGCGGAGGAATTTATTTCCACTTTAAAAACTTCACAAGCGGATTTGTTTATCGTCGTTGCTTTTCGGATGTTGCCTCAGGCAGTTTGGGCATTACCTCGATTGGGAACCTTCAATCTTCACGCGTCCCTTTTGCCGAACTACCGCGGGGCAGCACCCATCAACTGGGCTATAATAAATGGAGAAACAAAAACCGGAGTCAGTACCTTCTTTATTAATGAAAACATTGATACGGGTGCGATTCTGCTTCAACAAGAGGTCGCAATAGCTCCAGAGGATAATGTGAGCCAGCTGCACGATAAACTATTGGCAGTGGGGGCTCCATTAATTATTGATACCATAGAGGGAATTGTTCACCAAACTATTATTCCGCAAGAACAACAATGGGAAGGAACGCTTTTTGAAGCACCGAAACTGACTCCAGAAAACACCCAACTGGATTGGAAGCTTCCGTTGTCTTCTATTTTACAAAAGATAAAAGGACTCGCTCCCTATCCTGGAGCGTGGACTTGGTTTGACAATAACGACCAGCAAGGAAGGATGAAAATTTTAGTGGCTGAAATCATTCTTGGCGAACACAACAATTCCATAGGGCAAATTGTGATCGAAGACCGAAAAATTTTAGTGGCTTGTAAGCAAGGATATCTGAATTGTAAGGAAGTTCAGCTTCCGAATAAGAAATTACTTTCTGCTAAGGAGCTCTTAAATGGGTATCATTTTGCAGCAAATGCCTGCGTGAAGTAAGTCAAAGCCCCAGCATTATCAACAAAATCCCTTATTTATCAACAATAGCAATGATTTCGGGCTTTTTTTCTTTGACCATCTCAAAAAGAATATAAATTTGTTTGTATAACAATAAACTTAAAATATTATGAACAAAACAGAATTAATCGACGCAATGGCTGCAGACGCAGGAATTTCTAAAGCAGCAGCAAAAAAAGCATTGGAATCTTTTTTAGGTAATGTGGGTGGATCTCTCAAAAAAGGAGGACGTGTTTCTTTGGTTGGATTCGGTTCTTGGTCAGTTTCTAAAAGAGCTGCAAGAGACGGAAGAAATCCTCAAACAGGTGCCACGATCAAGATTGCTGCCAAAAATGTAGTGAAATTTAAAGCGGGTGCTGAATTATCTAGCTCTGTAAACTAGTCTACAGAAAAACGTATACGAAAGCTCCCTTTTGGGGGCTTTTTTTTTTCATGCGTATGTACTATTTTTAACTTAATGAAAAACGGGAAATTACTTGTTGCTGCTCCGTCCATTATTGGGGATTATAATTTTCAACGCTCCATCATCTTGCTGGTAGATCACAACGAAACGACAGGGACCTTGGGATTTATTATGAATAAAAAATTGGATTATACTTTGGATGAAGTGATGGAAGCTGTGGAGGTGGAGTTTCCACTTTATTTTGGTGGTCCTGTTGAACCCGACAATCTTTTCTTTTTGCATCGTGCGGAATCCCTCATTCCCAATAGTATTCCAATAGACGATGGACTCTATTGGAGTGGAGATTTTGAGCGGGTTATTAAAATGGTGAATGAAAAACAATTGAGTCGAAGGGATATTCGCTTTTTTTTAGGCTATACCGGTTGGGGCAAAGGACAGTTGGCAGCAGAAATTGCATCTGAATCATGGGTGTTGACAGAAAATAGCTATCACAATGAAATTATTTCGCAACCCACTAAAGTGCTTTGGAAAGAACAGATGGCAGCGATGGGCGGAAAATACTTATTATGGTCAAATGCTCCAGAAAATCCCAACTTGAATTAATGCTTCCGGGTTAGTTTTTCAAGGCGTCCCCTATAAATTCACTGTAGAGTTTCTGAAATACGTGATGCTTATATTGCGTTTTGCGATATTGATCTACACTATTGCCTCCTTTTTCTGAAGAAAGAATCAGGATTTCTTGAGCGTTTTGAAGAACAAAAGGAGAGAGGGTCTTTTCTTCCACTTCAAAGGCGGTTTGTTTTTGTTTAATCCATTGAATAAACGCTTCACGAATGACTAAATTTTGGCAACCAGTTTGTAAACTTGGAGTTTGGATGAGATGATCATTCAAAATAAAAATACTTCCCTGCGTACTTTCCACCAATTCTTTTTGCTCGTTCATCAAAAAACAATCTTGCCAACCATTTTCGTTGGCATAAACGGAAGCAACAGCCCGAATGGGGGCATTCAACAAACTGATGTTGGACAAGTATTGCGCACTGATAAAAGCCTCTTTGTAAATGTCCATTGAGTAGGCTGCATGGGAAAGCTGTTGGAAAGAAATTGATTCCTGCACTTCAATAACGAAATGAGGACTTTGATTTTGACTGTTACATAATAAATGCAAATAAATCAACACATCCTTACTTTGAAGCTTGTTGGCGGCTAAGGTTTTTTGGATTTCTTCCTCAAAAAAAAGAGCCGTAAAATTGATGGGTAAGACAAAACGCAATTGACGCATAGCTGCCATGACTCTGAAATAATGCAATTCCCAAAAAAGGAGTTGTCCTTTATCGGCATGTATGGATTCAACTATATGAAGTCCGTGCAAAAAATGGGATTCCACTTCTGTAGTCTGTTGGGATAGTTTTGAAACGAGAGTTCCATTACTATTGATCATAAAACAATTTTTAAGTAGCGCCGAGGACTTGTTTCAGATCAGCAATCAAATTATCCCAAAGCATCTTGGATTCTTCCATTTCGTCTTCTTCAGAAAAATCTGTAACGATAAGCGAGACATCTTTGGTGATTTCATCCACTTGAATGCGAAATTCAAAATAGTAGTCTTCATCATCATCTTCACCATTTTGCCATTGAAAACGTACTTTGTCATTGGATTTTTTGTGCAATAACTTAGCACTTTCTTCAGTGTCGTCCCAAATAAAAGTAAAATTTTCCCCCCTAGAATTGACGTTGTCGGCAAACCATTCTGACAAACCCGAAGGAGTTGATAAATATTGATATAACAACTGCGGAGAGGCGTGGAAATCGTATTCTATGCTGTACTGTTGCTTTTGACTCATGATCTATTTTTCAGTTCCCAATATATTGAAAAAAGTGAACAGAAAATATTTATTTTGAATTATTTTGACGGGGTGGTTGTAAGGAGCGAATTATGTTTTTATATTTGCACTCCTTTTGGCGAGGTAGCTCAGCTGGTTAGAGCGTCGGATTCATAACCCGGAGGTCGGGGGATCGTGCCCCCCTCTCGCTACAAGATTTAAATAAAGCCGAGTACTGCTCGGTTTTTTTTATGGAAGGAGGCTTCATATCCGCCTGAGGCGGACGGGGGATCGTGCCCCCCTCTCGCTACAAGATTTGAATAAAGCCG
>JABISF010000041.1 GCA_018699935.1 Flavobacteriaceae bacterium | reverse complement strand
TTTGCCCCAAATCTTACCATGAACTTAACCTACTTATGTTATGGCTCTGCTAAGATACATTTTTTTTTTAAACACCAATGCGTTTTTAAAAAAATTTCAATTCTTTATGGAAAAAATGTTAGTATGCGCGTTGCTTATTCCCTTCAATAAAATTGATATATGCCTGATTAGCAACACGATTGCCGCCTGCCGTTGGATACTCCCCCGTGAAATACCAATCACCCAAATTGTTCGGGCAAGCCTCGTGTAATTGCTCTACATCTTGAAAAATCACATCCACTTCAGACTGAATGCCGTCTTCTTTGACAAGTTCTGCAATTTTATTGGAGATTTGTACTGTTGTAAATTGCTTGTACAACGTATTTACCACGTTGATGGCTTCTGCGTCCGGTTTTTTCATCTGTTTCTTAGCTTCTTTGTACACCTTGTCCAGCAATGCTAGCTTGTCATGGTCTTTTAATAATGAAAGCATTGCCTGGAAAGCTATTAGGTCTTCCAGTCGTGCCATGTCAATTCCATAGCAGTCGGGATAACGTATTTGTGGGGCGCTCGAAACAATAATAATTTTTTTAGGCGTCAGACGGTCTAAAATTTTTAGAATACTTTTTTTCAACGTTGTCCCTCGCACAATGCTGTCGTCAATTACAATAAGGCTATCCGTTGGGCGTACTGTTTTGTATGTGATGTCATAAATGTGAGCAACCAGATCGTCACGGCTACTGTCTTCGGTGATAAACGTTCGTAGTTTTGCGTCTTTCAGAATCACTTTTTCAGTCCGTGGCGTGCAATTCAAAACCTTTTCTAGCTCTTGCTCTGAAGGTTTGTTTGTGTCTTTAAGTATCGATAGGGCTTCCTTTTTTAGGTGTGCTTGAACCGACTCAACTAGCCCGTAAAAAGCCGTTTCGGCTGTGTTGGGAATATAGGAAAAAACGCAGTTTTTGAAATCCCCATCAACTGCTTCTTTTACTTTTGGAAACAAATGAGTTCCTAGCGCTTTTCTTTCTAAATAAATTTCTGCATCATTGCCTCTAGAAAAATAAATGCGCTCAAAAGAACATGCTTTACGTTCGCCTGGCGGTAAGATTTGCTCCATTGATGTCTTCCCGCTTTTCTTAATAATAAGCGAATGCCCTGGTAAAACTTCGTTGATTTCTTCGAAAGGAACATTGAAAACCGTTTGTATTGCGGGCCGTTCGGATGCCGCAACAACAAACTCATCGTTTTGATAATAGTATGCGGGGCGGATACCGTTGGGGTCGCGCATCACAAAGGCATCTCCATGCCCTAACATGCCAGACATTACATATCCACCATCAAAGTTTTTGGTGGCTTTTTTAAGGATTTTAACAAGGTTTAGTTTTTCCGCAATAATGGGTGATGCATCTTGTTTCGTATAACCTTTTTTCTTTAACTTCTTATAAACTTTGGTTACTTCATGATCTAAAAAATGACCAATTTTTTCCATCACAGTAACCGTGTCTGCCTTGACTTTTGGGTGCTGCCCGAGTGTGACAAGGTTCTCAAACAATTCATTTACATTGGTTAAATTAAAATTTCCTGCAAGCACCAGATTCCGGTGCATCCAATTGTTTTGACGTAAAAAAGGATGAACACTTGCAATGCCGTTATTCCCAAAAGTTCCATAACGCAAATGACCCATCATCAGTTCTCCTAAATGCGGATATGCTTGTTTAAGCTCGGCATCGGAAAGATTGTTTTTTCCGAGCTCCTTGAAAACTTTGTTAAGTCCTTCGTTAATAGTTTTAAAAACATCTTGGATTGGCTGTGACTCTGATGATCGAACCCGGCTCATAAAACTTTCTCCAGGGTTCATGTCCAGTTTAATACTTGCAAATCCTGCTCCGTCTTGACCTCGGTTGTGCTGTTTTTCAAGCATCAAATACATTTTATAAATCCCGAAAAATAGACTTCCGTATTTTTCCTGATAATAACTCAGCGGTTTCAGTAGTCGCACTAAGGCTATCCCACATTCGTGTTTGATCGCGTCACTCATCGCAGTAAAAATAGTTAATTTGTAAGGCTTGTGTTACGTTCATTTCGTTTTTATTTCATTACAGCTCAAAACGCACTAGGCTCTGTAATTCTTTCGCTCTTTTAGATGCCATTTCTAAGTCTACGTTTATCATTGATTTTGTTCCGAATCCGGTGACACAAAAAGAGGCCATGGACGACCCATACACTATTGCCGTTTTGATCGTTTCAAAGTCAACGATTGGGCTGCTTGCCAAATGCCCAACAAGTCCTCCCGCAAATGTATCACCCGCGCCTGTTGGATCAACAACATTGTCGAGCAGTGCTGCTGGTGCCAAAAACGTTTGGTTGTTATGATATAGCATCGCGCCGTGCTCCCCCTTTTTAATAATAATATAGGACGGGCCCATCGACTCAATTTTTTTTGCAGCATCAAGCAAGTTGTTTGCGGTTGTCATTTGCAAAGCCTCCTCGTCGTTTATAGTAATTATATCTGTTTTTGCAACTACTTTGACCAAATCGTCCCAAGCACCTTCAATCCAGTAATTCATCGTGTCCAAAACAACGGTTGTGTCTTTGGTCTTCATTTGATCCAGAACAGAGTGTTGGATGGCTGGGTGTAAGTTTCCAAGCAGAACGACGTCCGCCTTTACGAAAGATTCTGGCACAATCGGTTTAAAATTCGCTAGCGTATTGAGTTCCGTGACCAAGGTGTCACGACGATTTAAATTGGTGTGATATCGCCCTTTCCAGTAAAACGTGTCTCCAGATTTATCAATTTCAACCCCTTCCATGTTAACGTTTCTTTTGCGAAAAATATCCAAATACTCGTCTGGAAAGTCTTTCCCTACAATGGAAATAATGGCACTGTCGACACCAAAGCATGACGCGGCAAGACTGCTAAATGATGCTGCTCCCCCCAAAATTTTTCCGCTCGATCCGCTTGGTGTTTCGATTTCATCAAAAGCCAATGTTCCAACAATAATTGCTTTTTTATTACTCATTCTTTTAGTTTGTGTTTATATCCCACGTCTTCGATGTGGCTTTCTTTGTTTTTTGATGCTTTGACTGCCATTTTATCGCACCATTCGTTTTCTGGGTGTTGATTGTGACCTTTGATCCACTGCATACGAACCTTGTGTTTTCTATACACCTTGAGAAATGCAATCCAAAGATCAACGTTTTTTTTGTCTTTAAACCCTTTTTTTTCCCATCCAAAAACCCATTTTTTTTCAACTGCTTCGGAAATGTATTTGGAGTCGGTGAAAACAACAACGTCAAGCGGTGCCTCTTTTAACATTTGTAATCCTTTAATGACTGCTCTTAATTCCATCCTGTTATTCGTTGTGTGGATAAAGCCCTGAGCGAATGTTTTTTTGTAAGGGGTGCCTTCCCACTCCAGAATCAATCCATATCCACCAGGCCCTGGATTTCCACTTGCTGCTCCATCGGTATATAAATTAACCCGTTTGCCTGTTGGTAATAGTAGTTTTTCGATTTGCTTTGGAAAGTGTTCGTGTTCAAGGCTGTGAACTTTTTGGGCCAAGCTTTCTGCGGTTTCTGAAGAAGATAAAGAGACCTTGCTTTGAAAAATAATTGCACCCTCATCATACTCTTCGTTGACATAGTGGATAGTAATGCCGCTTTCCGTATCCATCGCGTCTATTACTGCTTGATGAACACGGCCTCCATACATCCCTTTTCCGCCGTATTTCGGCAATAGCGAAGGGTGTATGTTGATGATTTTACTAGGAAATGCAACAATTATCGCTGAGGGTATTTTCCAAAGAAAGCCTGCAAGAATAATTAAATCAGGTTTTTTTTCTAAAAGCTCCACCAGCAATCCGGCTGGGTTTGTGAAGTGTGACCGGTCAAAAGTGCTTGTAAATACTCCATGTTGTTTCGTGCGCTCTAGTACAAAGGCCGAAGGGTTATTAGAGTACACTCCCATAATCTCGACATTAGGATTCAGAGAAAAATGCCTTATGATTTGTTCTGCATTTGATCCTGATCCAGAAGCAAAAATCAAAATTTTGTGAAGCTTGGTCATCTTTTCGATTCCAAGTACAAACCTACGGATTATCAGTCACGCGTACGAATACG
>JABISF010000040.1 GCA_018699935.1 Flavobacteriaceae bacterium | reverse complement strand
GTAACCATGTTTTTAACGTAGTCAGCGTGACCAGGACAGTCAACGTGAGCGTAGTGACGGTTGATAGTTTGATACTCAACGTGTGAGGTGTTGATCGTGATACCACGTTCTTTTTCTTCGGGTGCGTTGTCGATTTGATCAAAGCTTCTTGCTTCTGACAAACCAGCATCCGCTAATACTTTAGTGATTGCAGCAGTAAGTGTTGTTTTACCGTGGTCAACGTGACCGATAGTACCAATGTTAAGGTGGGGTTTAGACCGGTCAAATGTTTCTTTAGCCATAATTATTGTTGTTTCATTGTTATTTTTAGGAGCGCAAATTTATTAATTTTTTTTATTCAACGGTTTCTTTTACTACTTTTTTTTCAATTTATTATGTTTTCATCATGAGAATTTTTGTAATTCGTTGGATAACGAAAATTTAATCGCTTGTAAAAACATAAAAACACAAGAATTGCTGTGGTTTAATTCAGTCCATTGTAAAGCCGATTCTCCTTTTTTTTGTTTCTTTGAAAACGAATTCAAAGCACTAAAATTTCTTGATGAACCTTGTCATAGTTGTCCCATGTTTTAATGAAGCCGAACGACTTCCCGTAGCAGATTTTTTGAATTTTGTCCGGCAACATCCTGAAGTACAACTTTGCTTTGTCAATGATGGCTCCAAGGACAACACGCTTTCCCTACTCAATCAAATGATGTTGGAAGTCCCTGGCCAAATATGCATCAAAGATTTACCGATGAACCAAGGGAAGGCCAATGCTGTTCGTGAAGGATTTTTATGTAGTTTGAAAAAAGTTGCATTTGATCGGATTGCGTTTTTGGATGCCGACCTTTCAACGCCGCTTGAAGAATGTTGGCGGCTGGCACAAATGATTTCTGAAAAAAAGGAATTTATTTTTGGTTCGCGAATCAAAAAATTAGACAATACCATCGACCGCAAATGGCATCGCTTCTTAATTGGACGCATGGTAGCCACTGTGATTTCAAAAATGCTTAAAATTGCCGTCTATGACACCCAATGTGGCTGTAAGGTTTTTAGTACAAATGCCGCCACGCAAGCCATGCAACACACCTTTATCTCAAAATGGCTTTTTGATGTTGAAATTTTTTACCGCTTAAAATCTTACTTTGGAAAAGAAAATTTAGTTCAAAAAAGTGAAGAAGTGCCCCTCAACAATTGGCGGGATGTGGGGGTTTCAAAAGTCAAATGGACCTATTTTTTTGTGATTGGATTGGATTTGTTTTTCATTTATAAAAAATATCGCAATACATGAGTTTTTCCGTTTCAATTCGTAAACATCGGTTTGGTATTTTCTTTTGGGGACTTGTACTGATTCGTGCTTTTTTCAATGCGGCGCTACCTCTAATGGACAAAACCGAAGCCCGCTATGGGGAAATTGCTCGACTCATGGCAGAAACAGGAAATTGGGTGGTGCTGCAAATTGATTACTTTATTCCGTTTTGGGCAAAACCTCCCCTCTCCACCTGGGCGTCTGCCTCCAGTATTTGGCTTTTTGGTACGCATGAATTTTTTGTTCGCCTGCCCTATTTGTTGGTATTGATTGGTTTAGGACTTTGGCTTTCTCGCTATCGTTCCTCCACACAACATTCGATCTATTTACCGGGAATAATTGTACTCACTTTACCCGAAATGTATCTCCACGGTGGGGTCGTTTCTACGGATATGTTTTTGACCTTGAGTGTGTGTTTGGTGATGTTGTCTTTTTGGGAAGCGTTGCAAGAAAAAGCGCATACCTTTTGGGGCTACCTTTTTTTCATTGGAATGGGATTCGGGCTATTGGCAAAGGGACCCATTATTGGCATCCTCACCGTTCCCCCATTATTTTTGTGGTTACTGTTGACCAAAAATTTTAAAACAAGTCTGTTTCGGCTCCCATGGATAAGTGGAACAATGCTCTGCCTGTTGGTCAGTGTGCCGTGGTATGTTTGGACGGAACTCCGATCGCCAGGTTTTGTAGATTATTTTATTATCGGCGAACATTTCAATCGCTATTTCAACAGTGCTTGGACGGGTGACAAATACGGCTTTCCAAAACAGCAACCCTTTGGAATTGTATGGGCATTTTTACTAGCTGCCATCCTGCCTTGGACGGTATTACTCATTAAATTAATGATCCAAAAATTTAGAAGTATTCGTCAAAATCCGTGGCTGTTGTACCTTGTATTTTGGATGTTTTGGCCCGCTGTTTTTTTTACCACTTCAAAAAGCCTTATCCATCCCTATGTGCTCCCGTCCATGGTTCCGGTTGCCCTATTTTTGGTGGATTATTGGGATCAAGTAAAACGTAAGAAAACCTATCTCAGTATTGCGCTTTCACTTCCCCTCCTATTACTTCTTGTCTATACCAGTGGAATGGTTGCTACTGTCTTTGATGATAATTCCGATAAGAAGTTGGTACAAGTTGTTGCCATAGACGAACCCTTATACGCTTTGGAAAAAAAAACCTATTCAAGTCAATTTTATTCCCAAGGGAAAATTAAAGTCCTACCACTTGATACTTTTATCATAGCGACCCAAAAGCCCTCTGGCTTTTCAATACTCGCTACGCACAAAGATTGGATGAAAATTCCCGACAGTATTCAAAAACAGTTTCGCCTGTTGGGAAAAAACAAAAAACGTGGCATTTATCAGCGTATCGAATAAAACAATTAAGATTGCTGAGGCAATTCAGAAAAATAAATGTAAATAGTTTGGTGGTGATGGTAGAGCCAATGACGAGATTTGAACTCGTGACCTCTTCCTTACCAAGGAAACGCTCTACCCCTGAGCTACATCGGCG
>JABISF010000039.1 GCA_018699935.1 Flavobacteriaceae bacterium | reverse complement strand
CTGTCGAGTCTTATCATTTATCTGGATGGCTTATTACTAAGACATTCTAGCCGCCCACCCTTCTACATCGAACGAGCCGCTCTTAATTGTAGATATACTTGGCGTTGCACCGCATAGAGTTTACCTGGTTTCACTACAGCCGAACTGTACTTGCTTTCTGTTGCACTGGTCCGCTTCGTTGCCGAAGGACGGGTGTTACCCGCTATGCTGCTCTGTGGTGTCCGGACTTTCCTCTCCGTCAAAAAAACGGAGCGATAAGATGGCCTGCGCTGCAAATTTAGTCTATTGTTGATAATTAACACAGAATTATTCCAAAGGGATTCGCATCCAAAATGGGGGATGCTTATATTTGTGACAACATGGAATCATTTATAGTTTCTGCTTTAAAATATCGACCGCAAACCTTTGAGGAGGTGGTGGGGCAAGAAAGCATTACTCAAACGCTGAAAAATGCCTTGGAAAGCAATCAACTCGCGCAGGCCTTGTTGTTTTGTGGTCCCAGAGGAGTGGGAAAAACCTCCTGTGCTCGAATTTTAGCCAAACAAATCAACAGTACAACTGAAGAAACGGCAGATTCCGACTATGCCTTCAATATTTTTGAATTGGACGCTGCTTCCAACAACTCGGTGGAAGACATTCGGAAAATCAATGAGCAAGTGCGTATTCCCCCACAGGTGGGAACACATAAAATTTATATTATAGACGAGGCGCATATGCTCTCTTCCTCCGCATTTAATGCGTTTTTAAAAACTTTGGAGGAACCTCCCAAACATGTGATTTTTATTTTGGCTACCACCGAAAAAAATAAAATCATCCCCACGGTTTTGTCGCGTTGTCAGGTCTATGATTTTAAAAGAATTCCAATAGAAGCCATTCAAGCGTATTTGGTCAAAATTGCCACCCTCAAAGCACTAAGCTTCGAAGAAGACGCACTTTTTCTAATTGCCCAAAAAGCAGAGGGCGCCATGCGAGACGCCTTGTCTATTTTTGATCGAATGGTGAGTTTTACCAATGGAAATCTGAGTGTTGCTTCGGTGGCTGAAAACCTCAATGTATTAGATTACGATACTTATTTTGAATTGGCGCGAAAGATTTTTGCACACGAATTGAGTGGATTGCTCTTGGATTACGATGGCTTGGAACAAAGAGGCATTGACGGACTTCAATTTTTAACGGGACTAGGAACTCATTTCAGGAATTTGATGCTCGCAAAAGACTCCAATACGGCAACCATCATGGAGGTGGGGAAACACATACAGCAACAATACAGCACCCAATCAGCAACATTGGCACCTTCACTCCTACTCGACGCCTTAGAGATTACGAATACGGCAGCACTTAATTATAAGAATAGTAGAAATAAACGAGTTCATACAGAACTTTGCTTAATGCAATTGGCTTCGCTCCATCTTGATGGAGAAAAAAAAAAGGCTATATAATTCAGCCTGAGGCCGATCAAACCAGAACATCTACCCTACCTCCTGTCCCCACTTCTTCATCAGCGCAAACGACACCAATACCAGACACTCCTGAACCAACTCCTTCGGATGAAATGCGATCAAAGCCCGAAGATAAAGAAGTTTTCTATGAAAAGGTAGCGGTGCAAACAACAGAAGTCGATGCTCAAAAAAGAGAGGAAACAAAGGTCGATGAGGCTATTGAAACAGCAACTGTTGAAGCCGCTGAAACAACGCCTGTTGAAGTCACCGAAACAAAAGAAATAGCAAACCCACCGGTTACCGCTGAAATCCCCCCAAAAGCAGCCGTTTCGAGTTTTTCATTATCCAGTATTGCGCTAAAGAAAAATTTACGCCAAAAAGAAAAGCAATCCATCCCAAGTGAAGCACTTCCATCTGAACCCTATACCCAAGAACAATTGGATCAGGTTTGGGAATCCTATATTGCAACACTAAATGAACGGGGATCGCAAAATATGGTTTCACTCTTGCGGATGGCAAAACCTACTGTGGATGAAAACTATGTGTTGACGTGCAGTGTTGCCAACGACATGAATCAAAACGAATTGGTGCGGGAAATGGAACATTTTCTTCCCATTTTAAAGGAAAAATTAAACCATTACGATCTTAAAATAAAGTTTGTTGCCAATAAAAAGGTACACGAAGAAGTGGCTGTATCTACCCATGAGAAGTTTGCCTACCTACTTAAAATTAATCCTAATTTAGCTGTATTAAAAGATAAATTTGACCTAGAAATATAAATTACCATGCTTGGACTTCAACTCCCTACCGACCCCCGTTGGGTGAATATTGTCGAAAAAAACATAGCGGAAATTTTAACAGATCACGCCTATTGTGAACAGAAAGCCGCCAGCACTGCCATTTCATTGATTATCGGTTTTCCCGAAAGAACCGAATTAGTAAGTGCCATGACCGATTTGGCACAAGAAGAAATGAGTCATTTTAAAATGGTGCATGAACTCCTTTTGGAACGAGGATATACCCTAGGAAGAGAGCGCAAAGACGAATACGTTTTGGAATTGCTGACCTTTTTCCCCAAAGGGGGTTCCAAAACCGTACATCTGATTCATAAATTGCTCTATGCAGCCCTAATTGAAGCCCGAAGTTGCGAACGCTTTCGATTGCTTTCTGAAGCCATAGAAGACCCCCAGTTGCGCAAGTTTTACAAAAAGCTGATGATCAGTGAGGCGCATCACTATACCCTCTTTACAAAATTGGCAAAAACCTATGCCGATGATCCGAAAATAGTTGATGAAAAATGGAAGGCCTTATTGAAATTTGAAGCAAGCATCATGAAAAATTTGGGTAAAAAAAAACTATTCACGGCTAATCGGATGCTTCTTTACCATCGCGCGGATCATCCCGTCGGACAGCCCCATTTGCGGTACATATATTACTTTAGCACCACTCCATCGCAAGGCTTTCAAATAGATTTGCGTTGCAGGAAGGATAACGTCAGAGCGGTCGGGATTGAGTTCCAAATTTACAATACGCTCTTCATAGCTCATCTTGGAAAGCTTTTCGTAAATCGCGTTTAAGGTGAGAAATGAAATGGGTTTTCCTTCTTTGATGCCTGCCATTTTGTAAAGTTTATTGATGTTTCCCCCGGTGCCCAAAATATAAATTTTTGAAAAGTGTTCGGTATGTTTTTCAATCCAGGCTTTGACTTCCTGCCAAACCTTATCACTAACGAGATTGTTTAACAGTCGTACCGTACCAATTTTAAAGGATTTGGAAACGATTCGTTCCCCATTTTCAAGAATGCTGAATTCCGTACTCCCCCCACCTACATCGACATACAAATAGGTTTTGTCCATATTGAGCGTATTGAAGGCTTTGGCATTGGAAATGATTTTCGCTTCTTTTCTACCGTCTATAATTTCAATCTTAATCCCCGATTTTCTGTACACATTTTCAATCACCACCTGCCCGTTGTTGGCTTCTCTTAGTGCGGAGGTCGCATAGGCACGGTAGTCTTTTACACCATGAACTTTCATAAGGTGCTTAAAGGCTTTCATACTTTTCACCATACGATTGATCTTTTTGGAAGAGATTTCGCCCGAGGTGAAAGAATCTTCGCCCAAACGAATTGGTAAGCGTACCAATGCATTTTTCTGAAAATATCTTTTCCCATCCCGATCAATCACGTTTGCAATCAACATCCGAACGGCATTGGATCCAATATCTATGGCAGCATATTTATTGATTTTCATGATTCTAAACCGTTTTTGTAATAATCGTAGATTTCCCACTGGGAACGCTTGGCGTTTTTCTTGAATTTTGGCAACACATTTTGCATCGCGCCATTGATATGACGGGCTTTGACACCATCATTCCAACAGATTTCAAAAACATCTTTTATCTGCTTTTGAAGCTCTTGATCGTAAATGGGTACGGCCACTTCAACCCGGTTTTCAATATTTCGTGTCATAAAATCCGCAGAAGAAATATACACCTTGTTTTCTCCGGCATTCTCAAACCAATAAACTCTGGAGTGTTCCAAAAATTTATCGACCACACTGATGACTTCAATATTTTTACTCATACCCTCCACGCCAGGGATTAAGGAACAAATCCCCCGAACGATCATACGAATAGGAACACCCGCATTACTGGCTTCATACAGTTTTTCGATGATGTTAAAATTTGTAATGGCATTCAACTTTAAATGAATTGCAGCCTTTTTCCCTGCTTTTATATTAATGATTTCTTGCTCTATCATCCGAATCAAATTGGAGCGGGTGTAATGCGGAGAAACAATTAAATGCTTGTACTTTTTTAATTTATAGTGCACCTGAAGGAAGTTAAACACTTTGTTGACTTCTTTCAATATTTTTTGATTGGCCGTAAAGAGGGTGTAATCCGTATAAATTTCAGAAGTGACTTCGTTGAAGTTTCCGGTACTTATAAAACCGTACTTACGGCGTTTTCCGTCGACCATCTTTTCAATCACACAAATTTTGGAATGTACTTTTAATCCGTGGATTCCAAAGATCAGTTCCACGCCTGCAGCTTCCAATTGTGCTGCATAAGTAATGTTGTTCGCCTCATCAAAGCGCGCTTGTAACTCGATTTGCACCAAAACCTTTTTTCCATTTTTGGCAGCATTAATCAAGGAACTAGCCACATTAGAAATCTCCGCCAAACGATAAATCGTGATTTTAATGGTTTTTACATCAGGATCTAAAGCGGCTTCACGCAAGAATTTAACAACATAAGAGAAGCTATGATAGGGGGTGTAAAGTAAGTAATCCTTTTTTTCAATGGCTTTAACAATACTCGCCTCCAAAGACAAGCCCGGAATAGGAAGGGATTGAATGGGTTCGTACTGCAAATCTTTCCGATCCAGTCTAGGAAATTTCATAAAATCTCTACGGTGGTGGTAACGTCCCCCGGGAATAAGACTGTCGGAACTGTCCATACCAATTTTTTTCTTGAATACACTAAGGGTATCCTTCGCAATTTCCTTATCGTAAACCAAGCGCACCGGTTCCGCTAAAAGACGATCGCGCACACTTTCGATAATTTTGTTGATATAACTCTTCGACACATCCCCTTCCATGTCCAGCTCTGCATCGCGCGTCACTTTGATCATGTGGGCTTCAATTTGCTCATAATCGAAAAAATTAAAGATCAGATGAAAGTGATAGCGGATCAAATCATCTAAAATCATGATGTACTGCTTGTCACCTATTTTGGGCAAACGTATAAAACGATCCAATTCTTTTGGAATTTCAATGAGCGCAAAAGGAGTTTTTTTGTTGATCTCCGAATCTTTTAATGTCAATTTCACCGCCAAAAAAGCCAAATTGGCCGAAAAATCCTGTTCAAATTCATCTGAAATAATGATGGTCATCAGGGCGGGACTCACTTTTTGAATAAAGTATTCTTTTAGAAAAATTTCGTGTTCTGGCAGTACTTCCTTTTCGTTGATGAAGTAGATGTGCTCTTGGGTGAGCTTGTATTCGATTTGTTCTAAAATCTCATTGCTCCTTTTTTGCTGTGCAATGACTTTTTTGGTAATTTTTTTTAAGAGGCCGGAAGCTTCTGTTCCACCCAAAACCTTTTTCCCACTCATCTCCGATTGTGCTATCCGTTGCACAGCGGCATAACGAACTTGAAAAAACTCATCCAAGTTATTAGAAAAAATCCCAATAAAACGGAGGCGTTCTAGTAAAGGAACGGTTTCGTCAGCGGCTTCTTGCAGAACACGGGCATTAAAATCCAACCAACTCAATTCTCGGTTTATATAGCGTTCATTTACCTTCATTAGCTCAATAATTCATTAGGAATTCCGTATTGTATCTGTCCTTTTAGAAGTGTTTTCCAATCTGCGTTTTCAAAACGTATTCTTGCCCAAGCTGCCGTTGATAGATGTTTTTCGGGTTGATCCCCAAAGTGTGCAGCGACATCCGTAAAAGCAGGATTATGTCCCACTAGAACAACTTTGTTGTGGCTGTCATCCAATTGATGAATAAAATCAATCAATTGAGCAGCGTCAAAGGTATAAAGGGTCTCGTTGACTTTTAGCAGCGAAAAGGGAAGCTGTAGTGTTTTAATTAATAAAGTGGCCGTGTGTAAAGCCCGGATGGCAGGACTCGAAATAACCACCTCTACCCCCTCAAAGATATGGGCACTTTGGGTGGCAACGTTGATGATCCGTTGAATCCCCTTTTCTTGCAACACCCGATCCCGATCAGCCACTGCATAGTCCCAAGAAGATTTGGCGTGCCGGAGTAAAATAAGTTCTTTCATCCTTGTTCTCTATGGTGATAATCGCACGGAATTCCATTGTTCTCCATCCCAACGCGCAAGTATTCGATCGTGCAATCGGTTGGGTCTTCCCTGCCAAAACTCAATGCTTCGTGGGGCTATCATGTATCCTCCCCAATTTTGAGGTCGGCTAATAGGAAGCGCTTCATATTGTTTTTCCAAACGTTTTAATGCTTCGTCCAACACCGCTCGGTTCGGAATTTCTTGACTTTGTTTGGAGACTAGAGCTCCCAACTGGCTTCCTTTGGGACGGCTTTGAAAATAGGTGTCCGACTCCTCAGTAGCGATTTTTGATGCCCGGCCTTTGATGATGACTTGACGTTCCAACGAAGGCCAAAAAAAGGTCAAACCCACCTGTGGATGTTGAGCTATGGCAAGTCCTTTTTCACTGTCGTAATTGGTGAAAAAGACAAATCCTTCCGCACTAAAAGACTTGAGCAATACAATTCGAGATTTTGGAAAACCGTCTGTTCCCAAGGTCGCCAAGGACATTGCATTGACTTCTTCTACGGCAGGATCCATCTTGGCCATTTCAAACCATTTTTGAAATAATTCCAAAGGGGATGTTCCCACATCCGAAAGCTCTAAGCTACTCTTTTGATAGGATTTACGTAGATGTCCTAAATTTTCCTTCATAATCAAATTGCAATTTACAACCTCTTGGGTTCAAATGGAAACGGTTTTTAAATCTTCTGCCAAAATTATATTTGGAAAAACGCTTTCTCCCTCCTTTATAAATTCCATTTTATCCTTGTAGCGATTCGAATAGTGGCCCACCATTAATGTTTTGACCCCAGCGGCTTTTGCGATTTGTGCGGCTTGTCGTACAGTGCTGTGTTGGGTGGCTTCTGCCAAATCGGAATGACGCTCCAAAAAGGTGGCTTCGTGATATAATAAATCAACACCCTGAACCAAAGGAATCAAAGTTTCTAAATAAGATGTATCACTACAATAGGCATATCGTTTTGGGGGTAGGGGCGGTAAGGTAACCGCTTCGTTTGCTAGTGTTTTCCCAGAATCTAAAACAATATCCTTTCCCTGTTGCAACTGGTGATAGTGAAAAGATTCCAGCGGCTCATCCGCCAAAACCTCGGTATTGATCTTTCGAAGTCCTTCCTTTTCGGCAAACAAAAAGCCGTTGGTATAAATGCGGTGTTGCAAGGGGAGGGTGTGTACCGTCAGCCGATCGTCTTCAAAGACAAGCGTGCTGCTGTCCGAAGTCAATTCATGAAAATGTAAGGGATAGTCCGTCCAAGATTTGGCTAATTTGAGCTGCAACGTAATAATTTCTTTTATGCCCTTGGGACCATAAACATGCAACTCTGCGGTTCTCCCCAACAAGCGGAAACTACTGATCAATCCAATGAGTCCATAGAAATGATCGCCGTGCAAGTGCGAAATAAAAATATGCTGAATGCGGGCAAACTTCGCCTTAGTTTTTCGCAATTGAATTTGTGTTCCTTCTCCACAATCAATCAAAAAAAGATGGCCGCTCATTTCGAGCAGCTGTGAAGTCGTATGTTTATTTTCTCTAGGTGTTGCCGAATGACAGCCCAAAATGGTGAGTTGCATCATATCAAAAATCTAGATCGCGTTGCATAATTTCAAAATCAATAAAATCGGAGGCCTCTGTTTTGGTGGGAACGGTAACGATGTCCTGATCGGAGAAATGGTCTTGTTCTACGGGAATTACAAGAACCAATTGGCGTTCTTGCTGTTGTTGATGATTCAGCAACGGTTGTAAAGTCGCTAAAGTGGGAAGTCCAGATGAAGTACAATCTAAAATTAAGTCCGTGGGTGCTTGCGTTTTAAATTCTTCGAAAAAAAGAGGTAATCCCTCAAAATTTGAAGTGATTTCATAATAAACAGCTCCATTGTCTAGCGTTTCCATCATTGAATGGGGATATTGAGTTTAGCGGCCAAAAGGTAAATAATTGCCATACGTATGGCTACCCCATTTTCCACCTGATCCAAGATGATGGCTTGGGAAGAGTCGGCCACTTCGCTGGTGATTTCAACTCCGCGATTGATGGGTCCTGGATGCAAAATGACTATTTCTTTGCGCAATTTTTTTAGCAAATTTCCGTTCAATCCAAAAGACTGGCTGTATTCTCGAGTAGAGGGAAAATAACCCAAATCCATCCGCTCGTTTTGTACCCGAAGCATATTGGCGGCATCGCACCAGCGCAGCGTCTGCTCCAGATCGTAAGATGTGCTAACACCCAATTCCTTAATATGTTTGGGCAAGAGTGATTTTGGGGCACAAAGACGTACTTCGGCACCCAACATTTGGAGCGCATAAATATTGGACAAGGCAACTCTGGAATGCAAAATATCCCCAACTATAGCGATGCGTTTGCCTTTTAAATCGCCCCATTTTTCCAAAAGTGAATAGGCATCCAGCAGGGCTTGGGTGGGGTGTTCGTGGGTGCCGTCACCCGCATTGATAATACAGGATTTGACATGCTTCGAAAGAAAATGTGCTGCTCCGGGATTGGGATGCCGAATGACCACCATATCCACTTTCATCGCCAAAATATTATTGACGGTATCGATTAAGGTTTCGCCCTTTTTTACGGAAGACTGTGCTGCTGAAAAATTGATGACATCGGCACTCAGACGCTTTTCCGCCAATTCAAAGGAGAGTTTGGTGCGGGTACTGTTTTCAAAGAATAAATTAGCAATGGTGATGTCTCTTAAACTGGGGACTTTTTTTATCGGACGATTGATGACTTCTTTAAAATGAGTTGCCGTTTCAAAAATTAAATGTAAATCTTCCAATTGAAGATATTTGATGCCCAGTAAATGCGATACACTTAATGTTTTCATGAATTATTAGGGGTGGCTGATTTATACCTCATTTTCCGTTTCTTTTTCTTCTAAATAAACAATATCGCCTTTTCCTTTATCCGACCAAACCACTTTGACACGATCGCCTTGCAAAGCATCGATTTGAGCCCCCAAATAATCCGGTTGTATGGGCAAATGCCGACTGAATCGCCGATCTACAAGAACGAGAAGCTCGATGGCTTTGGGTCTTCCATAGGAGTCTATTGCTGTGAGTGCAGCCCGAATACTGCGCCCGGTAAATAAAACATCATCGATCAAAACCACCGATTTTCCTTCAATGGATAGGTGCATTTCTGTGGAATTGGCAGCTAAGGGTTTTTCGCTGCGACGAAAATCGTCTCTAAAAAAGGTGGTGTCAAGCTTTCCTGTTTGCAGGCTAATGCTCGGTTTTTTTTCTTTTAATAGTGCTACCAAACGCTCCAACAAGTATATCCCGCGGGGTTGAATCCCCACCATAACGGTGTTGGTAAAATCGAGATGGCGTTCGATGAGTTGGCAAGACAAACGATGTAAAATGATGCTGACTTTTTTTTCGCTAAGCAATATTTTTTGGCTCATCGTTGGAATATTGTACAAAAGTATTGTTTTCAATCAACATAATAAAAAAAACCCTCCGAAAGGAGGGTTTTTATAGGCAAGCCGATGAAATGATTATTCATTATCCATCTGCTCTTTAAGATTGGCCAAGGCATCCAAATCACCCAGCGTAGTTTTTTCTGCATTCGATGCAGAAACTTTTTTGCTGGCGCGTTTCAAATTCATGGCTTCTTGCTCTCTGAAAATGGCAGTGTGTGAGGCCACAACTCTTTTGAATTCTTTGTTGAATTCAATCACTTTGAATTGTGCTTCTTCTCCTTTTGCCAATTTGGATCCGTCTTCTTTTTCCATATGACGCGAAGGAACAAAGGCAGTGATGTCATCATTAAAAACGATGGTCGCTCCTTTGTCAACAATTTCTGTCAAACTGGTTGTATGAATAGAATCTAATCCAAATTCTTTTTCGTATTTATCCCAAGGATTGTCTTTGGTTTGTTTGTGTCCTAAACTCAATTTTCTTCCTTCTACATCCAATTCAAGGACAACCACTTCAATGGTTTCTCCCAAGGTTAGCACTTCAGAAGGATGTTTTACTTTTTTAGTCCACGACAAGTCGGAGATATAAACAAGTCCGTCAATTCCTTCTTCCAATTCGATGAACACACCAAAGTTGGTGAAGTTGCGCACCAATCCGGTATGTTTGGAACCAATGGGGTATTTGGAAGTAATATCGGTCCATGGATCAGCGGTCATTTGCTTAATTCCAAGAGACATTTTACGAGATTCGCGATCTAAAGAAAGAACAACGGCTTCGATTTCATCACCAATGTTGACAAAGTCTTGTGCAGAACGCAAATGCGTAGACCAAGACATTTCAGAAACGTGCACCAATCCTTCTACGCCTTCTTCTACTTCTACAAAAGCACCGTAATCCGCTATGACAACAACTTTCCCTTTTACTTTTTCACCTTCTTTTACAGTGTCTGGAAGGCGATCCCATGGGTGGTCGCTCAATTGCTTAAGTCCTAATTGAATACGTGATTTATTATCGTCAAAATCAAGAATTACCACATTGAGTTTTTGGTCTAATTCCAAAATCTCGTTGGGGTGGTTGATACGACTCCAAGAAAGGTCGGTGATGTGAATCAATCCATCTACACCTCCAAGGTCGATAAATACCCCGTAAGAAGTGATGTTTTTGACAATACCTTCCAATACTTGTCCTTTTTCCAATTGACCGATGATCTCTTTTTTCTGTTCCTCAATGTCAGCCTCAATAAGTGCTTTGTGAGAAACCACCACGTTTTTAAATTCGTGATTGATCTTAACGACCTTGAATTCCATGGTTTTATTGACATATTGATCGTAGTCGCGGATGGGTTTAACATCTATTTGCGAGCCTGGCAAGAACGCTTCGATGCCAAATACATCGACTATCATTCCTCCTTTGGTTCTACATTTGATGAATCCATTCACGATCTCGGCATTGTCGTGCGCATTGTTGACACGATCCCAAGCTTTGATTACACGAGCTTTTCGGTGGGATAAAACCAATTGACCGGTACGGTCTTCACGGGTATCCACAATTACTTCAACCTTGTCTCCTACTTTAAGATCGGGGTTATAACGAAATTCATTTAAAGAAATTACACCTTCCGATTTCGCATTGATGTCGATAATCGCTTCGCGTTCTGTCATATAAACTACTACACCTTCAATCACGTCGGCTCCTGCAGTTTCAACAAAATTTTCTTTAACAAGTTTTTCAAATTCTACCAATTGGGTATCTTCAATCACATCAATCCCTTCTTGATAGTTGTGCCAGTTGAAATTTTCAAGAAATTCCGCTTGCGCATTTTGGGTGTCAGCTTCTGAAGTTTTGGTATCTTCAACAACGGCAACATCTACTGAGACTGCTGCTTCTGAAGATTCATTTTCTACAGCTAGGGTTTCGTTGGTGGTTTTTGCTGTGGTGTCTTCTGCCGCAGCTTTTGAAGGCTCAGCACTTTCGGCTGCTGCCTTTTCGGTTGGTTTTTTAGCCATTTCCGAGGTGGGTTTTGTATTCTGTAATCGGGAAAACCTTAATTGCGAATACAGAAGCTATTCTTAAAAATCTTGTTTGCTTTCGGTTTTTCCTTCCAATTAAAAGCCTGCAAATATAGTGTTAATGCGTTGATTGACAAATTTTTTAAAAGATTTAGAAGACTTTTATTGTACTTTAAGTTCCCAAAGTCCTTGGTCAAGGAACTCACCATTGTTGATGGAGTTCATTAAAAAGTTAATGACAAATAAAAACAACGTGTTAGCTAGGATGACACCCCCCTGATTTTTCCTTGAAAAATCTTCCCCCCTTTTTAGGGGGGAGGTGAGGTTCCTCTAAAAAAACAACCCTCCCCCCCTAACATTAGTGGCTGGGGGGTGTAAAAACCTGAAGATGAATGAATAAAAAAAACTGCCTCAGTATTGAGGCAGCTTCTTTAACAATAAATCTCTTTAGTTAATTATAAATCATACCCAATAAGTCCCAAGAAATTATATACTCCAGGGGTACCTACTGAGACTTTAGTTGTTTCATAAGTTGTTTGCGAGACATATTCACCTCCAGAGGAGGACAAGTCAAATCGGTTGATGGAAAAAGATTGGAACGCCCCAATGACGTACATAAAGGAATTATCACTTGTGATAAACATATCTTTTGTATCTCCAGCGGGTGCAAAATCACTTCGTTTAAGCACTACAGGCGAAGTTGAAGTCACTAGACCATCACTTCCAATGTCAAAAATTGATATTGCGTTAGCACCAAAACTTGATACATATAATTTATCACCATCGGGATTCAAAATCGTCCAACAAGCTTCATCAATGTCGTCTGCTTCAACAGTATTATAGTTGGCCACCTTAGTGACTTCTGTACCGTTATCCATTAAAACAGTCAGACTGTTATCTCTTTTCGTAGGAATCAATTAAAATTTGATACATGCAATACCGAATTGTTGTCTTTAGCCCAATTTTGTCCAATACTTCCTGCAATCCCTTCTTCTTCAAAATAGCGTTCTCCACTCACCTCACCATTTGAAAAATCATAAACATAAATTCGACTCGAATGTTGTTCTTCAAGAGAAGTATTTTGTGTTCCAAAGTGAGCAATGCCCCATGTAGAAACTGAAATTTTAGTACCGTCATCGCTAAAAACCACACAGGTTGGTCCTCCGTTTTCTCTAACATAGGTGGCTAATTTTTTCTCGAAGCTTAAGGCTCCGCTGGTGGCATCGAAACTAAATAGTGCTAAATTTCTATTTTCATCACTAGCATCTTGAGCCGTTAAATCCAAGACATGAAATTCGTCATTAGGATAGCGTTCAATTGCCTCACCATCTTTTTGTACATTCGGATTATTCCATTGGTTTCCTACGGCCACCCAATATTGGTCGGTACTTCCTGCTTTGAGGGTAAAACTAATACTTACAGGACGTTCTCCATTGGAATCAGTATTGCCTATTAGGGTTAAATCTCCCGTGGGTCGATCAATAGAAAACACAGAAATAGAATTACCTCCAGCATTCACATTCAGTAAATAGTCTCCAATAATTTGAATAGCCCCTTGAGAATCAAAATCACCAAAGGCATCCCCTCCGGCGGCTGTATTTGCCCCTCCAATCGTTTCTGTAGCGTAAGCCACTTCATTGACTAAGCTTCCATCACTCAAACGTTCCAGTTTGAGAATCTGATTTATCCCTTCACCATTGGTGGAGGTATATAAAAAACCTGCGACCGTGGGGTCATTGTTATTGTCAGTAGTATCATCGGGGGTTTCTACTACCGGCGGAGTAGTGGTTTCAGGCTCCATTTTTTTCTCCTCTGCGGGTTCGTCTTTAGCACAGGAAAATATAAACAGTGCAAATAATGTGATTAAATAAAAATTTTTCATTTGATTAAGTTTTAAAGATTTGAGATTTATTTTGAGCAATTTTAGTGGGAATATATTGGGCTAAGTCATATCATTTTCCTAATTGTGAAAACATTATTATTCTTTTAAGTCCGCATTAACATAATTAACGGACTTATTCAAAAACGATATTAGTATCCACAAAAAAATCCTCTACTATTAGAAAAATAAAAAGGTGCTGTCGATTAATTTAGATTCCCGCTCAAGATTCAAAGGATCACAGCTGAGGGACGTTATACTACTGTTTCGTCCAACCCTTTTCGGAAATATGATGCGTCATCACTTGAAATACGGCTTCTATAGATAAATCACTGACATCAATTTCTAGGGCATCAACGGCTTTGGTCAAAGGAGCTATGGCTCGAGTAGAATCTTGGTGATCTCTTGCTTTTACATTTTGAAGTACCGCTTCATAAGATTCATCTATCCCATCCGCCAATTGTTCATTAAACCTTCGGCGGGCACGAATTTCGGGTGAGGCAGTAAGAAAGAATTTACATTCTGCTTTGGGAAAAACAACCGTACCAATGTCTCGACCATCCATCACTACACCCTTGTCCTCCCCCAGTTGCTGTTGTATATCAAGCAAAAAGGAACGAATTTCCGGGAGTACAGCAACGGCACTTACCTTAGCATTGATTTCAGGGTTTCGAAGGGCTTGGGTAACATCCACTCCATTTAGAAAAGTGCGCTGACCCGAAGGTGTTTCCTCAAAATGAATTGAAATTTCCGATAGTGAGGCAACAAGAAGCGGCACATTGATTTCCCCCTTGGGATGTTGTTCCAAACCAAAAAAAGTAATCGCTCTAAACATAGCCCCGGTATCAATATAGATATAATCCAAAGCTTTGGCCAAGCGTTTGGCTAAGGTGCTTTTACCTGTAGCAGCAGCACCATCAATAGCAATATTGATTTTATTCATAGGTTAAAAATACATGAATTTTTAACATGCTTATTTTGGATTAGAAAAAAAGGAGGATGTTATGAAACTATGCAGAAAAGTTTTTGGCATTTACAACATCTTGAGCAGTAATGGCATGAGACAAAACTTCGTGCATCTCTTTAACATAATGAAATTTAAGTCCTTTCAAATAGGAGTCTTTAATTTCTTCAATATCTTTTCTATTGTCCTCACAAAGGATAATTTCTTTAATATTAGAACGTTTTGCTGCGAGTATTTTCTCTTTGATACCACCAACGGGAAGCACCTTGCCTCTCAAGGTGATTTCTCCAGTCATGGCCAGATTTTTCTTTACACGTTTTTGAGTAAACAAAGACACCAAAGAGGTCAACATGGTAATGCCAGCACTAGGGCCATCTTTAGGCGTTGCCCCCTCGGGAACGTGAATATGTATATTGTATTGATCAAAATTAAAATCAGACAAGCCCATCAAGTCCGCATTGGCTTTGATGTATTCCATGGCTATGGTAGCAGATTCTTTCATGATTTTGCCCAAATTCCCCGTAATACTCAAATTGCCTTTTCCCTTAGAAATAGCGGATTCAATAAATAAAATATCCCCTCCGACAGAAGTCCACGCCAAACCAGTAACAACCCCAGCCACATGATTATTTTCATAAAGGTCTCGGTTCACTTTGGCTGGTCCTAAAATAGTAGTCAAATCTTCCAAGTCGGGATCGATTTTATAATCTTCCTCCATGGCAATCGATTTAGCAGCATAACGGACGGTTTTAGCCACTTGTTTTTCCAAGCCCCGCACCCCCGACTCTCGGGTATAGCTTTCTACAATTTTGTCCAAGACCGCCTTTTTAAGTCGGAGTTGGTTTTTTTTCATCCCGTGTTCTTTAAGCTGTTTGGGAAGTAAAAACTTTTGTGCAATGGAAGTTTTTTCTTCCAACGTATAACCACTCACATTGATGATTTCCATACGATCGCGTAGGGCTGGATGGATGGGGCTCAAGCTATTGGCAGTCGCTACAAAAAGAACTTTGGAAAGATCGTAGCCCATTTCCAAAAAGTTATCATAGAAAGATTCATTTTGCTCGGGATCTAATACTTCCAACAGCGCTGATGCAGGATCACCTTGCGCTCCCGTGGAAAGCTTGTCAATCTCATCCAAAACAAAAACCGGGTTGGAAGTCCCTGCTTTTTTCAAACTTTGAATAATTCTTCCTGGCAAAGCACCAATATACGTTTTTCGATGCCCTCTGATTTCTGCTTCATCGCGCATTCCTCCCAAAGAAATACGAACATATTCCCGCCCCAACGCCTCCGCTATGGATTTCCCCAAGGAGGTCTTCCCTACTCCCGGAGGACCATAGAGACATAGAATGGGCGATTTCATGTCGTTGCGAAGTTTTAAAACAGCAAGGTATTCAATAACTCGTTTTTTGACTTCTTCCAAACCAAAATGATCACGATCCAATATTTTTTGGGCGCGTTTTAAATCAAAATTATCTTCCGAAAATTCATCCCAAGGGAGCTCAAGAAAAAGATCCAAATAATTCCGCTGGATGGAATACTCAGCCACTTGTGGGTTCATGCGTTGCAGTTTGTTCAATTCCTTGTCAAAATGAGTACCCACCTCCGCATTCCAAATCTTTTCTTTGGCACGGGCTTTCATTTCTTCAATTTCTTCTTCATAGGAAACCCCACCCAATTCCTCTTGTATGGTTTTCATTTGTTGGTGCAAATAATACTCCCGTTGTTGGGAATCCATCTCTGAACGAACACGGGATTGAATATCATTTTTCAATGCCAATTTTTGGTATTCTTCGTTCATGTGCTTAAGACACATCAACGCACGCTGGTGCAAACTAACCTCCGACAGTATCTGCTGTTTTTCCTTCACGGAAACATTCATGTTGGAAGACACAAAATTGATTAGAAAAGAAGGGGTCTGTATATTTTTTATTGCAAAAGAGGCCTCCGAAGGGATGTTGGGATTCTCTTGTATGATCTGCAATGCCAAGTCTTTGATGGAGTCAATGGTGGCAAGAAATTCTTTGTCATTTTTTTTAGGCAATGCCTCATCCACCGGTTCAATTTGTGCTTTTAGGTAGGGTTTTTCCTCGACGATGCTTTTGATTGTGAATCGTTTTTTTCCTTGAATAATGATGGTCGTATTCCCGTCGGGCATTTTTAAAACCCTGAGAATTTGTGCAACCGTTCCCAAATTATAGATGTCATTAGGCCCCGGATTTTCGATGCTTTCATTGCGTTGCGCAACCACACCAATGATTTTATCTCCTTTGTTGGCATCTTTTATAAGTTGGATGGACTTATCCCGCCCGGCTGTAATGGGGATAACTACCCCCGGAAAAAGCACCGTATTTCGTAAAGGTAAGATAGGAACAGTATCGGGAAGGACTTCGTTTTCTAATGCTTCTTCGTCCTCGGTGGACATCAAAGGAATTAAATCCGCTTCGGATTCTAAATCTTGCAATGACAAGTTGTCAATGGAATTAAAAATAGATCTCGCCATTTCTTTTTGTTTAGGTCATAATGTCATTAATCGGAATAAAAAACGAACGTCTGCCCGATTCCCTTGTCCAATTATTAATCAACACTAAGTAGTGGCAATAGTTGTGCCATGAAATTTGTATGATTTTAAGTGTAACAATATTTATTTTATCTTCTCTTAGATTATGAACGATGTAATTTGAATTATAAAAAACAACATATAGAAACGCTTATTCTAGCTTGTCAAAGGAATGATCAAAAAGCTCAAATGGAACTCTATCAACGTTATAACAAAAAACTTTTTTACAGTGCCTACCGAATTGTAAAGAACACTGAGGATGCACTGGATGCGGTTCAAGAGGGTTTTATTACTGCTTTTCAAAAGTTAGGACAGTATCAAGCCTCGGGAAGTTTTGAAGGTTGGTTGCACAAAATTGTGGTTCGAAAAAGCATCCATTACTACCAAAAAAACAGTCGCTATTCCCACGATGATGCTTTAGAAAACCAATTGGAGCTGAGCGAATCTCCTTTAGAAACGGAAGATCGGGGATGGAATTTGGAAGCAGGGCAATTGGATGATGCACTCAGCCAACTCAATGAACGCTACCAACTGATCCTAAAATTGTATTATTTGGAAGGTTTTGATCATGAAGAAATCAGCGAAATCACTCAATGGAGTGCTGCCAACTGCAGAACCACCCTGTCTCGGGCACGAGAACAATTGAAAAAATATTTAAAATGAACGAAAATCAACTTAAAGCGGCTTTTAAAAATTGGGAGCACCAACAACACTATCCAGAACTTCCCGAAGATCACGAAGACGTTTTTTTAGCAAAGCTTAATGCACAAAAATCCTCGCGTAAAAGAACGTATCCATGGCAGTGGGCAGCTGTGTTACTGCTCTGCTTGAGTGTGGGAGCCGGGGTTTGGAATTCACTTCTCCCCCCTCCTAGTAAAGAAGTTGCCAGTTTTCAGCAAGCCGAAGCTTATTTTACCCAACTTATAAATTATCAATTGGATACTATTGAAAAGCAATCCCTTCCGGAAGGAAAAAAGTTTATGGAAAGCTACCAAAAACAGATCCATCGCCTACAGGGGGACTACCAACAGTTGTATGAACAATGGGAGAATCAACCGCAGCAGCCTCAATTGATTCAAGCATTGATTGCCAACTTACAAACCCAATTGGAGCTACTCACTGAATTACAAGAACAAATCATATATTTTAAAAATAACAAAAATGAAGAAGCAATACTCTAAACTCAGCCTTGCATTCCTCCTGCTCGTGGGAACCGTAGATAGTCTTTACGCTACTTTCCAAGAACGCAGTAAAACCCTTCACAGAACCATGGAAGTCAATGCAGATGCCTTGGTTCGGATTGAAAATGCCTTTGGCGATTTGAACATCAGCAGTTGGGATCAAAATGAGGTGGTCATTGATGTGGTCATCACGGTGAATGGACGAAGCTCAAAAAGCGTACAGGAAAAACTCGATGCCATTGATGTCGAATTTTCGTTGGAACCCAGTCGTGTAGAAGCCGTCACTCGAGTGGAAGAAGGTTGGGGATTTAAATGGTTTTCTAGCAATTCCATAAATTACAAAATCGATTATACCGTAAAACTCCCCCTCAGCAATTCTGTAGATTTAAAAAATGACTACGGCAGCATTCGATTGAACCGATTGAAAGGTCATGCCAAGATTCGTTGTGATTATGGAAAGCTGATTATTGGCGAGCTTTTGGCCGAGGACAACGAACTTTCCTTTGATTATACTTCCAATTCCAGTTTTGACTATATCGAAAGCGGAAGTATAAACGCCGACTATTCCGGATTTGATTTGGAAGAAGCCGGAAAGATTCGCTTAAATGCAGATTACACCAACGCCTATTTTCATAAAATTGGGCAATTAGATTTTAAAAATGACTACGGCAAAATTGAGATTGATGCGGTAGCTGTGTTGCGGGGAAGTGGAGATTACTTGACCGTCAGCTGTGGCTCCGTACATCAACAACTCGACTTACAAAATGAATTTGGTTTAATCCGCGTTAATCATATTTACCCCGAGGTGAAAGAAGTACAAATTGATGCTTCCTATACCGGAATTCAACTCGGCATCAACACCCAATGGGCTTTTGATTACACAGTCGATTTGGAATACGCCAGTTTTAAATCTACTGTTCCATTAGAACACACCGTTGAACGAATTAAATCCACCGAAAAATTTTTTAGTGGAAAATCTTTCGATCGTCCCAATAATGCAACCCTCAACATCACTTCCGAATATGGAAGTGTTAAGTTTAACGCTACTAACCCCTAATTATTTAATCTTATGAAAACAAAACTCATTCTTATTGCACTAAGCCTCATGTTATTCCCAATCGCACAACTTGTTGCCCAACAATCTGAACAGCGCAATGTTGGCCCCTATGAGGGCATCCATGTGGCGGGAAGCTATGATGTAAAATTGATCGCAGGAAATGAAGGAATCCTCCAACTCAAGGGCGATGCCGATGATCTTGAAATGATAGAAACTAAAGTAAAAAATGGCACCTTAATCATCCAGCAAAAAAAGCAATCTTGGTATAAAAGTTGGAACTCTGGCAAGGTTTATATCACAGTTCCAGTGGAACAAATTGATCATGTCAATTTAAGTGGTTCAGGAGACATCGCCGCAACTTTCCCTATAGAAGCTGATAAATTTGAAGTAATCCTTTCTGGATCCGGAGATATAGTGCTGGGCACAGCAGTGCAAACGTTAGAGGCAACTGTTACGGGTTCCGGTGAAATCCAGTTGAAAGGAACAGCGTTGGACGTGGATTATACGCTCACAGGTTCGGGGGATATCAACGCGCAGGCACTGAAAGCAGATATAGGTAGTGCTAAAATCACTGGTTCAGGAGATATAAGCATGTATGCAAAAACAAAAGTGAATATTACTGTCACTGGATCGGGCGATGTGGTGTGTTATGGCAACCCAAAACAACAGAAATCAAAAGTCACCGGATCAGGAGATATTCGTATTCGCGACTAGGATAAAGTTTTGCTTCGAGGAACACGAAAAAGCATAAACGCTCCGAACATAAAAAAGAGCATAAAAAACAAAATGGCATTCCGCATACTTCCGGTAATTTGATCAATAACTCCAAAGAGGGACATCCCGATGATGATTCCAATTTTTTCAGTTACATCATAAAAACTAAAAAAGGAGGTCGTGTCTTGCGTTTTGGGGAGTAATTTGGAATAGGTGGAGCGTGACAAGGCTTGCAATCCACCCATGACCATACCCACCATCCCGGCCACGGTATAGAAATCTACTGGCGTATGAATAGTATAGGCATAAAAACACAACATCGCCCAAATAAAATTGATGACAATCAATACCCGTAAGTTGCCAAAGCGTTCGGAGGCACGGGCAGTCAACAAAGCTCCTAAAATTCCAACAATCTGGATTAAAAGAATGCTGATAATGAGTCCCATGGTTTTTTCTCCGGCACTCCCCCACGCAATTTCTTCTTCGCCAAAATAAGCGGCTACCAATAAAACCGTTTGAAGCGCCATGCTATACATGTAAAAGGCGGGTAAAAAGCGTTTTAATCCTTTGTGTTGTTCCAATTGCAACCAAACCGATCGAAGTTCACGATAGCCGTTCCAAAAAATATCTTTAGTGACTTTGACTTCATGATTGCCCTTGGGTAAATAATAAAATGAATATTGACTAAAAACAATCCACCAGATCCCAACCGAAAAAAACGAATAGCGCATGGCTTTCATTGCCGCTTCTTCCGCTGTTCCGGTAATACCAAACCAGTCGGGATACATGACCATGGCCAAATTGGAAAGTAGTAAAATAACACTTCCTACATACCCCATGGAAAACCCTCGTGCACTGACCCGGTCTTGTTGTTCTGGATGCGCGATGTCGGGTAAATAGGAGTTGTAGAAAACCAAGCTCGACCAGTACCCAATCAACCCAAAAAAATAGATGATTAATCCCAAATAAATGGTTTCTAGTTGAAATAGATATAAACCCATGCAACTGATTGCTCCCAGATAGACAAAGAGTTTCATAAACCGTTTCTTATTGCCTATATAATCGGCAATTCCGGATAAAATGGGAGACATCAAAGCAACCACCAAAAAAGCAGCAGCAGTAACAAAACTGATCATGGCTGTGTTTTTCACATCATAACCAAAAACAGCAATGGTATTGATTTCTGAAAATAATGCTCCAAAATAGATAGGGAAAATCGCTGATGATATGACCAGTGGATAGACGGAATTCGCCCAATCGTAAAAAGCCCATGCATTGATTAATTTTTTACTTCCTTTTTCTAAAGGAATTTTTAGCGATAGCATCCAATAAATTTAGTTCCCTAAAGTAATAAAAAACAATGCGTTTATGAGTTAGGGTTGGGAATTGATTTTTTGAGCAAGTGTTTTCGCTTCCGCTGCCCATTTTTTTAAATTGTCAATGCGCCGTTGATTGGAAGGATGTGTACTTAACAATTCGGGTGGGGATTTGCCTTGCGAAGCAGCTTTCATGCGTTCCCATAATTTGGGTGCCTCATTCACATCATAGCCGGCAATGGCCATTAATTCCAAGCCGATTTTATCCGCTTCGGATTCGTGTTTTCTACTGAATGGAAGTACCGCTCCCACGGTCGATCCGATGCCATAGGCGGTTAGTATGGCTTTTCGTTTTTCTTCGGGTTGTTTTTCTGTAGCTTTTATCGCAACAGCACTCAAGCTTTTTTGCGCCAAACTAATAGACATCCGCTGTCCTCCATGATCGGCAAGGGCGTGCGCCACCTCATGCCCCATGATGGCAGCAATTCCGGCATCGTTTTTGGCAATTGGAAGAATGCCTGTATAAAATACGATCTTTCCACCGGGCATACACCAAGCATTGCGTTGGTCGTTTTTTACCAAATTGTAATCCCAAGCGTATTCTTTCAGATATTCCGGATATCCTTTATAGGCAAAATAACGTTGCGCCGCGGCTGCAATTTTCTTGCCGATGGTCGCAATTTTTGCTTGTTCAGTGGTTCCGCGGATGACTTCGTTTTCACTCAAAAACGAATTGTATTGTTGCAAAGCCATGGGAAACAGTTGCTTGTTAGAAAAGGCGTTAAAGGTTTTCTTACCCGTCAAGTGGTTGACTTTAGAAGCCGAAAACATAAGTATCATTAAAAGAAAAGACAGGGGTCTCATAGGTTAAATTTTATTTGATAAAAATAATGAATCTCCACTTTATGTGTATGTTAAATTTTAACAAAGAAATTCTCCAGCCTCATCGCATGGAAAAAAGTTTTCTAATTTTGGTAAAAATTGAATCATGAAAAAATTTGTTCCCCTACTGCTCTTGACTTTTTTAATTTCCTGTAAAGGGAATTCTCAAAATAAAGAAACACCCAATAAAGCCTATCCCGTCAGTAAAACGGATGCCGAATGGAAAGAAATCCTTTCCCCCTTGGCCTATGACGTCCTGCGGCATGCAGCCACTGAACGTGCTTTTACGGGACCCTTGACCTATAATAAGAAAACCGGAGTTTATGTATGTGCCGGTTGTCAAACACCCTTATATGAATCGCAATACAAATACGATTCTGGATCGGGCTGGCCTTCGTTTGACCGAGGAATAGAAGAACATTTGGAGTACGATGTTGATTATAAAATTGGTTATCCGCGATCGGAATTAAAATGTAATACCTGTGGTGGGCATTTGGGACATGTCTTTAACGATGGTCCCAGAAATACGACCGGAAAACGTCATTGTATCAACTCTGCTGCATTAGCTTTTATTCCTACCGATGAAAAAAAATAATTATCCCGTACAAAAAACAGAAGCCGAATGGCGGGCACAATTGAGTGCTGATGAATATCGAATATTAAGAGAAAAGGGAACCGAATATGCTTTTACGGGAGTTTATAACGATCATTTTGAAAAAGGCGTTTATTGTTGCAAAGGATGTGGACAAGAACTCTATGATTCCAGCAATAAATTTGACAGCCACTGTGGTTGGCCTTCCTATGATGCTGCCCTTCCCGGTGCCCTTGAATTTATAAATGATGAAAGTCATGGGATGCGGCGTACCGAAATTGTTTGTGCGCGTTGTGGAGGGCATCAGGGGCATGTGTTTAACGACGGTCCCACCGAAACCGGAGAACGGTATTGTGTGAATGCCGCAAGTATTGATTTTCTACCCAAAGAAAAATAAGCTTCCATATTCCCCTCACTTTTGTAAATTTGCAGCGAATTTAAAACACACTTCATGAGTTCATACGATATTATTGTAGTAGGCAGTGGCCCGGGAGGCTACGTAACCGCCATTCGCGCATCACAATTGGGTCTTAAAACCGCCATAGTAGAAAAGGAAAGTTTGGGAGGGGTGTGTTTGAATTGGGGCTGTATTCCCACCAAAGCCCTTTTAAAATCGGCACAAGTTTTCGACTATTTAAAACATGCTGGTGATTACGGTTTGAGTGTAAAAGAATACGACAAAGATTTTGACGCTGTAGTCAACCGAAGCCGGAATGTGGCTGCGGGGATGAGCAAAGGTGTACAATTTTTGATGAAAAAGAATAAAATTGATGTCCTTAACGGTTTTGGAAAAGTACTTCCCGGAAAGAAAGTCAGTGTAACTTTAGATAGTAAAACCGAAGAATACAGTGCTTCGCATATTATACTTGCCACTGGTGCACGATCCAGAGAACTCCCTGCGCTGCCTCAAGACGGAAAAAAAGTAATTGGCTATAGAGAAGCAATGACCCTGCCTAAGCAACCCAAAAAACTCATCGTAGTGGGATCGGGTGCCATTGGTATTGAGTTTGCCTATTTCTACAACGCCATGGGGACTGAAGTCACCATTGTTGAATATTTGGATCGTATAGTGCCCGTAGAAGATGAAGACGTTTCCAAACAATTGGAACGCTCCTTTAAAAAGAGCGGCATTAACATCCTGACCAGTGCCGAAGTAACGGCTGTGGATACCCAAGGAAAAGGCGTTACTGCCACCATAAAAACGAACAAAGGAGAACAACAACTGGAAGCAGATGTGGTACTTTCTGCCGTTGGAATTAAAACCAATATTGAAAATCTCGGTCTAGAAGATGTGGGAATTGCGGTCGATCGCGATAAAATTCTCGTCAATGATTTTTACCAAACTAATATCCCCGGATATTATGCCATTGGCGATGTTACTTCCGGACAGGCTCTGGCACATGTGGCTTCGGCAGAGGGAATTTTGTGCGTGGAAAAAATTGCAGGCCAGCAGGTGGAAGCCTTGGATTATGGAAATATTCCCGGATGTACCTACTGCTTTCCCGAGATTGCTTCCGTCGGAATGACCGAAGCACAAGCCAAAGAAAAAGGCTTCGACATCAAAGTGGGAAAATTTCCTTTTTCCGCATCCGGAAAAGCGCAAGCAGGAGGAAATTCCGAAGGTTTTGTCAAAGTGATTTTTGATGCCAAATACGGCGAATGGCTGGGCTGCCACATGATTGGTGTAGGCGTGACCGATATGATTGCTGAAGCCGTTTTGGGAAGAAAACTGGAAACTACAGGTCATGAGGTACTCAAAACAGTGCACCCCCACCCCACCATGAGTGAGGCTGTGATGGAAGCTGTAGCCGATGCCTATGGAGAGGTGATCCATTTATAAAAACAAGACACTGAGCTTGCCGAAGTGCCGAAGTGCTGGACTGATTTAGTTTCTCTAGCTTTTGAATTTTCAGTTATATTGCCCTCATTATTAAATATTTAAAAATTAACCCCTTCCCAGAGTTGGGGTTCTTTTTTTTTCTATATTTGAAAATATCAATACCCAAATCTGTTCCTGTTCATGAAAAACCTGCGGTTTATTCCATACATCTCTATACATCAACCCATCGTCAAAGCAGCTTTTGCTTTTGATCGGGGCTTTTGTGCACATGCGAGCAAGAAAGATTTTGCAAATATCAAAAGACATTTAGATCAACTTATTGAATAATAATATACTGATGATAAGATACTTATATAGATAAAACCCAAAAAATAATTTATAACCTTAATCTCCAGAAAAAAAACAGAGAAACCCCAAATAGTAGTAAGTGCTGACCGCTAAAAAGGAGTCAAATCGTCGTCTTCGAGATCCCTATCTGAACCAAACGCATCCTCCGGACTGGGGAAACTATTGGGAGCGATGGTATTTTCGTTGGGATTCATTTTGGATTGAAATTCGAAGGGCGCATCAAAGTTGTCCAAATCTTCAAATTTCCCAAGATGTCCAATAAACTTTAACCGGATGTTGTCCAAGCCTCCATTACGGTGTTTGGCAACAATAAATTCCGCCTGTCCTTGGGAAGGAGAGCGCTCGTCATCATCCCACTCGTCGATATTATAATATTCGGGTCGATAAATAAAAGAAACAATATCCGCATCTTGTTCAATGGCTCCCGATTCCCGAAGATCGGACAACATGGGGCGTTTGGTGCCTCCTCTTGTTTCTACCGCTCGCGACAGCTGAGAAAGGGCAATCACTGGTATGTTCAACTCTTTGGCAAGGGCTTTTAGGTTTCGTGAGATTGTTGAAATTTCCTGCTCTCGATTTCCGCTTTTATTATTACTACTGGCCGTCATCAATTGCAGATAATCCACAATAATGAGTTTGATGCCTTGTTGCGACGATAAACGTCGTGCTTTGGCCCGCAGATCGAAAATAGAAAGCGAGGGAGTATCGTCTATAAATAAAGGGGCCTTTTCAAGGGCTGTAACTTTGACATTCAGTTGCTGCCATTCGTGGTCGGCCAACTTTCCGGTACGCAATTTTTCGGAGGAAAGACCGGTTTCCGCAGAAATAAGTCGAGTAATCAATTGAACTGATGACATTTCCAAAGAGAAAAAAGCCACAGGAATCTGTTTGGTCACAGCAATATTACGCGCCATCGAAAGCGTCAAAGCCGTTTTTCCCATCCCCGGCCGTGCCGCAATAATAATCAAATCGCTGGGCTGCCATCCTGAGGTGAGTTTGTCCAATTTCTCAAAACCCGTACTGACGCCACTGAGTCCTTCGCGTTTGGAGATTTCTTCGATCCGCTTCTTGGCTTGAATGACCAGATTTTGCGCCGATTCAGATGTTTTTTGAATGTTGCCTTGAGTGACGTCATAGAGTTTTGATTCCGCCTCATCCAACAGATCAAAAACATCCGTAGATTCTTTGTAGGCACTTTCTATAATTTCATTGGAAATTTTGATCAAACTCCTTTGAATAAATTTTTGCAGTATGATTCTTGCATGAAATTCGATATGCGCTGATGAGGCTACCCGTTGGGACAATTGAACCAAATAATATTCCCCGCCAATGGATTCCAGTCGTCCTTTTTTTCGCAATTCAGCAGAAACCGTCAACAAATCGATGGGCTCCGAAGTTTGAAATAGGGTGAAAATCGCTTCAAAAATATATTGGTGCGCCGTTTTGTAGAAAGCTTCCGGATTGAGAATGTCAATGACTTCGTCCACTCCTTTTTTGTCAATCAACATAGCCCCCAAAACAGCCTCTTCCAAATCCAGTGCTTGAGGAGGCAATTTGCCTTGTTGCAGATTAATTACACTTGGCATTTTGGATGCCGCAATCCCAATTGACTTGTTCTCTTTCATGGGTCTAAAATAAATGCTTTCTTAAATATTAGAAGCAATAAATAGGATGCGAATTTTCATCCATCTATAAAGAAACGCCTGTTTATAACTAAAAAAAAATGTTGATAAGTGTAGAATTATCAGCCACTAAAATTACCCATCGCAATAAACTTCTCCCGCCGCGCAATGATGCGTGTTTTAGGGTTTGCTTTCTGAAGTTTTTTGTGCGTTGCAATCAATTCTTTTTTGAGGGTTTCAAAAGTAGCGGCTCTGTCAAAATGCGCTCCACCAATGGGTTCCTTCACTATTTTATCAATCAATTTGGCTTTGAGCATGTCTTTGGGCGTTAATTTTAAAGCCTCTGCAGCAGCTTCTTTATGTTCCCAACTGCGCCATAAAATCGAAGAGCAAGATTCCGGTGAAATCACAGAATACCAAGTGTTTTCAAGCATCAGGATTTTATCTCCAACACCGATTCCCAAAGCTCCTCCAGAAGCACCCTCACCAATGACAACCACGATGATGGGAACTTTGATGGACATCATTTCATATATGTTTCGCGCAATGGCTTCTCCTTGTCCACGCTCCTCTGCTTCCAAACCCGGAAAAGCACCGGGAGTATCGATCAAAGTGATGATGGGTACATTGAATTTTTCAGCCGATTTCATCAAGCGTAAAGCTTTTCGATAGCCTTCAGGATTGGCCATTCCAAAGTTTCTATATTGGCGGGTTTTGGTGTTATAGCCTTTTTGGGTTCCAATAATCATAAACGACTGATCGCCAATTTTTCCGAGACCGCCAATCATTGCCTTGTCGTCTTGCACGTTTCGGTCGCCGTGAAGCTCCAAAAAAGTGTCTCCACAAATGGCACGAATATAGTCTAGTGTATAAGGACGTGAGGGATGGCGCGACAGTTGTACGCGTTGCCAAGGGGTCAATTTTGAATAAATCTCGGCTTTTGCTTTATCCAATTTTTTATTAATCTGCGCACAGGTTTCGGTGACATCAATATCACTCTCATCACCAATCACCTTGCATTTGTCCAATTGGTCGTGCAGTTCTTTAATCGGAAGTTCAAAATCTAAATACTCCATCATTTATAAGTATTAGGCAAATGTAAAAATTCTTTCATATCAAGGAGGAAGGTTTTTCTTTTTCTTTCCTCATTTTAAAAACTCCATTTAAAACAATGGCCGTAAAAACGATGGTAAAACCAATAAAAAAAGGAAAACTCAATTCCTTCTGCTCATTTAAAAACAATACGGCCATCAATATCCCATAAATGGGTTCCATATTGATAATCATCATTACTGTGTAGGGCGACAAATGCTTCATGACCGAAATGGAGGCATTGAAAGCATAGGAGGTACAAAACCAGGCTAAAACCAACAGCGCCAAAAAATCCCATTGGGAAAGTTGGAAGGGTGTAACGATAACGGTTTGATTGATAAAAGCAACGCCTAAAACCACCAGACCTCCTATCAACAGTTGATAAAAGGAAAGTGTAATGGCTTTTGCTTGCTGAACTAATTTTCCATTGATAATGGTAAAAAGAGCACTTAAAAAGGCGGAAAACAGAGCGATTAAAAGTCCCTCCCACTGATTGAATTCTGCATTAAAAATAACCCCTACCCCCACTACGACCAGCAGCCCAAAAAACAATTCATAGGCCATGATTTTGCGTTTGTAAAACAAAGGTTCTAGCAATGCCGCCAAGAGGGCTCCTGTGGACATCATGGAAAGGGTGAGGGAAACTCCAGCTATTTTGATGGCATGAAAAAAGGTAATCCAATGGATACTGATCACCACCCCTCCCAGTAAAACTCCCACCCACAGCTTTTGCGACAGTTGAAATAATTTTCGGTTAAAAATTAAAAAATACACCCCCAAACCTAGGGTTGCCAAAAGCATTCGATAAATCACCAAAGGGAGGGCATCCAAAGAAATCACTGCGCCTAATATGGAGGAAAAGCCAAAAATAAAAACGATAAAATGAAAGAGAATGACGTTTTTTGATCTATCGCTTCGCATATCGCAACAATATAAAAGCCAATATTCCAAAAACAACTAAAGGAATCCAAGCGGCAATAAAGGGCGGAAAAGTGGATTTGTTCACCATAACGCCAAAAATTTTATCGAAGAAAATAAACAAGAACCCCAAAGTGATCCCAAAGGCCAAATTCACACCCATCCCACCCCTGCGCTTGAATGAGGCTACGGCAACTGCGATAATGGTCAGAATAAAAGCCGAAATAGGAATACTCCACCGTTTGTGACGCACCAACAAATGGCTATTGATGAGCACCGATCCGCGTTGTCGTTCTTCTTCTATAAATTGATTTAACTCCCCAAAATTTAGGGTTTCTGCCAAATAGGAAACAGGAGCCAAATCTTCAATTTCAAAATCCAAAATCGTATCCTGTCGCGATTTGGCATAAATACGTTCCTGATCCCCATTAAAAAATCGAATTCTATAATTGGTCATCCGAAAATTACTATCCCGTTCAATCCAGCGAATCCAATCCGATTCGATTTTGTGTTTTAATGTATTGCCTTCAAAATGTTCCAAACTGAAATTTGTAGCTCTTTTTCGAACAGGATCGTACTTACTTACATAAATAAACTCATTGTCATTGATTTGTTGAAAAACCTCATCAATGTTGCGCTCTCCTTTTTTGGTAATGTATTCAAATCTGAATTCATTGAATCCCAAATTGGATTTAGGAACGATAAACATCCCCGCAAAAAAAGCAAAAACCGCAATAAAAGTAGCCCCAATGAGAAAAGGACGAAGGTAGCGTTGAAAAGAAATTCCAGAGCTTAAAATGGCAATAACCTCTGTGTTATTGGCCAATTTTGAGGTAAACCAAATTACCGAAAGAAATAAAAATATGGGGAACAATAGATTCCCAAAATACCAAGTAAAATCAAGATAGTAGGAAAAAATAACGCCTGCCGGGACTTCTTTTTCCTTAAAAATATCAATCTTCTCCGCTACGTCCACCATAATTCCAATGGGAATAAACAGCAAAATCATTACGAAGAAAGTGCCCAAATAGCGTTTTAAAATGTACCGATCAATTAACTTCATCTACAATCGAACTTGCATTTGGTGCACCATTTTAGCTTTCCAAGGACCAAATGTTCCTGCTAATATATGCTTTCTAGCTTCACGAACCAACCACAAATAAAAACTCAAATTGTGTAAGGTTGCGATTTGTTTCCCCAGCATTTCGTTAACTGTAAATAGGTGTCGCACATAGGCCTTAGAATATTCCAAGTCGGCAAAACAATAGCCCTCTGGATCCAATGGGGAAAAGTCGGCCTCCCACTTTTTATTTTTAATATTTAAAGTACCGTGAGCGGTGAACAGCATGCCGTTTCTGGCATTGCGCGTGGGCATCACACAATCAAACATATCCACCCCCAAAGCGATATTTTCCAAAATATTGATAGGAGTTCCTACGCCCATCAGATAGCGCGGTTTGCTTTCGGGCAAAATAGCACATACGGTTTCTGTCATGGCGTACATAATATCCGCCGGTTCACCCACAGACAAACCGCCAATGGCGATACCGGGAGCTTCCTGCTCGGAAGCAAAATGTGCCGAGGCTTTTCGCAAATCGGTGTAAGAACTCCCTTGAACAATCGGAAATAAATATTGTTCAAATCCGTATTGAAAAGGCATTTCTTGGTGTGCCGAAATACACCGTTGTAACCAGCGATGCGTCCGTTCCATAGATGTTTTGGCGTACTGATAATCGCAGGGAAAAGGTGTACATTCATCAAATGCCATAATGATATCAGCACCAATAGACCGCTGAATGGCGATGGCACTTTCAGGGGTAAAAACATGATAGGAACCGTCGATATGGGATTTGAATTTTACGCCTTCTTCTTTAATTTTTCTATTTGCAGAAAGCGAATACACTTGATAGCCTCCGGAATCGGTCAGTATGGGTTGTTCCCATTGCATAAATTGATGCAAACCCCCGGCTTTTTCGAGAATAGAAGTACCTGGACGAAGATATAAATGATAAGTATTCGCCAAAATAATATCCGGCTTAATATCGTTGCGCAATTCCCGTTGGTGCACTCCTTTTACAGTAGCAGCCGTACCCACAGGCATAAAAATGGGGGTTTCCAAATTTCCATGAGCTGTACTCAAAGTTCCGGCACGTGCTTTGGAACTCGGATCGGTGGCTAAAAGGTCGAATTTCATAGGAGGCAAAGATAGTACTCTTCCAAGGATTTAAACTTTTGAATTTTAATTGTTAATGAATCCTTTATAAAATCTGTCAATTACTTATAAAATCTCTTTGCTAGTGCCCCTCGAAAGAGTATTTTTGCGCAAAATTATCACAGATGCCAGACATACACGCATTAGAAAATCTTACCACTCAAGCGCGAAGAGATATTTTGCGTATGGTACACAAAGTAAATTCCGGTCATCCGGGGGGTTCTTTGGGTTGCACCGAGTTTTTTGTTGCCCTCTATTTTGAGGTAATGGAAAACAATCCCGACTTTCAAATGGATGGAACCAACGAAGATTTATTCTTCCTTTCTAACGGTCATATTTCCCCAATATTCTATAGTGTTTTAGCACGCAGAGGCTACTTCCCCGTGGAGGAGCTCAACACCTTCCGCCTGATTGATTCTCGCTTGCAGGGGCATCCCACAACCCATGAAGGGCTTCCAGGGATTCGTATTGCTTCTGGCTCTTTGGGTCAAGGATTGTCCGTTTCTATTGGAGCTGCTTTATCTAAAAAATTAAACAAAGATTCCAAAACCGTATATACCCTTATGGGAGACGGTGAACTTCAAGAAGGTCAAAACTGGGAAGCCATTATGTATGCTGCCGCAAAAGGTGTCGACAACCTCATTGCCACCGTGGATTTAAATGGGCAACAAATTGATGGAAGTACCGATACGGTCTTGCACATGGGAAGTATTGCCGATAAATTTAAAGCTTTTGGCTGGCAAGTCCTTTCATTGAAAGAAGGAAATGATTTGGGGCGAATCATAGAAACGCTCCAAGAAGCCAAAGGACTATTGGGTAATGGAAAACCTATAGTGTTTTTGATGGAAACCATCATGGGACATGGTGTAGATTTTATGATGCACACCCACGCTTGGCATGGAAAAGCACCCAATGACGAACAATTAGCAACTGCATTAGCACAAAATCCTGAAACCCTTGGGGACTACTAAAAATTTAGAATTATGAAACAATATACCAACCAAGGAAGTAATGATACCCGATCAGGATTTGGAGACGGGCTTACGGAATTAGGAAGAACCAACCCCAAAGTGGTTGCCCTTTGCGCCGATTTGATCGGTTCCTTAAAAATGCAAACCTTTATTGACGAAAATCCCGATCGTTTTTTTCAAGTCGGAATTGCAGAAGCCAATATGATGGGCATCGCCGCCGGGTTAACCATAGGTGGGAAAATTCCATTTACAGGAACTTTTGCTAATTTCTCTACGGGACGTGTATACGATCAAATACGTCAATCGATTGCCTATTCTGGCAAAAATGTAAAAATATGTGCCTCGCATGCCGGAGTTACATTGGGAGAAGATGGCGCAACCCACCAAATTTTGGAAGATATCGGTTTGATGAAAATGCTTCCCGGAATGACTGTGATCAATCCTTGTGATTACAATCAAACCAAAGCGGCAACCATCGCCATAGCGGATTATGAGGGTCCTGTTTATTTGCGTTTTGGCCGTCCGAAAGTGGCCAATTTTACCACCCCCGAAATGGGCTTTGAAATTGGAAAAGGGATTCTTTTAAACCCGGGAACCGATGTCACTATAGTGGCCACTGGTCATTTGGTTTGGGAAGCGTTGTTAGCCGCCGAAGCCCTTGAAAAAGACAACATCAGTGCCGAAGTCATCAACATACACACCATCAAACCTTTGGATAAAGATTTGCTGTTAACGTCGATCGCTAAAACGGGTTGTGTGGTTACTGCTGAGGAACACAACTATTTGGGAGGCATGGGAGAAAGCATCGCTGGTCTTTTGGCGGTTCATTCGCCTACACCTATTGAATTTGTGGCGACTATGGATACCTTTGGAGAGTCCGGAACCCCCGAACAGTTGATGGAGAAATACGGTTTGAATGCAGCAGCCATTGCAGCGAAAGCTAAAAAAGTGATACATCGAAAAAAATAATTCCCAATGAAAAAAAATCTTCTTGTTCTAGCCTTTTTTGTTTTTTTAACCCAATCCTCTTTTGCGCAATTTTCTTATGGTGCCAAGGCTGGATTGAATTTTAGTGCCTCCGGTAATATTAAAGAACTCATGACCGATTTTTCAAGTGTCGAAACGGCAAAAGGAAATGTTTCCGGCTTTTTTGTGGGTTTTTATACAGAAATCGAACTGCTTTTCTTTTATCTACGACCCGAATTGCAGTTCAACAAATACGAAACAACCTTCGACAACCTTGAAGTGGGTCAGTCCCGTTTGGAACTTCCCGTTTCGGCAGGCTTTAAAATACTTCCTGTTTTGAGTGTTTTTGCGGGTCCTACCTTGCGTTATAATTTTAGTCCAACAGTAATGAATTACAGCATCGATACGATTGAGAGTGATACTACTTTGGGCATCCACTTTGGCGTTCGTGGACATTTAGGGCCACTAGGTTTGGATGTGCGTTATGACAGAGGATTGAACTCCAACGAAGTGCAATTGTTGGACAATCAAAATGTAAATTTTGGAAAAGTAGATATCCGTCCAAATGTATGGAGTCTCGGACTTTCTTACGCTTTTTAAGAATCTTTGTCCGCATAGTCCGGCGTTCCATCTCCATCGGTATCGTTTAAAACACCATCTTCATCCGGATCATATTCCAAAGACGAGGGAATACCATCCCCATCGTGATCGGTGATTTTATAGGTGTATAATCCGATTTTGAATATCAAAGGAGAATATGCAGGGATGGAACCATTGGCTTGAGAAAAATAACCAATCCCGGAGGGTAAGAAAATAATTCCCATTCCAAATCCGCTAAAATCTACGGTATTGTCTTCGTTTACGGTATAAGTTCCCGTTTTAAAATACGGCATCCCTTCTCTAAATCCACGAATAACACCCGTAAGATCCATCCAAATGGGAGCAATTCGCTGATCAAATACTCTCCCGTTCAACAACTCTCCTTTGTACGTAACATAAGTAGAATCGGCTTTGGAGGGTTGCTCGCCCAGTCCTTCTCTCACCTCTAAATAATAGAGCTTGTGATCCACTACGGTACCGTCGTTCAGTGGGACTTTAATGGTTTTAGAAGTTGAAAGTTCCTTCAGGGACTTCATTCCAACATTATCTCCCGCCAAGGTGTCAATCTTAATGTCCTCTAAGCTGAGGGTAGAATCCGATTCAAAATCTGCATAATTATAGGTGTGCGAATTTAAATACGTATTGATGGCCAAATCATCGGCAACGTATTGTTCTCCTACATCGCGCAGGGGCTCGGTGGTGTCCTCCTCTTTTTTACAAGATGAAAAACTAACAACGACAAGTAAAATGAAGCTAATGTATGATTTCAAGGTTCCTTTATTTTATGGGGCGAAGATACAATTTTACTTTATTTTTGTACAAGCTATTAAAGAAGTTTTAAGAGATGCGTATCGATCAATATCTTTGGTGTATTCGGGTATATAAGTCCAGAAGTTTGGCGACGAAAGCTTGTAAAAAAGGCTGGGTAAGGATCAATGATCAAGTGGTAAAATCCTCTCGTGAAGTGATTCCTACCGATGCCGTATCGGTTAAAAAGGAGCAAATTTGGATGACCTTAACCGTTTTAGACCTTCCCAAAAGCAGAGTGGGTGCAAAATTGGTTGGTTTGTATCGTATGGACACCACTCCTGCCAATGCACATGAAGTCAACGAAATGCAAAAACTTGCGGCCACAGCACTGCGTGACAGAGGGACTGGAAGACCCACTAAAAAAGATCGAAGGGATATTGAGGATTTAAGCGCTCCTGAAGAAGACGCTGAGGAATAATTGCTAATTTGTACTTTTATAAAAAAAACATGTCGACCATCAAAGGAAATCAAATTCGAAATGCCCGCGATATCAATGCTACAATCCAACGCATTGCCTACCAGATTTATGAAAATAACGAGACTCAACAATCTCTTGTTTTGGCAGGAATTAATGGTAGCGGAGCCCATTTGGCAAAAGAAATTGCGGCAGAATTAAAAAGCATTTCCAATCTTGATATTACACTAGTGGACATTATTATCGACAAAAAAAATCCTCGCAATGGTGTCAGCACCTCGCTCGAGATTAGTGCATATGAAAATAAATCCATTGTCGTAGTGGATGATGTACTCAACACAGGAAGCACCTTGATCTATGCTGTAAATTATTTTTTACAAGTGCCCGTAATTCAAATTAAAACGGCTGTCATGGTGAATCGCAATCACAAAAATTTTCCTATTAAAGCCGATTTTAAAGGACTTTCACTATCCACTTCATTGCGCGAACACATAAATGTGATTTTGGAAGGCGATGCCCGAGGAATTTATTTAAGCTAAACGTGCGATCAATTCCTGTGCTACTTCCTGAGGGGACTTATCATCCGTAAGAACCGTGAGTGTTGCTTGTTGATAGTAGGGATTGCGTTCAAAAAGGTGTTTTCCAATAAACTCCGTGAGTTGCGCTTTAGTTTCCAAATGAGCAATCAGTGGACGCTCCGATTTTTCTTCAAAAAGTCTTCGTGTCAATTCACCAATACTTGTTTTTAAATAAATCGCTACAACACCTTTATGTTGATTGAGTTGTTCCATGGTATCATAATAACAAGGCGTTCCTCCTCCGAGGCTAATAATGTCATAAGTGTCCTCGCCTAGTAGCTCTAATAAATATTCATATTCCTTTTTCCGAAAGTAAATTTCTCCATGCTTTGCAAAAACCTGACGGATGGGAAGTGCTTCTTTTTGCTCTATATAGCTGTCCAAATCGATGGCGATAAGATTTCTTTCTCGAGCTATATGCTTTGCCACCGCAGACTTCCCCGACCCCATATACCCTAACAGTACAATTTTGCTTTTCTCCATTGTTGAAAATTCCTACAAATTTATAGGAAATCGGGGGGATAAATACATATTTGATATTATATTTGCACCCTTAAAAGCGATCTGGTAGCTCAGTTGGTAGAGCATCTCCCTTTTAAGGAGAGGGTCCTGGGTTCGAGCCCCAGCCAGATCACTTATTGACCGACTTGGTAGCTCAGTTGGTAGAGCATCTCCCTTTTAAGGAGAGGGTCCTGG
>JABISF010000038.1 GCA_018699935.1 Flavobacteriaceae bacterium | reverse complement strand
TCGAAAATCAAACGAAAACTAAACTTGTAGAAAGCTCTTGTATGGCTTGTTTGGACGCGGGTTCGACTCCCGCCGACTCCACAGTAACACCATCCCTATCCTATTGCATTGCAATGGTATAGGGATTTTTTACCTAAAATTTTTCTCGTTCAACAATTTTATAGGTTGAAAAATTCTCATTTCTCCAAAATAATAAAATATTCGCGATATAAAACCGATTTGTCAAATTCTCAAAAAAGAACCAAATTCATGAAAATTGCTCAAAATCATTAAAAAAAAGGGCGAAAACATCAAAATCAAAGATTTACAACCTCTTCCTTTTTCTAAATTCTCAAGCTCCATTCACTATGGGCAGCACCTTTTCGGCAATCAGCGCAATGGATTCCATAAGTTGTTCGTGGCTCAGGTCGGCATTGTCCATTTGAAAGGTGAAACGGGAGATTCCCCCCAAAGCTGTACTGTGTCTCAAAATTTTTTCGGCAACGGTTTCCGGGTCACCCACCAATAATGCTCCCTTGGGGCTGTTTTGGGCATTAAAACCGGCGCGGGTCACTGGAGGCCAGCCTCTTTCTCTGCCAATTCGGGTAAACGTTCTCGCATAACCCGGAAAATAATTTTCTACCGCTGAGGTTGAATCCTTGGCCACATAGCCCAAGGAATGTATCCCTACCTGAAGTGCTTCCAGAGGAAATCCGGCTTTTATACCGGCTTCTCTGTAAAGATCAACCAAGGGTCGAAAACGATGGGTTTCCCCTCCAATAATTGCAATCATCAGTGGTAGCCCCAAACTTCCTGCTCGAACAAAAGATTGTGGCGTCCCTCCTACGCCCAACCAGATGGGCATCTTTTCCTGAAAAGGACGAGGGGTGATTTTTTGCTGCTGCAAAGGAGCTCGGAATTGCCCCGACCAAGTGATCACCTCTTCCTCCCGAATTTGGAGGAGCAAGTCCAATTTTTCTGCAAAAAGAGCATCATAGTCTTCAAACTGATGACCAAATAAGGGAAATGATTCAGAGAAAGAACCTCTACCCACCACCATCTCAGCACGTCCTCCACTAATTAAATCAAGCGTGGCGTAATTCTGAAAAACCCGAACTGGATCTGCAGCACTCAATACATTCACGGCACTGGTCAATTTTATCCGCTGGGTTTGCGCCGCTGCTGCCGCTAAAATCATGTGCGGGGCAGCGTCCAAAAACTCTTCCCGATGATGCTCGCCAATTCCAAACAGATCGAGTCCAACGGTATCTGCATAAACAATTCTTTGGAGCAACGCAGCAATCGCATCCCTTCGATTTACTGCGGTGGGTTTCCCATTATTTATGTCTACAGCAGCAAAACTATCAATTCCTATTTCCATTCAAAGCTTTGGTTATCCAATTATTTTTAAATAAAACTCTTTCTTTTCTATTATCCATTGGGTTATGGTTTATGTGCTGCAAGATAGGATTTAAAATTTTTTAATCATTTTTTTGAAAAGCTGAATAGCATCAGTTCACCATTAAGAAAATCAAAGTTTATTATTAAATTTTTAAAATTTTACAACAAAAGTGTAAGAAAAATCTCACTATACTGAAATACACTTAAAAGCAAAAGGTACTACAGTGATAATGAAGTTGATGGGTTTTATAAGTTTTACAATAATATTATTCACTAATTTTATAAAATATTTACTTTATTGCTTTTCAGTAGTTAAATGAATTTTAACACTATCCATTTCCAACCAAATAGTACATTGTCATGAAAAATCTTTGGATCGTTCTTTTAATGGTTGTTGTAAATCAACTAAAAGCGCAAGATTACTTTAATTATCAAGCCATTGTTTCAGATGCCAACGGAGCAATTGTCGCTTCACAAAGCATCGGTGTTCGGTTGAGTATCATTTACGACAGTTCCAGTGGAACTGTAGCCTATTCTGAAATCCATTCAGCAACCACAGACGCAAGTGGATTGATTAATATTGCTGTAGGTAACGGAACCTCTTCGGATAGTTATGCTGCTATTGATTGGAGTCGTTCCTCCGTCTATCTCAAATCGGAAATTGATCTAGGGAGCGGATATGTGGATGTGGGTACAGATTTGATTGGAAAAGTACCAATGGCACTCTATGCCAAAACCTTGGAAGGACTCACCATTACCTCAGGAACAATTTCTGCTACAGGAGCTAATCTTTCAGGAACAGTAACCGCATCCGCTTTCGTAGGTGATGGCTCGGGATTGACAAATCTTGCTTCTTCATCCATTGATGGCATCACTGTAGAAACTTCTGGAAATTTAAATGTTGCCATGGGCAACAACGCTTTTGGCACCAACGGCAGTGGGGTTTCCAATGTCGCTATTGGTGAGCGTTCCATGTCGGTGAGCAATACCTCGGGAAGCTGGAATGTGGCT
>JABISF010000037.1 GCA_018699935.1 Flavobacteriaceae bacterium | reverse complement strand
GGGTAATGCTTCCACTATTAATGTTCAACTCAAAGCGGACAATGCGTTGGATGAAGTGGTGGTGACCTCTTTGGGGATAAAACGTCAAAAAAGAGGACTTACATATGCTACTCAAACGGTAGACTCAGAGGGTATTGATGAATCTCGCCCCAGCGGAAACCTAGTCAATGGTCTTCAAGGTAAAGTTGCTGGAATTTCGATTACTACAGTTAGCAATGGTGTTGATGGCGGATCGAAAGTTCTTTTAAGAGGAAATCGATCCATAGCCGGAAGCAGTCAACCCCTTTATATAGTGGATGGAATTCCATTAGGTGGAGACATCAGTAATCTAAGTCCGGATGACATTGCTTCCATAAGTGTTCTAAGAGGCTCTAATGCAGCTGCACGCGTTTTTAAATTAAATGAAAATTCAAATCCTCCAAAATAATGGATAATGAGGCTTTTTTTACCCAAAACGGTTACATCGTTTTTAATGATCTTTTATCCTCATCGGAATGGAAACAAATAGATTCCATTTACAATGCTATTTTAACCAATACCATTGATCTTTCAGAAAATCGAAGCGATTTGAGTGGTAAGGGTCGGGGAATTAATGCTGTAGAAAAAATCACTCAAATCATGCGCCCGAGTGATAAAATTCCATTTTTCAAAACCTCTAAACTCTTGAAAGAATGCACCCAATTGTCAAAAAAATTATTGGGAGCAGACATGGCACTTGACTTTGATATGTTAATCAATAAGGCACCCCACACCAACACCCCTACCCCTTGGCATCAAGATGAAGCCTACTGGCCAACGATGCCCGACAAAAGAGCTTTAAGTTTTTGGATTGCTATTGACGATGCCACCAAAGAAAACGGATGTATGTGGTATGCTCCAAAATCTCATCTGCAACCCCAGTTGGAAAAACATGTCCAGCTTCCCAACGGCGGAGCATTGTGCTGTCAATGGAGTGAGGAAGAAGCCCTTTGTATTCCTATTGCAAAAAAGTCCGCTGTGGCTCATCACGGCAGAACGCTGCATTACAGCAGAGGAAATTCAACCTCGGGAAATAGACGCGCATATATTTTAAATTTCCGACCCCAAGCTATGATCGATTTGGAACGTTCCCTTGGATTTGATCATACTGGAAAACGTAGCGTTCAATCCTGACTTTCAGTTATTATTTTTTATTTAAAAAACCAGTAGGTCAATTTTAAGTTGATGCTGCGATAGCGGGGGACCAACTGCTCGTAGGCAAAATAATTGTCATTGTAGACGATATACAGGTCGGACAGTGAATTAAAACGCCATTGAAAACGGGAATTGAAACCAAAGTTTTCCGACTGTGAACTAAACTGAATATTGGTGGACCAGAAAATGGACTTGGAAAAAGAAAAGTCAAATTTAGGACCAAACAGCCACAGTTTTGTCAAAGGAATGTCGTTGCCCAATGCAATACGGTCGTAATTTAAATTTAAACTGGTCACCAAACGGGGTTGCACTCGATAGCTGAACTTATTTAAAAAGGAATATTTCATCCCATCAAAAAAACTTCCATAATTCTGACTGGAGATAAAAGAAAGTTTATTTCTCCTGTCGGAAGCATATTGTAACATAAGGGAACGCGAATGATAGATTTGGTTGCCCGCCAAAGGCGTGTCTGGGTGGATTCCCGTCGGATCGAAGGGATTTACAAAAAATTCATTGCGATGAAAAAAACGCATTCCCAGTTTACTTTGATCTTTAAAAGTCAACTCTGCCGAAGTCAATAAGGTGCGTTCTATGAGTTTTTGGTCACCTGTGGGGTCAATCCACAACCAAGCGTTTTGGCGCAACTCCAACGTATTGATCCGCCCTTTTTTGGGATAGAAAAAATAGCTATAATAGGGCGAAAATTTCATCACTCCTACCCTTCTTAATATACCCAAATCTGCCTTAAAGTCATCCCCAATAAAAGCGTACTCCAGATTGATGTTTTGATGACGGGTTTCTCTGCTAAATTGAACCCCTCCACTCATACTCTTTTCGTTTTGAATGGGAGAAAAAGATTTGTAAGCAAAAAATCTTCCTTTCCAAACATTATCTTTTGAATTTAGATCATATTCCAAGCCCAACATCCGATTGAACTTTTCATCGGAACTTATAAAATCATAGTCTTTTACAGTTTGCCGATTGATAAAAAGAAATTTTAAATTCGAACGGCTAAATACACTTTGCTGAAGCGAAACCACCGTATTGTTATTGGAAGCCACTTCGTTTTTTACATCTTCATCGGTGAGCATATTGAGGAATCCCAATCGCATTTTATCCGAAATTTTACCACTCAATCGGGCTCCGGCGATGATGCGATTTTGGATATTATTCCCTTCCAAATCTTTGGCGACTCCAATTCTTCGGGTTAGGAAAGGAGTAACGGTGCGATCGGCTCCGTAATTTGAAAAAAGATCACTGTTTTGCAGAAAAAATTGTCTTTTTTCGGGGAGAACAACTTCAAATTGTGTCAGGTTGATGATCTCATCATCCACTTCAACTTGAGAAAAATCGGGATTTAATGTGATGTCCAAATTTAATCCATTATTGATGGGGATTTTTAAATCCCCGCCAAAGTTGACCTTCTGATCTTTGCCGATACCTTCAAAATCATTGCTGCTGATGCCGTTGATATAGGGAATGATGGCAATAGGTGCATTGGATTTTCCTAAAGGTTTATCAAACCCCAACGTTCCCATAAAGGCCAAATTAAAATCTTTGTAAACCTGAGGAATTTTTGCCCAAGTGGATCGCTCATTGGTTTGAGTGTCCAAACGGAAAAAATTAAACCTCCAAGCAGTGGATCCTTCGGGAAAATTGATGGATCCAAAAGGGATTTTCATTTCAATGATAAAGTACCCGTCATAGATGGCACTTTCCACATCGTAATCCACATCCCAAGTGCGGTTGATGTCGTCTTTTGCTTCTCCAATTCCACCGTTGGAAACCAAAAGATCGCTCTTTACTCCAAAAGGATTTGAGCCAAACATATAGGCATTAATGCCATCGCTATAGGTGTCTAAAACAAAATTGATTTTGTCTGATGCGCCACCACTAAAATCACGTCTTAATGAGGGGGTAATGTATTGGTCGCTTATGGAATAGGCTTTACAAAGTATATATAGATTGGTGTCGTCGTATAAAATCCGAACCTCAGTGGGTTGGGTCACCGTATTAGATTCCACGGGAAAATGTTGCCATTGCGTATTGGCTTGTACCGCTTTTGCCCATTCACTTTCAAGCGCTTTTCCGTCTATGGTTATTTTTTCAGTGGTATAGGTAGCCGCCATATGGGGCGCTTCCTCTTGACCGATAACAGAATTGGAAATAAAAAAAATAAGACCCAGCAGTCCTAAAGAAAATCTAGTTATCATCAAAATAAATTAGTCCCCAAATATCATACTATTTAAGATGCTATTTCATAGCATCTTATTTTATGTTTTTGTTAGACATAATTTTGTTGGAAAGGTTTAAAAATAAAAAAAGGAGGGAACCACCCCTCCTTAAAATCAACTTAAATCAAAACTTAATATCCCGGATTCTGCGAGAGAATGTCAGAACCTTGAATATCAATTTGTGCTTGTGGAATGGGATAATATTCATTTTTCCCGGCTGTGAATTTTGCCCCTCCAAATTTGGTAGTTAAAAATTGAGATTCATATTGTAAATATGCATTCAATTCCTCAGCAGCAACCCCCCAGCGAACGAGATCGAAAAATCGGTGACCTTCACCTGAAAGTTCCAATTTGCGTTCCAAGCGAATTGCTCGGGTAGCATATTCTTTTGAAGGGAAAGCATCGTACAAAGCAATTTTATAATTGGCAGCATTTGTACCATCTGCATTTTTAACCCAATAATCTGAATTTGCTGCACGTCCTCTCACTTGATTTACGTATTCTAAAGCCTTATCTAAAGAGCCTGCTTCAACTTCTGCCTCTGCTGCCATCAATAAAACATCTGCAAATCGAATAATGGTATAATTCATTAGAGCATACCCGCGTGTCCATGAACTTGCGTCTGTTAATGAACCCTCCTGTGATTTGTAATAGATGTATTTTTTTGGAGAATAAGGTCCTGCATAAACTTGTGCACGAATCCATGCTTTTCCGGGATGTTCTATCCAATCTAAATAGGGAATCCCTCTTCGACCGATGGAGTGGTCAATTCTTGGGTCTAAGGGGCCTTCATCTTCAACAAAAGGCTTGTCTGATTCAATATTGTAATCGTTTTTGACTGCATTAGCTGGGTCGTTATATGAACCGTCTAACAAGGGTAATCCATCCTTTGTTCTAAAAGTATTGGCCATTGAAAAACTAGGCTGGAAAAATCCGCAGCAGTTTCCTGGTCCATCTTGGCCCGTATTATAGGGATAGTTTAAGTCATCAAAATAATTCGCATTTTGTGTGCTTCCGGAATCGTTAGCCGATTCTACATCAAAAATTGCTTCGGCATGGTTGTCGTATTCTGCATTGTATATATTCGCATAATTCTCCAAAAGTTTGTACTTATCGCCTGATGGTGTTACTCCATTGGCGATGACATTGTCAAACCATTGTTTTGCTCCTGCATAGTCTTTTTGATACAATTTTGCTTTCCCCATATAGGCTGCTGCAGCCCATTTATTGACTCTTCCTGCTTGTCCTTGAACAGCAGGTAAATTGTCGTAAGCAAATTGGAAATCTGCTTCAATTTTATCGCAAATATTTGGAGAATTTGGAACTGCACCAATCTCCGTTTGCTCTACATTTTCATCAATATAAGGAATGCTATTATAGTGCTTTTTTAAATCAAAATAAAAATGACCTCTCAACAAACGTGCTTCTGCTGCAATTCGAGTTGCATCTTGCGCATTCAAAGTTTCTGACTGGGCAATCAAACGAAGTACCGTATTGGTACGTGACACTCCTTCATATCGACCATTCCAAAAAGAGTTTAAATCTCCTTGGGTTGCATCATGTTCGTAACGTTGTACAGGATTGATTGAAGTATAATCCCCGGGGTCTGTTCCTTTGTTGGCTTCTCCACCGGCTATAGAGCCTGTGATCCAATGGTTAGGCCCTTCGAATCGGTTGCCGAACACCCCATTAAGTGCAGAATATGCCCCGATGAGTACTCCATCAATTCCCTGAACTGTAGTAAGTTGGGCTTCACTTAACGAACCTGTTGCTCCAATCTCTAAAAACTCTTCATTACACGAATTTGCAAAGACAAAAAGTAAAAGTAGTCCAAAAGTTTTGCCCTTCTTTGATAATAATTTTTTCATGATTTTTTATTTGTTAATTCTTATGGTAAATAAATAACTTGGAGTTACGGGGTAATTCCCAACATCAATACCAAAGTTGGTGTCTGGTCCCCCTACTTGCGGATCTAATCCTTGGTATTTGGTAAGTGTCCAAATATTATTTGCTGCAATCCCAAGGGTCAAATCAGTAATTCCAAGGTGATCAAGCAACGTATCTTCTAATTCATAATTGACGGAAAGGTTTTGCAAACGCAAATAGGAACCGTTTTCAACATACCAAGAGTTTGCTGCACCACTGGTACTTAAATTGGAAGCACTTTCCCAAATGGGGGCTTCAGCATCATTTCCAAGGGCCGGAGTCCATGAATTCTGTGCTCTAATTCCTTTTGCCGATCCTTCGAAGGTTCCAAAAAAGTCAGTAAACCACTTCGATTGATTAAAGATTTCATTCCCAATTGAGGCATAGAAATAGGCTGAAAAGTCAAAGTTATTATACTTTAAATTAAAGGTAACACATCCTGTCCAATCAGGTACCGGGCTGCCAATGTACTGACGATCTTCCGGAGTGATTTCTCCATCTTTATTGACATCTTCGTATTTAAACCTTCCTATTCCTGCACCGGGTTGTGTAGCATGTGCATCCACTTCCGCCTGAGAATTGAAATAACCTAAAACTTTATATCCAAAAAAGGTGGAAAGCGATTGTCCTATAGCATTTCTGATGGGAGCAATACCTCTGTAGACCCCTCCGTCAAAAAATTCGATTCCATCGGCTAAACCTGTAATTTCATTCTTTAAAAAGGAACTGTTAAATGTTAGTTCGTAGGCCAAACCTTCTGATAAACTTCCTCTGTTGATGATTTGAAGATCCAACCCTTGATTTAACATACTTGCAATATTCACAGAAGGCGGACTGGCAAAATTTCCAGTAACTCCAGCAAGTGGAATTTGATACAATAAATCTTTAGTGTCTTTTCGCCACCAATCAAGAATGATGTCTAGTTTGTTTTCCAACAAGACTGCGTCAAAACCAATGTTCAAAGTCTCATTTGTTTCCCATTTTGCATCTGGGTTTCCAATTCGTGATGTTGCATAGCCTGTATCAACGCCACTATTTTGACCGTTAATAGGGTAGAATGTTGCACCCCGGTTAGAAGCAAAAAGGCTAAACTGGTTTGCGGGATTCACATTGTTGGAGTTTCCAAGTTCTCCCCATCCCCCTCTTATTTTCAAATCCTCGATCCAACTCAAATTTTCCATAAAAGTTTCAGAAGTAACTCTCCATGCTGCTGAGATTGCGGGAAAAACACCATATCGCGAATTCGCTCCAAATCTTGATGATCCATCTCTACGAATTAAGCCGGTTAGGTAATATTTCTCGTTATAATTATAATCTGCTTTAGCAAAAAGGGAGTAAAAAGTAACCCCATTGTATAAAAAGCTATTTACCTGAGGATTGCTTACGGTAGAGAGGTTTATATAATCTACATCTGTGGAAAACGGATTAATACCTGAGCCATTGATTTGTCTTCCAAATCCAGTATTTAAGGATTCAATCCCCGCTAAAATTTTAATTCCATGATTTCCAAAATCGGCGTCGTAAGTTGCCGTATTTGTAAATACCCACTGTAGGTTTTTTCCAGCCCCTTCGCTAAAGTTATCACTCGCTTGCGGTTCTGAGTCACCAAAATATCGATAGTCATAATTTACATAATAATAATTTGAAATTCCTCCTCCAAGGCTGGATCGAAATGTCAATTCTGGAATGGGCTGAATTTCTAAATAAACATTACCGAAACCGTTAACAGAGAAGCTATTATCATCTTTTGCGTTTTCAACCAATCGACGAACAGGGTTTCTAGGATTATTAAATCCTCCAGCTTTTGTACTGGCATAGCTTCCAAATTCATCATAAACAGGAATGATGGTAGGCATACGATAGGCAGATAAAATCTCAGATTCATCATCGGCGGATTCAATTCCATTTCCACCTCCTGGACTTTTTGAACTTCTGTAGGTAAATTGAATATTCTCTCCCACTCTAATATGATCGGTTATGTTCCATTCCGAATTCACTCGTAGGGTATGTCTTCTAAATTCGTTGTTTAAAAGAATTCCGTCTTGAAATTGTGCTCCTAAACCAATGTAATAACGTCCTTTGTCATTGCTTCCTTTGGCACCTATGGAAAGTCTGTTAATGGGTGCTGCACGTGTTATTTCATCATACCAATTGGTTCCTTGAAGATTGGGTTTAATCAAAAATACATTTTCGGGATCTGCTTCGTAGGCTGCTTGAATAGCTGCCAAATCTACACCCCCAACAACGCCGTTTTGTCCATTTGCATGAAGATAATCAGGAATTTGTGGAGTTGCATTTGATCCATACTGAGGGTGAGTATAAGCAACTGCAGTTCCATTGGCAGCTGCATTATTTTCATACGCAATATGTGTCCATTTTGCCATGTCCTGAGGGCTCAACAATTTTGGGGAACCATTCACATTTGGATCTGTAATTCCAACAGAATAATCAATAGTAATTTCAGAAGGTTGGTCTCCTCGGTTTCCCCCATGTTTGGTGGTGAATACAATCACACCATTGGCGGCACGTGCTCCGTAGATAGATGCTGCTGCTGCGTCTTTTAAAACCGTTGTAGATTCAATATCATTAGGGTTTAAAAAATCAATGTTGTTTGTTGGAACTCCATCCACGATATAGAGGGGTTCGTTTCCTCCAAAGGCTCCAAAACCCCGAACTCGAATCTGACTTGTAGAGCCCGGACTACCATTGGAAATTACGGTTAGCCCTGGAATACGTCCCTGAAATTGTTATTCAATATTACCGGAAGGAATAATTGCCAAATCTTCTGCTTTAACAGTAGAAATTGCTCCTGTTGACTCTCTTTTGGTTTCTGTTCCATATCCCGTTACAATAATTTCGTCGAGTAACTCAGCGGAAGTTTCCAAGACAATATTTATTGTCGATTGATTTCCAACTTGGACATTTTGTGAGGAAAATCCTATACTTGAAAAAATAAGCGTTTGATTGGGTTCAACAGTAATACTATAATTACCGTCAAAATCCGTTGTCGTTCCTTGAGATGTTCCTTGAATCACAACGGCTACTCCTGGGATTGGCACTCCTTGATTATCAGTTATATTTCCTGAGACCGTTGTTTGTGCATAAAAAAGCCCTGAAAACAATAGGAATAGAATTGATAATATCTGTTTGATACAATGTTTCATACGATGGTAAGATTTTAGTTAGTGTTTGTTAGTTCATTCGAGTTTAAAAATAGGAATCGCAGAGACACCTAAATATTAAAACATCTAGGAAATACACTTTTTTAGAAAGAATTTAAATGGTTGTTTTTTTTGATTTTATTAACGATTTGAATTTATATTGATGTAATTCAATGCATTACATAAATTATTTTTAATAAAAAGTGTTAAATAAAATGAAAAATTATACTCACTAAATTAATTTTAGAATTTTGAGCCTTTTAATTTTTCAACTGACTCAGTTTAAAATAGAAATACAACTCCAAGATTTTCTAAAATCCAGTTTCTCCCATAAAAACGTATTTTTACAAAAATGATTGGTCATGGACGGGCTGCCTATCAGCGTATTGGTTATTGGTTGCGGAAATATGGGGGCTTCGCATGCAAAGGCGTATGAACAACATCCGGGGTTTGCGATTTGTGGCTTGGTATCGAGAGGCAGCAGTAAAAAAGAATTAAACCAAACCTTGATTGCTGACTATACCCTGTTTGCAGACTATCAAGCCGCCTTGGAAGCAACAAAACCTGATGCGGTGTGTATTTCCACCTATCCCGATACCCACGAAGCCATTGCTCTAAAAGCTTTGGAAATGGGGTGTCATCTCTTTGTTGAAAAGCCCCTTGCTACCACTGTTGAAGGTTGTAATCGAATTATTGAAGTCGCAAAAAGCATGGGAAAACAAGTTGTGGTAGGCTATATTTTAAGGCATCATCCCACTTGGATCAAGTTTATAGCGACCGCTCATCAATTGGGAAAACCTTTGGTGATGCGGATGAATTTAAATCAGCAAAGCCAGGGCTATATGTGGGAGGTGCATAAAAATTTGATGCAATCGTTGAGTCCCATTGTGGACTGTGGCGTTCATTATTTGGATGTCATGTGTCAAATGACGCAAGCCAAACCCGTAAGTGTTTCTTCCATTGGGGTTCGCTTGAGCGCGGAAGTCCCCGTGGATAATTACAACTACGGTCAACTGCAAATTCGATTTGACGATGGTTCCGTAGGCTGGTACGAAGCGGGTTGGGGGCCAATGATGAGCGAAACCGCCTTTTTTATAAAAGATGTGATCGGCCCCAAGGGAAGTGCTTCCATAATTTCTGAAGAAGGGCTCTATAACGACGGTTCAGATGAAATCGAACGGCATACCAAATCAAATACCATTCGTTGGCATCACAGCAGTATGAATGAAAAAAATGAATTTAACAAAGCCGATGATTTTATCCGTTTTGAGGATGACCCTTCCCATCAGCAATTGTGCAATAATGAACAGGATTTCTTTTACCGAGCCATTCAGGACCGTCTAAATTTGGAGCAACACCTTAACGATGCCGTGAATAGTTTACAAATTGTTTTGGCTTGCGATCAGGCTGTTCGTCTTCAAAAAACGATTTCACTTTGACACATAATAGTTCTCTTTTTTTTTCGTTAAACTAACATGAATTACCCTCGTTTACAAACATCGACTGTTGTTTCCATGGTTTTGTTTTTAAGCATAATCACCGCTTCACATAATCTTTTTGGACAAGAAAAAATATTTGAGATTTTCCATTACGGCATGTCTTCCGAAGCAGCTCTTGAAACCTATAAAACCAACAAAAAAGCATTTAAAAGTATTTCGCTAGGTGACGGAACTTCCTATACCTTAAGGCGTTTTTCCTTGGTGATGCAAGATGATAAACTACAGTATATCATGCTTTGGAGCAAAAAAAACTTAACTCTTGCCACTGCTGAAAAATATTTAGAAAACACTAAGAAACATTTGGAAGGTAAGAAATACAAACTCGTATATGCCCAAAAAAACTGGTCGAAACCTTTGCTACAAGAAAAAAACAAACCTTACCTGCGATGGGTAAACGAAGACAAAACCATTTTAGCAGAAATGGAGCCGAGAGGGCATGGGGGTACTTACAGTGTTTTTATTGCCTTCTATCCACACGATTGGTTTCTTAAAAAGGCACGAGGAAAATAGGCCTATAAATCAATATTGACTCCCAACCCAATCAATTCTCTGAATTGAAGCTCGCCTATTAAATCGTCATCGTAAATCAGGTGCAGTAAGAAATTACCGGAAATTATATCATTTACTTTAAAGCGCAAATTTCCGTTCCATTCAACATCTACGTTTTGTGGGTTTTCAAGATAATTGACATAAAAGTTATAATTATTCTCGAAAATGACATTTTTCATCAACGTTACCTTATAATAGCCTGTTATGGAGGCTCCTAAAAAGAAAGCACTCCGTTTTCCTTTTTCTACTCCAAAATAGTTTTTCCCTTCTTCCAAGTCACGGGTAAATTTTTGAGAAACCAAAAACATCCGAGCCGTAAGAGGAGACAAATTCAACCACAAATTGTCATTCTTTTTGTAATACCATCCCAAACCCGACTGGATAATCGCCGGAGAAAAAAACTGAGATGTTTTCTCACGTTGTTCTTCACCATCTACTTTGAAGTAACGATAATCGGGAAGCAACTGGGTTTTAAATTTTAAAAAGGCAGAATAATTCCATTCAGCATTAATCTGTTTTCCAACCAAAGAACGTATTTCAAACCGATCATCTGCTTTTTTAAAAAAAGTATTTCCAGTAATAAAAGTGGTTCCTAGAGACAACAACAAATTGGAGTCCCACACCAAGCCTTTACGGTCGGAATAATTAAAATTATAGTCTAAACCGAATAAGCCTGTAAGAGAACTCTCGCCTCCGGAGACCCAATTGGAAAAATAAGCTTGATTAAAATTAAAACGGGTATTCCCAGAAAATTTAAAGATTTTTCCTCCCAATTCTGATTGTATCACCACATCATAGGGCAGTGGATTTCCATTTTCATCTACTTCTTGAGCAGCGGAAATCATTGAAAAGAAAAAGAAAATAAGTATAATAGGTGTTAGTGATTTCATGGAGCGAAATAAAATTTGTCAAAAATAAAGAATTTATTTTGTCTAGAGCGCATTGTAACTGAAAGGTTTTTGCAGCTTCATTTAGCTTTTCAACGATCCGTAAAAAAGCCTTTAAAATTTTATGATTTTTGCTACATTTAGTCCAATGAACCACAAAAAAACTTTTTCTTACCTCCTTTTCCTCCTTTCGCTTTGGACTTGGTCGCAGACTGGAAAACCAGCCTCATTGCTTGCCTTTACGGCAAAAATTGACAGCATCGTTTCTTATGGAATTCAGCAACAGGCCTACCCTGGTGCTCAAGTACTTTTGTATAAAAAAGGGGAAATCTTGTTGGAAAAATCCTATGGCTTTCACACCTACGATTCTTTGGTTCCAGTAAACAACAATCAACTTTACGACTTGGCATCTGTTACCAAAGTTATGGCCAGTACACTGGCGTTTATGAAGTTATATGAATTGTATAACATCCCTATAGATGCTCGCGCCTCCGACTACATTCCGCTGTTAAAAAACAGCAACAAAAAAAACAGTACATTCCGACAAATTCTTACGCACAGTGCAGGATGGAAGCCTTATTTGACCCATCAAAATACGGTGTATAATAAAAAAGGGAGGGCTAAGGCTCGAACCCTTTCTTATCAAAAAAGCAAAAGATATCCGCTTTCCTTAAACGGGAATTTATATGTACATCGAAGCTATCCAAAACGGATTGCCCGGCGAATTAAAAAAACGGATTTAGACCCTGTATCAAAATATGTGTATTCGGGCTTGTGGTTTTTTTTGCTCCCAGAAATGGTAGAAAAAATCAGTGGCATGGATTTTCCAACGTTCTTAAATCAACATTTCTATCGCCCCTTGGAATTGGAGCGTATTGGTTTCTTACCTCGACAAAGGTTTTCATTGGAGGAAATTGTTCCTACCGAAAAAGATTCCCTTTTCAGAAAAGAACTGGTACACGGTTGGGTGCATGACGAAGCCGCTGCTTTGATGGGAGGGGTTTCAGGAAATGCAGGCTTGTTTGCCAATGCACGCTCCTTGGCGCCACTTTTGGAAATGCTTTTAAAAAAAGGAACACTCAACAATAAAACTTTATTGAAAGAGGAAACCGTCACGCTTTTTACTTCGCCAGCTTACCCGGCTTCCGAAAACAGAAGAGGGCTAGGTTTCGACAAACCCATTTTTTCAGATTCCGGAACGGCTACTTATCCTGCCACACTTGCAAGTAGAGAAAGCTATGGCCACACCGGATTTACAGGTACTTTTATTTGGGTGGATCCGCGAGAGGAATGTTTTATCATCTTTTTGAGCAATCGGGTTTACCCCTCGCGATCCCAACAAGCACTTTATGACTTAAATATTCGTGGAAATTTATTAGATGCGCTTATTCAGTATTAATTTTACGGTAGTCATTGGGCTTTGCTCCACTCTGGTAATTTTTGCTCAAGAGCCCCAATTACATCCCCCCCAAGACTTTGTAGATTTACAAAAAACCATTCCGGGTTTGGTGGTTGAATTGCGTTATGCTAGCGAGGAAAATTTTACAGGTCGCACCATTACAGGCTATGAAACCAAAAAATTATATGGAACGACGGCTTTGATGCAAGCCCTAACCAAAGTCCAAAAAGCACTAGAAAAAAGAGGGCTCGCATTAAAAATTTACGATGCTTACCGACCCCAACGCGCCGTTAATGATTTTATCCGCTGGTCGAGGATTCCCTCCGATACACTTAAAAAGAGAACATACTATCCTTCCATTAAAAAAGACACCCTTTTTCGCGCCGGATATATTGCTTCCAAAAGCGGGCATTCTCGGGGAAGCACCGTAGATCTTAGCATAGTTTCACAAGACGGAATTCCTTTAGATATGGGCGGCGAATGGGACTTTTTTGGAGTGCGTTCGTGGTACGCCTTTGAAGGAATCACAGTGGAACAAAAAGCGCATCGAAAGTTGTTAAGAGACTTGATGCTAGCCAACGGTTTTAAACCCTATTCCAAAGAATGGTGGCATTTTACACTCATCGAAGAGCCTTATCCGGACACCTATTTCGATTTTATTCCCAACTAATCTCGGGCGGTGATTAATTCCTTTGGAAAAGCTGTTAAATCGATATTCCAAAGCAAAGGAAGGAGCAGATAAATGAAAATGCTGATGATCAAAATCGAAACTAAATTCATTACAAACCCTTTGCTTACCATATCCGGAATTCGCAAATACCCTGAACCAAAAACAACAGCATTGGGTGGCGTTGCCACGGGAAGCATATAGGCACAAGAAGCCGCAACTGCAGCACCCACCATCAATCCAAAAGGATGCACGCCCACTTCGAGTGCCAAAGGTGCCAGTACGGGAAGCATCATAGCAGTGGTGGCTAAATTTGAGGTGATTTCAGTTAAAAAATTAACTGCTGCCACCAACAGAAGGAGCAATACAAAGAGGGGCAAATTTCCAAAAGCGGTCATTTGCTGTCCCAACCAAACGGCTAATCCACTGGTGTCAAAAGCTTTGGCTAAAGCCATTCCTCCTCCAAACAACAAGATGATTCCCCAGGGTAATTGAACTGCACTTTCCCATGTCATCAACATTCCTTTCCGATCTTTGGTGGGAATGACAAACAATACCAAAGAAAAAACAATTGCAATGATGGTGTCGTCCAATTGGGGAAGGAACAATTGCAACAAAAAGGATCGACTGATCCAACAAAAGGCAGTGAGCGCAAACACCAACGCCACCATACGTTCTTCATAGGAGAGTTTTCCTAATCCATTTTTTAAACGTGCAATTTCTGTACGTCCTCCAGGGAATTCTTTTTGTTCAAAACGAAAGGCATAACGGGTGAGATACACCCAACAAAGATAAAGCAGCAAAAGAGCGATAGGAAAGCCAAAGAGGAACCATTGTAGAAATGATATTTCATATTGATAGGTTTCCAAAATGACCCCTGCCAAAACCAAGTTGGGAGGAGTGCCGATCAGCGTTGCTATCCCACCAATGGAGGCGCTGTAGGCAATGGCGAGCATCAAGGCTTTTCCAAAAATCAGATTTTCATCGGCAGCTGTTTCCGGATTATCTTTCAGTTGTTTGATAATGGCTATTCCTATGGGAAGCATCATCACCGAGGTGGCGGTGTTGGAAATCCACATGGACAAGAAAGCTGTGGCGACCATAAACCCTAAAATAATTTTTCGAATGTCCGATCCTATAAAAGCAATGATGTTGATGGCAATGCGACGATGTAAATTCCAGCGTTCAATGGCAATGGCGATAATGAATCCCCCCATGTATAAAAAAACATATTTATGCCCATAGGCCGCAGTAGTGGTTGCCAAAGCCAACCCCCCGGACAGCGGAAATAAAACGATGGGCAACAAGGCGGTGGCAGCAATCGGGAGAGCTTCTGTAATCCACCAAATCGCAACCCAAGCGGTGGTTGCCAATACGGCATGTCCAGCAACGCTCAGGCCTTCAAACGGGGTGAGTCCATTAATGATAAAAAACAATAAGGGCCCGAGGAATAAACCAACTTTTTTTTGCATGCTACTAAGGTAGGGCAGAAGTATGATCAGAAATGATCCGCCACTGTTTTTTTACCTTCAGCCAAATTAAAGTAAAATAACCCGCGCTATCCCCTATGGTTCTCGTCAAATGATAGCTCCCTTGCATTTGAATCACTTTTGGACTCAATGCCAAAAGGTCTAAAACTTTAAATTCAAGGGTTCCCATGAGTGTCCGATTAGAATAGGTATTATGATACCGTTGTCGTGTGGCTTCCCAACCGTAAATGGGTCCCGAAGCTCCGGAAAAAACCAATTGCTCTGATTTAAAATAGCCGTCCATAAACGCATCAATGGCTCCCCTATTCCAGTCGGCCTGTTGCTCAAAAAGCACTTTTGTAATTGCCAGAGAATCTGCGATGGACACCTTTTTTTGCGCCACAACAGTGAGCGTCAACAGGAGAAAAAAAACTGAGAAGCAAAAAGTTTTCAATGGCAACCGTTTGTAATGAAGGACACGCATTAGAAAAAATAACGCTTAAAGGCTTCAATTGCAGCGTATTCGGCAAGTCCCATAGCGTGATATTTTTTGGCAGTGGCTGCATTGCGTTCTTCTGCTCTAATCCAAAATTCGCGATGATCGCCTCCCTGAAACATCACTCCATCTTTTTGAGATTGGTGATAAAAAATTGCTTTTCGCTTGCGTAAAACTTGATCTGGACTCATCGGAACAGCCATTTCAATTTCGCTGATATCCCATTCGTGCCAAGCACCTCGGTAGAGCCACACCCAGCAATCCTTCATATAAGATTCGCTTTTCAAACGCGCTAAAGACTCAAAAATAATGTCCAAACATACACGATGCGTTCCGTGCGGATCGGCCAAATCTCCAGCTGCATAGATTTGATGCGGTTGAATATTTTGAATTAATGCTTCTGTCAAAGCAAAATCTTTTTCAGAGACTGGATTTTTTGAAATCAAGCCGGTTTCATAAAAAGGTAAGTTTAAAAAATGAACCTGTTCATCGGGTATTCCCATATAACGGGTCGCCGCCAACGATTCTCTTTTTCGAATAGCTCCCTTGAGCTGTCGTACGGCCAATGAGGAAGGCCCGTGGGCATTCCCTGCTTTTAGATCATTGTACAACTGAGTTACCTCTGATTTCGAAACCCCGTCGAAAACATCTGCCGTGACCTCCAAATATTTGATTGCATCTTCGTCAGAAACAGCAATATTTCCCGAGGTTTGATAAGCCACATGTACTTCGTGTCCTTGGGATACCAAACGATCAAAAGTTCCGCCCATAGAAATGACATCATCATCAGGATGTGGACTGAAAATAATCACGCGTTTGGAATGTGGGTCTGCACGTTCGGGACGTTTTTTATCATCGGCATTGGGTTTTCCTCCCGGCCAACCAGTGATGGAATTTTGCAACTTATTAAACATTTCAATATTCAAATCGTAGGCAGTCCCCGACTGTGCCAAAAGATCGGACATCCCGTTTTGATTATAATCTTCGTCGGTAAGCTTTAAAATAGATTTTCCCGTAGTTGCACACAACCATGAAATGGCTTTGGAACGCATTTCAGAAGACCATTCGCAACTTCCCACCAACCATGGGGTTTTAATTCGAGTGAGTTCTGCAGCGGCTTCGTTGTCCAAAACCAGAACTGTGTTTTTGTGATATTGGAGATAAGTGGTGGGAATTTTAGAAGAAACCTTTCCTTCAATGGCTTTATGGATGATTTCCGCTTTGTTGGTTCCCCATGCCATCAAAATAATACTTTTAGCGTTGAGGATACTTTGTATTCCCATGGTAATCGCCTTCCGTGGCACATTATCAATCCCTTGAAAAGCATGAGCCGCATCAAAGCGGGTGAGATGGTCGAGGGTGATGGTTCGGGTTTGAGAATTTTGATGCGAACCCGGCTCATTAAAACCAATGTGTCCGGTGCGACCGATACCCAAGATTTGTAAGTCTATTCCTCCCACAGCCTTTATTTTTTGCTCATAAGCAATACATTCATTTCGCACTTGCTCGGGATCCGTTTCGCCACTGGGGATATTTATATTTTGTTTGTCAATATCAATATGATCAAATAAATTGATGTGCATAAAGTGGTGGTAGCTTTGCAAATCCTCTTTGGAAATGGGGTAATACTCGTCCAAATTGAAGGTGATCACATTGCGAAAACTCAAGCCTTCCTTTTGATGCAGCTTTACCAATTCACGGTAAACGCTTAAAGGAGTAGACCCAGTAGCCAAGCCTAAGACACAAGCTTCGGCTTTGCTTTGCTTGTCGCGAATCAAATCCGCTATCTTTTGTGCTACTGCCTTTGACCCTTGATTTGAATTTTCAAAAATTACATTGTGTAATTTTTCATAGCGTGTTTCCTCGAAACTACCCGGTGCTTTGTAGTCCAAAGAAATTTGTTCGTTGATTTCCATAAGTAGTGTGTAAGCTTCAAAATTAGAAATTTAAAATTAGGTGAAAAAAAATTATGCCCGAATAATATTTTTAATTAGGAATAAAAATATGGAAGGAGATTTCTTAGATTTGCAAAAAATGTGATGAACGTCAGAAATGTCATTGTGGGATTTTTATTAAGCTTTATCTTTTTAGAGCTGGCTGCTCCTGCGCTACAATTTCTGTTTGATCAAAATATTGAAACCCTTGTTATACTGTCAGAAAAAGACACTGAAGGGGAAGAAAACGTAAAGAATCAAAAAATTAATTCTTCCATTATTTTTGAAAATTTTACATCTGAAATCATTTTTACATCCAAAATTATTGCCCCCAACTGTCTTTATCAATCTATCCCTTTAGATCTCAACTACCCTCCTCCAAAAATTTAGATTCGTTTTCAAAGTCTAATTTTTTAAAAAAAATTTTTTAACCGATCCTTTAGGGTCAAAAATTGAATATATGAAATCTTTATTTAAACATTTCAAAGGAGATGCATTAGGAGGAATAACCGCAGGAATTGTGGCACTTCCTTTAGCACTCGCTTTTGGTGTCAGTTCGGGCATGGGGCCCAGTGCCGGACTTTATGGCGCCATTTTTCTTAGTTTTTTTGCTGCCTTATTTGGAGGTACTCCCACCCAAATTTCGGGTCCCACCGCACCCATGACAGCGGTCAGTATGGTGGTTATTGCTGGTATAGTAGCTGCCAATAATGGTGATTTAGGACTAGCATTGCCTTATATTTTAATGGTTTTCCTACTCAGTGGACTGCTGCAAATTGGCATGGGTTTCCTCGGTATAGGAAGTGCCATAAAATACATCCCCTACCCTGTAATCTCTGGTTTTATGACTGCCATTGGAGTGATTATTCTCATCACGCAATGTCTTGCCGTAATGGGATATGATGTTACCAATGACAAAGAATATGTTGCACAATTTGTGCCTTTGGCAGAAGAGCATTTGCTAGAGAAGATTCTTGTCGATGAATCCCAAGAAGGGCTTTTGGTTTTAGAAGATTTTGAAGAAACTATCCGACGGGCAAAAAATGTGACCGAAGCTCAAATTTATACGGAAGCTAAAAATCTTGCCAAAGGAAGTGCCTCGGGTGTTATCGGAACATTGAGAACGCTACCAAGAGCTATTTTTAATATCAATTGGATTGAAATGATCTTGGCGTTTAGTACGATTTTTATCATTTATGGATTTAAACGGATTACCACAGCCATACCCAGTACATTGGTGGCTTTGGTGGTGGTTTCTGGAGCTGCACTTCTATTGAATGTCAATTATCTTCCCATCCAGTCCATTCCCTCCGGTTTTCCGCAACTCAATTTGGGAATTTTCTCCTCTTTTAGCTTGGAACAAATGCTTCCTTACGTATTAAGCGCACTCACACTCGCTGTTCTAGGTGGTATCGATTCCTTGTTGACTTCGGTAGTCGCTGATAATTTAACTAAAACCAAACACGAACCCAATCGCGAACTGATTGGTCAAGGAATTGGAAATAGTATTGGGGCATTATTTGGTGGACTTCCGGGTGCCGGAGCTACCATACGCACCGTGGTGAATATCCAAGCGGGAGGAAAAACTAAACTTTCAGGGATCATCTCCTCCTGTGTCTTGTTGATCATTCTTTTGGGCTTGGGTCCTGTGGCTTCTCAAATTCCAGCAGCCGTATTGGCAGGGATATTGGTCACCGTTGGAATTGGAGTGATGGATTATAAAGGTTTACGCGCCTTACCCAAAATTCCAAGAACAGAAGTCATGATTATGTTTACGGTCCTTTTGTTATCCGTCTTCTGGAATTTGGTATTTGCCGTGGGAATTGGACTGGTTTTGGCCTCCTTGTTTTTTATGAAAAAAATGGGAGACATTTCCAAAGAGCAATCCGTGGTTTCCAATGTCAAGAAAGAAGAAGCTTGGCAAGACGAAAAAGGATTGAAATCCGACTTTTTAGAAAAAGTGTTTATCAAACATTTGAATGGTCCTTTATTTTTTGGCTTTACTTCGGCTTTCCTAAGTCTATCCAAACAAATTCCGGATTCTGCCTCCGTGGCCATTTTGAGAATGTCTAAAGTACCGTATATCGATCAATCGGGATTGTTTGCGTTGGAGGATGTTATTATGGAATTAAGTCAAAAAGGCATCAAAACCCTCGTGGTGGGTGTGCAATCACAACCCTTGTACTTGATGAAAAGTATTGGGATTGTCAACACCCTTGTTCCTGCTGAACAAGTTTTCGATACTTTTAAAGAAGCACAACAATGGGTGATCCAACAAAATGGAACGTTGTAAAAAATTAATTTTACACCCCTAAAAAGCTTTTAGAACAAATTGTTTGGGGTCCTACTTCTTGTGGTGGGACTTCAAGCAACTGTGTTGAGAGCAAGCACTTGATCCATGGATCACTTCCTCAAAAATTTATATTTTTAAAATCGGTACGATGGAAACCCCTCTATTTAGTGGGGTTTTTTTATGGAATAAAACGAATGTTTTCATTCTTAATTTCGGAGACCTTTAGCAGTTGACCCTGTGCAAAGAGGAAGGGCAAACTGTCTAAAGCCACAAAACGTTTTTGCGGTTTATAGTTTTCATAATCTTGAAATAAAACCCCATCTACACGTCTTTGGTCAATGGCTTTGCGAAAGCGGGTTCCTCCACCGTCCGTTTGATAATTGTATGCCAAAAAATCCATACGATAAAGCTTTTGATGGATCCAGTAGCGATATTCATCAGAAAAGTCATCTCCACCCCCCTCTTCCTTAAAAACAACTTTAATCCGATCATAGGGTTTTCCTTGAATGATTTCGGAGCCCTCCCAACTTTTTATGGCTGCTGGATCTAAAAGGGTTAGTGGTAATTGAAAAAAATAGAAGACCGAATTAATAGAGTTCGTATACACTCTACTCATACTGTCTGATACGACCTCTTGAACATTGTTTAGGGTTCGGGAGAAGGTTTTGAAATTTTCCACTTTATCGACAAGCCGACCCGTTTCTTGTTCCAATATACGATACATGACCACTCCGTTTAAATTTCGATCCAATTGGTAGTGGTGTTGTCTAAACTGAAATTGAACGGTATTATTTTGCAAACGATCCGTTTGATAAAAACGAATGCTGTTTTGAATAATACGATCTGCCTGAGTGCTGCTGGGAACTGAACAGTTAGTAAAAAAAAGAAATAGGAGCGCAAATCTATACACCATAGTTACGTTTATAAGTTTATTGATAAAACTGATAGAAAACGAAGATACGATATAATATTAATCCTATTTTTAAAAAAATTATTGGACACATGGAACGGATTAAAACATTGATTATTGGAAGCGGCCCAGCCGGCTATACCGCAGCAATTTATGCCGCAAGAGCGGATCTAAAACCGGTCCTTTATACCGGTATGGAACCCGGAGGACAGCTGACCACCACGACCGAAGTAGATAATTTTCCAGGCTATCCCGAAGGTATCGACGGTCCCACCATGATGGTCCAATTACAACAACAAGCCGAACGCTTTGGAACACAAGTCCGAATTGGAATGATCAATAAAGTTAAATTTGCCACCGAAAAGGGCGGTATTCACAAAGCATTTGTGGAAGGTGGAGCAGCCTTGGAAGCCGAAACTGTGATTATTAGTACGGGAGCAACTGCTCGGTATTTAGGTTTGCCCAGTGAACAACGCTTGCGCGGCGGAGGCGTTTCTGCATGTGCTGTATGCGATGGTTTTTTCTATAAAGGACAAGAGGTGGCCATCGTTGGGGGTGGAGATACTGCTGCCGAAGAAGCAACCTATTTGGCGAAAATATGTTCCAAAGTCACCATGTTGGTGCGCAAAGATCAAATGCGGGCCTCCAAAGCCATGCAGCATCGGGTGAATAATACTTCAAATATTGACTTACGCTACAATACCGAAATTGACGAGGTTTTGGGAGATCAAGTGGTGGAAGGACTGCGGATGCGAAATAATCAAACCGGAGCCCTTGAGGAAATTTCCATTACCGGACTTTTTATTGCCATTGGACACCAACCCAATACGGAAATTTTCAAAGGACAATTAGATATGGATGATGCCGGATATTTAATCACCAAAGGAAAATCTACGGCGACCAATTTACCCGGGGTTTTTGCTTCGGGAGATGTTCAAGATAAAGAATACCGTCAGGCGGTTACAGCTGCTGGAACCGGCTGTATGGCCGCCCTTGATGCAGAACGCTATTTACAAGAAATTGAGGATTAAGATAATTGCAGTGACTCCCAAGTCGCCAATAAGTCCTCTAGCTTTTTTTTCTTTGCTTGATATTGATCAAAAAAATCGGGCTGTGCAATGGTAACTTCATAATTGATTTCCAACGCAAGGTCGATGGCTTTAATTTCTTTTTCCAATTGCTCAATTTTCTTTTCGACTTTCAAAATTTCTTGCTGTGCCGCTCGATCGCTTTTTTGAGCTTCGTAAATATTTTCGTTGGAGGAGGGATTTGTTTTTGTTTTTTCAACCTTGGTCACTTTCTCCAACTCTTTGATCGAAGAAAGTTTTTGATGTTCCAAATAGGCATTGATATCTCCCAAAAACACCTTTACTTCCTGATCTTTAAAGACGACTACTTTTTCACACAATTCTTGGACAAAATCCCGGTCGTGAGAAACCAAAATAAGGGTTCCTTTAAATTTAATTAAAGCTTCTTTAAGAACGTTTTTGGAGGCCATGTCCAAATGGTTGGTAGGCTCATCCATAATAAGCACATTGAAGGGCTGTAGCAATAGCTTACACAATGCCAAGCGGTTTCGTTCTCCCCCTGACAAAACGTGTACTTTTTTTTCAACCGCATCTCCCTGAAAAAGAAACGACCCCAATAAGTCTCTGACTTTGGATCTGTTTTCCGCCGTTGCAGAATCTTCGGCAGCTTCCAAAACTGTTTTACTTCCATCGAGATAGGTCGATTGGTTTTGGGCAAAATAACCGACTTGAACATTGTGTCCCAATTTGAGTTTTCCGGTATAGTCCAATTCTCCCACCAGGATCTTTGCCAAAGTTGATTTTCCTTGACCGTTCTGACCTACAAAAGCAATTTTTTCTCCTCTTTCAACGAGTAAATCCACGGCAGCCAAAACATTCTTATCTCCATAGGATTTTGCAATATTATGGGTTTCTAAAATTATTTTTCCGGGTTGTTGCGAAATTGGAAATTCAAATTTTATTTTTTTATTTTCTTCGGGATCAATCTCAATGCGCTCAATTTTATCGAGCTTTTTAATCAGCGACTGTGCCATGCTTGCTTTTGATGCCTTGGCTCGAAAACGCTCGATCAGCTTTTCGGTTTGTTGTATTTGCTTTTCTTGATTTTTTTGTGCAGCCTGCTGCTGATCGCGTACTTCAGCACGAAGAACCATATATTCGGAATAGGGCTTTTTAAAATCAAAAATTCGATGCTGAATAATCTCGATGGTACGATTGGTCACTTGATCCAAAAACATCCGGTCATGAGACACCAGCATAATGGCACCTTTGTATTTCTTTAAAAATCCTTCCAACCAAATGATGGATTCTATATCCAAGTGGTTGGTCGGCTCATCCAATAGCAGGATGTCGTTTTCTTGTAATAATAATTTAGCCAATTCGATCCGCATCCGCCACCCCCCTGAAAAGGTGTCGGTGGGTGCATTGAAATGAGCGGTACTAAAACCCAATCCCAACAAGATTTTCTCGGTTTTGGCCTGATAGGTGTAGCCCCCAATCATCTCGTATTGGGTGTTCAAATCCTGCATTTCGTTCAGCATTTCCAAATAGGAATCGCTTTCATAATCGGTGGCAGTCTCTAAAACCTGATGAATCTTTTGCAGCCGGTGTTCGATCTTAATTATTTCTTCAAAGGCCAAATAGGCTTCTTCCAATACAGAACGCCCTTTTTCAAAATCCAAGTCTTGGGGGAGATAGCCAATACGAACATGCTTCTCCAACGCAAAAGTCCCCGAAGTGGGAAGGCTTTGCTTGGCCATTAATTTTAAAAGGGAAGACTTTCCCGCACCGTTTTTTCCAATGAGTCCAACGCGATCTCCTTTCCCTAAACGAAAAGAGATTTCTTCAAAAAGAGATTCGCCTCCAAAACTAACGGTAATATTATGCGCGTTGAACATGTTTTTTTATCAAGTTGCAAAAATAGGATTTAAAAACGATCCAAGGCAACTTCTACAGGCAATGCTTTTCCTTCATTGAGATGTTGGAAAAGCCATTCGGACAAAAGGGGTGCCATCATCGCTCCGCGAGTTCCTAAACCATTAAAAACCGCCATAGAGGGATGGGTGGCGTGTTTTCCCAAAATCGGACGACGATCAATGACGGTGGGCCGGACTGCAGCTTGGTGGGCCAATAATTCAAAGGGCGTGTCCAGCAACCTATTGAGCTTGTTGAGCAACCACAACTTTCCTTGTTCCGTTGGTTGATTGGTTTTATCGTGATGATCGAAGGTTGCTCCTATCCAAAAAATATCGGCTTCCATGGGAACAATAAAAATACCGGATTTAATGGTTGCAGAAGTGGCGAGTTCGGGAGCCCTAATCAGTAAACTTTCGCCTTTGGCACCAATGACCGGCAATTGTTTAAAAAAAGGATTGCTGTGGATGCCAAATCCTTCACAAAAAACAATTTGTTGCGCTTCAATATTTTTGTATTGAATCCCTGAATTTTGAAGCTGGAGTGCCTCATAGTCAAACCTTTCTTTTCTGAATGCAGAAGAATCCAATAGGGAGCTAAAGGTTTCTAGCGTTTCAACGGTATTTAGTCGAGCGGCTTGTTTCACTATGCCATAACCGTTTTGGAGACGAATATTGGGATCTCCTTGAGGAATGATATCCGCCTCAAGAAAAGCTGCTAATAGATGAGAATAACTGGCTTCGCCCCAAAGATTTTGCTCCGAAACCTGATGAAAATAGCGATGAATTGGTGTTTTTTGGAAAACCGAACAACTATATTCCTTTTCAAAAAACGCATAAAAACGAGCTGCATAAGCTAAAAATCTTGGGGCTTCCCAAGCCAAACTATAACGTTTTAATTGGGTAGGGTTACAAACTCCCGCCGCTTGCCGCGTCGCACTGTGAAGGGGCTGATCTATGATACAAAAAGAAAGTCCCTTACGATGCAATTGATAGGCATAGCAAAAACCTGCCAAGCCGTAGCCCACTATAATCGTATGTTTCTTAATTTCTATCATCTCATCCAGCGATACCTCTAAAGAGCGTGAATTCTTAAAATTAGAACAAAAAAAATGCAGTAAGAAACTTACTGCATTTTTGAATATCTATGGGAATATTAATTATTCCACAAGTCTTGTTCAAAATCTCGAATAACAGATTTGATACGCTCAGACTCTAACAACTGTCGCAAAGCATCTTCATAGATGTACTCCTTTACTTGACGGTCTTCATATACGTTTTCTTCTTTATAAACCGTTGCATTAAAGCGTCTTGAATTCAACATATTGTCAAACGTAATTGGTTGCGAAGAATTTCTGGTATTAAAAACTTTGTTGTTGTTCAAAGCTTCACGCGCATCGGGAAACCAAACCCAAAATAAGGGAACGGGCTCCGATTCAAATGCAGCCGCACCTTGATCTAAGGTAGAAACATCGGGAGCATAGGGAGCAATCCCCAACAAACGATACTTGAGTTCGCCCAAGCGTTTGTCCACATACCAAGTCCCTTTGATACGATATTGGACAATCTTGTCGGAAGTGACCTCAAATACATCGTAATCGTCTTCGGTCACTTGTTCACCAGCATTTTGCTTTTCTATACCAATGGTTGAAAGACGTCTTAAAGCCAAGCGATCTTGCATGTCTTCAAAAGAGATTTTCTCCTTAAAATAATCCGTATTGTACACCTCTGTTATATTCCCCGCCTTGATGTTGTCAATCAAAATTCTAAACAAAGATTGACGATTCTTGGATAAAAATCCATTGTCTATGGTTGGGTAATAATAAGGGAAATTAATACGCTCATCCAAATCAATGATCTCCCAGATGGTTTTTGACCAAAGTATGTCTCTATCGTCCACATAACCATAGGCTACCGGGGAATTATCATTAGCCTCAATTTGTTGTTCGTTCAGTACACCAATTTCTTGAGGCACCTTTGCATTTAACAAATTTGCTTGGGCACTAAGATTGTTGTACCCTAGATAAAAAACAGTTAATCCAATAAAAAAATACTTTTTCATTTGTTGAACAATTAATTCACAGTGATTGAAATCGGTGAAGTTTGTTTGAGTTTATAAGAAGGATTAGAAGGTATTTCTACTTCAATATCAGAAATAATGATGGTCTGACCGTTCTTAATTCGCGCTAACATCCCCACCGCCTTACTATCCAAACGATTGCCTTGAATGACCATACTGGGTTGACCCGGTGCTCGGAAGCGGAAGGATTTGGTACGCAGTGGTAAATCGAAATCAAAGTCCTCCAAACGCGCTTCCACAGTGCCTTTTTCTAAACTTGATTTAGGAATCGTAAAAGAACCCGATTGCCCTCGGAAATAACCCGCAGGCTTGGGAATATCTTTAATTCTGAAGGTAGATACAGAAGCTACTTTATTTCCATCGGGTAAAGTCCCAGAAACGTTGATTTTTACTTCTCTACCCGATTGCGGTGATAGCATGTATTGACTTCCTTTAACACGTTTTAAACCAGGTGCAGAGGCGTTAATTTTGCTGTCTTGAATTCCGGGAATGGAAATCGTGATCGGGTTTTGTACACCGCGATACACTACATTCATCTTGTCTGCCGAAATTACTGCAGAATTAGGTTTAGAAATTACCGAATAGGTTTGATCCACTTTAATTCTAGATTCTAAACCCTCACTGAGGAAAATCAAATCTCCAGCAATGTTATGATCGCCAGGATTACCCGCATTGATGTTTAGTTTTATCCCTCCAGCAATAAGTTCATAATCATTCGCTGTCAAAGGTCGACCATCCAGTGTCAATTCCACACCATTCGGGTTTTGTGCGCCTCCTTTTCTTCCTAAAATGACACTCCCATCAAAGGTTTCTCCTTGATAGTAAGCTCCTTTTTCGGTGAGCAAAAGACTGGTGTAATTCGAAGAATTAACAGTTGAAGACATTTTTAACTCTTTCCCCATGAGGGTGGTCAATACATCGTGCTCAGTTTGGCGGATATCGTTTTGCATCATGGTCAACTTTGCTAAAGAAGAAACGAGCGGAAAACCTTTAAAGTTGGCTTCGATCCAACGTTCATCCAAATTGTCTTTGTTCTTGATGTTGTTGTTTTGATCTCCTGTAAAGAAACGAGCTTCTACCAATTCGATATATTCCGGATACTGACTCCCAAACACTTGGATGACTTCCATTTTATAATCTTGAATCATACCGATGAATTCATCGGCTTTGTCACCGGCTCCTTCTTTAAACCATACAACATCCAAGGCATCCCCCTTGTCCATTTCGGCATATTTTTCAAGATTCGGATCTTTGATTCTTTGCTTTTCCGTAATGGTTGTCTTGATATCTTCAATTTTGTTGAAGAACAAATCAGAACTCTTTTTGATTTGTTTGGCCGTCCGGTCGTGACCTACCCATTTGCCTCCTTTTTCTTGGGAGTTAACTTCGATATTTTCGTATAAATTACTATTTCCATCCGCAATGCGTGTATTGGCATCGGATATTTTGACAAACATCTGTCCAAAACCATCCAAAACCTCTTTACTCACGTTGAGTGCAAGCATGGTAATAAAAACCAGGTACATCAAACTTATAAGTTTCTGCCTGGGGGTTTCTTTTGCGCCTGCCATAATTTATTTTTTGTTCATTGCAGAAAGCATACCTCCGTAGACACTGTTGAGTTCTGCTAGGTTTGCTGAAAGCGATGCCATTTGTGATTGAAGAAGTTCAGCGTTCTGATGAATTTTATCATTGACGTCTGTTTTTCCTTGTGCATCCTGTATTTGCTTTTGATAGTTGGCATTCAACTGTTCCAATTGCGCCGCTGCTTTAGCCAATTCACTGGAATAGTTTTGTGAGGCCGAGGCTGCTTCGGAAGCAGGGGTTAATGCCTTTGCTGTATTTTCTAAGTCTTTGATGCTTTTTGTTAAGCCGTTCATCAAGTTGACATCCAACTTGGCCTCCTGCATCAAAGCATCAATTTTGGAAGAAAGACCGCCGTCCCCAGCTGCCGCTGCAGGCTTCTTTTCTCCCCCTTTTATTTTTTTTACGTAGTCCGTGTGTTCTTCTTTAATTTCACCCGTATTTAAGGCAGATACAGTAAAGATTAATGCCTCTGTTCCTAATCCTAATCCAAGGACCAATCCTCCTGTGATGGGACCTATTTCCAAGTGAAGAATTTTAAAAAGTGCTCCAATAATTACTACTGCACCCCCGAGTCCAAAAAGCATATGCATCGCAACCTTACTTCTTAGTCTTTTGTTTAAAGCTTTGTCATTCATTTTAAAATAATTTAAGTTTTGTTATAAAAATAGGAATAAAAGTTTAAAACTATTTGATTTTGACTTTTTGCGAACCTAAATAGTCTTGAACGGTTCTGAAACCAATATAACTTCGTGCTGTATCGGCATATTCGTAATCCCTTGAGCTTACTCTTAGAAAATAGGCTACATCTTTCCAGGATCCGCCACGAACTACTTTACGCTTTTCATAATCAAAAGACATATTTGGATTAAGACTGGCTACATAATCATAAGCACCGGTTTCATAAGAGGAATTTGTCCATTCGGCCACATTACCAGCCATATTATAGAGGTTATAATCGTTAGGCAAATAGGATTTCGCTTCAACCGTATAGACGGCTTGATCAGAAGCATAGTCCCCCCGCAAAGGTTTAAAGTTCGCAAGGAAGCAAGCCCGGTCGTTCAACAGATAGGGTGCTCCCCAAGGATAGGTTCCCGAAGGAATTCCACCTCTGGCTGCATATTCCCACTCCGCCTCGTTGGGCAGTCTGAATCTACTTACATTAGGCTTTCCTTTATTTCTTTGATAAGAATTTTTATACTTCGTTCTCCAATTACAAAATGCCACCGCCTGCTGCCAAGAAACCCCAACTACTGGATAATCCTGATAGGCCGGATGGGAGAAATAATCGTTGTGCATGGGTTCATTATAGGAGTAGGTAAAATCCTTGATCCATACTGTAGTATCCGGATAGATTTGAATTTGTTTCTGTTTTATAAAAGGTTTACGATCAATAAATTGCTTTCGTGTTCTTTTCGATTCGGCCGCTGCACCTTCTGCGTCAAACCAAGTGTACTTATAGACCAACTTTTCAACGTCCAATTTGATTTGTCCATCATACCAATACTCGGGAGGCAAATACAGCGAATCCATAATCTCGGCGTAGTTCTGATCCACATAGTCCTCCGTGTTCCAAGTCAAATCGGCATCCCAGTTGAGTGCACGTCCCGCATAAAGGTCTTCGTTGACATCGTAATAGTTTTCACGCATGTATTTTTGAAACTCCGAGAGTTTGGAAGTATCCGCATCTTGAAAAGAAAACTCACCGATACCGTCTTTGTTGTCTTCTCCCAACTCTAATTCATCGGCCTTACGAGCCAACATGGCTAGAGCGATGGAATCCTTAACCCAGTATACAAATTGACGATACTCACTGTTAGTGATTTCGGTTTCGTCCATATAAAAGTCGGGAACCGTTACGGTTCTTGCTGGCGCATTTTGAAGTTGGGCGACATCCTCATCGGCTTTTCCCATAATGTAGGCACCGCCTTCAATAAGGGTCATTCCAAAGGGTTTTTCGCCATACCATTTCTTTTGCTTCACCCCAATGAGTTCCCCGCGATTTTTACTTCCGCAGGAAAGGAGGAATGAAGTTAAGATAACAAAAACAAGAAGTTTTTTCATGAATATACCAATTGTACTTTAGCTATATGCCTCTTTGGGCATAAATCTAATTATTTTTTAACTATAGTTATACTATTATTCGAACTTTCGATCATTTTTTTTAACGGCACTTAATTATTTTTATTGTTGCTATTACATTCTTTTAATCGCATTGTACCACCTTTCGGGGATTTTATCTTGCATAGCATCGTTGTAATCTTGTTGTGTGCAAGGTAATAACGTTGAAGATTTCATTTTATTATTTATAGCAGATTCATTTGTAATTTCCATCCACCAACGCTGACTCAATTCACTCTTGTAAAAAATGATACTTTGATCGGACAAGGCAACAGTATACTTTACAAACCCTTCACCCAAACTTAAAGGATATTCTCCGAAACGCAGATGAACACCTTCAATAAAATACCAAACCATTTGTGCTAAAAGCTGATGAAATACGGGAGTGGTCGGAAGATCAAAAAGTCCAAAATAAGCCACTCTATCGCTAATTCCGGCATAACGCGCCAAAGAACAAATCGTTCTAGAGTCAATCCCATTGGGTGAGCCTTTCAATGGATCAGCCACCGCTTGCCAGGATAACGATTTCATATCAATACCAACAATATCGGCATCTCGAAGATAGGGTTCAGTGAGTTCCGGGTGGGATAAGACTGTTCCCAACCGAAGCCCATCGAAAAACAACTTCTCCATCAAATCTTTTTCCTCTTGGGCACAATAATAACTCTGAAAACCCAAGTTGGTATAATTGCGCAAAACATTGGGTTGCTCCAAGATGATTTTACTCATATAGGAACGACCAGAAATGAGTTCTTCCTCCTGTGAAAAGTCCAAAGAACGATCCACCGATACAATGTTGACAAATTGTTTGAGCGTTTGATAGGACTGATAGAGCGCATAGATGATATCGTGACTTCCACCAATAAAAATTGGGATCACATTCCACTGCTTGAGCTCGATAGCGATTTCTTTGATCGCAAAATAGCTGTCTTCCACCGTTTCACCGTTGGGTAAATCTCCCAAATCAGCGATTTTCAAATTCCAATTCCCGGGATACAACTCATAGAATTGGGCTCTGAATTTTGTTAAATCATAAGACGTATTGGCATAAAAACTATTGCGTTGTTCATTCAAGCCAATAATTGCAATATCAATGTCTTTTAAATCCGGTAAACCAGAGGCATGCGTATGTCTAAAAATATTTTTTCCAAGAATCTGTTTTGGAAGCAATGAAAACCCGATCAACTCTTCCTCTTCAATTGGATTTAAAAGGGATACGCTCATTATTTCTTTTTGGCTCGTTTTTTACTCTTTCCCAACAAGGTTTGCACCTGCTCCAATGTGAGCTTGGTGGCGTCCACATCTTTGTTCAATTCAACTTTTTGTTTGCCTTTTATGATGACGGATCTACCCCAACGTGCTTTCTCTACTCGAATACCTTCCTCCTCCCAGTGGTGGAGTACTTTTTCTTTTTCTTTTTGAATTTTATCTTCTATCAGTTGGACGATATCTGCATCAGAAAGATTGTCAAAATCATAGGATTTATTAACGTTGATAAACAACCCACTCCATTTGATGAAAGGACCAAAACGCCCTACTCCTTTGGTGACGGGTAAATTATTGTATTCAAAAATCGGAGCATCCGCTTTCAATTTTTCCTCAATCAAGTCCTTTGCAAATTCCATATCTACCTCCATGGGCTCCATACCCTTGGGAAGGGAGATAAACTTGTCTTTAAATTTTACATAAGGACCAAAGCGACCGTTGTTGACAATTACTTCTTCACCTTGATAGTCCCCAATAGTTTTGGGCAATTCAAACAAGGTCATCACCTCTTCAAAAGTAATGGTTTCCAATTGTTGCGTACTGCCCAAACTGGCATAAACCGGTTTTTGCTCATCCTCTTGTTCTCCAATTTGCGCCATCGGACCAAATTTTCCCAAGCGTACTTTTACGGCTCTTCCCGATTTCGGATCTACTCCTAAAATTCGTTCGCCAGATTCTCTTTGGGCATTTTCATTGACACTTTCTACGGTTTCGTGGAAACTCGTATAAAAGTTTTTTAGCATAGCGGTCCAATCCTCTGTTCCACTAGCAATGTCATCAAAGCTTTGTTCCACTTGGGCTGTAAAGTTGAAATCCAAGATGGATTCAAAATTTTCGACCAAAAAATCGTTTACGATGGTGCCAATATCTGTAGGAATTAACTTACCCTTATCTGCACCTACCATTTCCGTCAGTAGTTGTTTGGAAACTTGGTCATCGACCAAAGTGAGTTCCATATACTTTCTTTCTTCCCCTTCTGAAGTTCCTTTTTGAATATAATTTCTGTTCTGTATGGTCGAAATGGTGGGCGCATAGGTAGAAGGTCTTCCAATTCCCAATTCCTCCATTTTTTTAACTAAAGCGGCTTCCGAAAAACGATACGGGGGGCGCGTAAAACGCTGAACACTTTTTATGTTTTGAAGACTTAATTGCTCTCCTACCTTCACTTTGGGTAACATCCCCTGGGTTTCTTCATCTTCTTCATCCACTCCCTCCATGTACACTTTCAAAAAACCATCAAAAACAATGACTTCTCCCTTGGCTATAAATTGAGGTTTATACTGGTCTGCATTAATGCTAATTTGAGTTCGTTCCAACTTAGCGTCACTCATTTGCGATGCCAAGGTACGTTTCCAAATCAATTCATACAATCGGACCTGATCGTATTCTAATGACAGTTGATTGGCATTGAAATTTGTAGGCCGTATCGCTTCGTGTGCCTCTTGTGCACCTTTGTTTTTTGTTTTGAAAGAACGCAATTGTTTGTAGGCCTCCCCATATTGCGCATCGATATAATTTCCGATATTATTTTGCGCCTCTTTGGATAAATTTACACTATCGGTTCGCATATAGGTAATATGACCAGCTTCATACAGACGTTGCGCCAAAGTCATTGTCTTACTCACCGAAAAATACAATTTTCGGGAAGCCTCTTGCTGTAAGGTAGACGTTGTAAAAGGTGCTGCCGGACTTTTCTTTGCTGGTTTTTTCTGAACGTCATCCACCGTATAAACGGCACCTGGATTGGAGGCAAGAAATTTTTCTGCTTCTGCTTCACTCTCAAAATTTTGATTGAGTTGCGCAGGAATTAGTTTTTGAGAAGTCGACAAAAAACTGGCTTGTGTTTTGAACGATTCCTGAGGGATAAAATCCCGAATGGCTCTTTCTTGCTCGACAATCAAACGAACTGCAACGGATTGAACACGACCTGCAGATAGCCCCCCTTTGACCTTTTTCCAAAGAACCGGAGATAACTCATAGCCTACCAAACGATCCAAAACCCGACGGGCTTGTTGGGCGTTCACAAGATTGTAATCAATATCGCGAGGCTGATCTATAGCTCTGAGTATGGCGTTTTTAGTAATTTCTGAGAAAACAATACGCTTGGAGTTTTTCGAAGTAAGTTTTAAATTATTCGCCAAATGCCAGGCAATGGCTTCTCCCTCTCGATCTTCATCACTGGCCAACCAAACATAATCAGCGTTTTTTGCTAACTTTTTTAACTCATTTACAACTTTTTTCTTGTCGTCATTGACGATGTATTTGGGAGTAAAATCACCATCTACATTAACCCCCAATTCTTTCGAAGGTAAATCTGCGATATGACCAAAGCTGGAAGCAACTTTAAAATCTTTTCCCAAAAATTTTTCAATGGTTTTTGCTTTTGCAGGTGACTCAACAATGACTAAATTTTTGGACATAAGGATAATATTTTTGGAGCAAAAGTAGGTAAGTTTTTTTGGAACTATCAAATTTTAAATCACAGACCTACCAAATTACACCCTTGTATCCGACAATTTTATGGAGGATTTTTTAGATAAAAATGTAACCTTGAACCCTTTAATCTTTTGTTTTTAAGACGATGAATTCTTGTAAAGTTTTCTTTTAATCAATAAAAACGGAATTTTAATTCGAATGCTTTTGAACATGAAGGGCAAACAGAATTTTTCATTTCCTACTGTAAAGCATTAAGAAATTAGAAACAACCCACTATCTTTGCGTAACACAAGATTAATAATCATAGACGAATCATTATTGAAACTATTATGAATTGGATATTTGAACCTTGGCCCTGGTATATTGGTGGCCCCATGATCGCATTTGTGCTGATGGCATTGCTTTTTGTTGGAAAATCTTTTGGAATGTCCTCCAATTTAAGGACGATTTGTGCCATTTGCGGTGCTGGTAAATCCACCTCTTTTTTTAATTACGATTGGAAATCGCAACGTTGGAATCTTATTGTTGTTTTAGGAGCTGTTGTTGGTGGTTGGCTCGGCAGTCATTTACTTTCCAATACTACCGCCGTAACGATCAGTGAAAAAACAATTACAAAATTACAAGGGCTTGGAATTCAAAGTGCCGGAAACAGTTACTTACCGGAGGAACTCTTTGCAATGGAAGCCCTTCAAAATCCCCTAGTACTGCTGTCCCTTGCTTTGGGAGGGTTTTTAGTAGGCTTTGGAGCACGCTATGCCGGGGGTTGTACTTCAGGACATGCGATTTCGGGTCTGAGCAATTTACAGTTGGTCTCCCTCTATGCCGTGATCGGATTTTTTGTTGGAGGCTTGTTAATGAATCATTTCTTATTACCTTATTTTCTATAGATTATGCAAACGCTTATATATTTTATTATTGGTATTGTTTTCGGAATTACAATGTTTAAATCGGAAGCGGCGTCTTGGTTTCGGATCTATGAAATGTTTCAATTTCAATCCTTTCACATGTATGGTATCATTGGTTCAGCTTTGGTTTTTGGAGTTATTATCATTCAACTCATTAAACGTTTCCAATTGAAATCCATCTTTGGAGAACCCATCATCATTGCAGACAAAGAGAAAAGCTTCAAACGCTACGCTTATGGAGGTGTCATTTTCGGCTTGGGCTGGGCACTCTCTGGTGCTTGTCCCGGACCCATGTTCACGCTTTTGGGGGCCGGATTTTTTCCCATTTTGGTGGTCATCTTTTTCGCTGTATTGGGAACTTGGAGTTACGGACGTCTTCAAAATCGTTTGCCTCACTAATGTTGGAACGGTTTTAACCATTTGACAATCCGTCCTTTTGTTTTAGTGAGTTTTAAATTTGTAGTCCAGCTTTTGACGCTTCCTTTTGATTTATCCTTTTAAATGGAAGACTGACAAAATGTCCCATTTTCAATTTAGGTTGTATATTTGCACGATTGAAACAACACCTAAGAAAATGTTTTTCTACCGTGATGTTTGTTTCATCAAAAGCTAAAAACCTTTTACCCGTATGGGGATTCAAATAAAAAATAAATTATTGGACGTCCAGAATAAAAATTCTTCTTCTGCAGATAGGGAGACAACGACAGTACCCAAAAATCCAAATTTATATAACGGAGCGGCCATGGAAGCGTCTGTCTCGAATACAAACCCTTTGAATGGTAAAAGTGCGTTTATTGAAAGCTATGGCTGCCAAATGAATTTTGCCGACAGCGAAGTGGTTGCATCCATTCTTAAAAAAGAGGGCTATCGCATCACTTCGGACTTAAAAGAAGCTTCACTCATTTTGCTCAATACTTGTTCCATCCGAGAAAAGGCAGAACAAACGGTGCGTAAACGTTTAGAGCATTTTACGGGTTTAAAAAAGAATAAACGCCATCTCAAGGTGGGAGTCTTGGGTTGTATGGCCGAACGTCTCAAACACAAATTTCTGGAAGAAGAAAAAATTGTTGACCTTGTTGTAGGACCCGACGCTTACAAGGATTTGCCGAATCTATTGCAAGAAGCAGAAGCCGATCGCGAAGCCGTAAATGTACTCCTCTCTCGGGATGAAACTTATGGAGATATTGCTCCCGTTCGTTTAAATTCCAATGGGGTGAGTGCCTTTGTTTCTATTACAAGAGGCTGTGATAATATGTGCACGTTTTGCGTAGTGCCTTTTACGCGAGGTCGCGAACGCAGTAGGGATCCGAAAAGCATCTTGGAGGAAGTTCAAGAATTGGCCCATCAAGGATATAAGGAAATAACTTTGTTAGGACAAAATGTGGACAGTTATTTGTGGTATGGAGGAGGATTAAAAAAAGATTTTGAAAAAGCCACCGAATTACAACAAAAAACAGCCGTTCGTTTTCATCATTTATTAGATTTGGTTGCTCAACAACAGCCCAAAATGCGGATTCGCTTTTCAACTTCCAATCCGCAAGACATGTCGGTGGAAGTGTTAGAAACCATGGCAAAGCACCCCAATATTTGCAAATACATCCATCTTCCTGTACAATCGGGAAGTGATCAGATTCTTCAAAAAATGAATCGTTTGCACACACGAGAAGAATATTTTGCACTCATCGACAATGTTCGAGCAATTTTGCCGGATTGCGGGATTTCTCATGATATCATCACGGGTTTTCCTACTGAAACCGAAGCCGATCATCAAGACACGCTTTCCCTAATGGAATACGTAAAATATGATTTTGGATTTATGTTTGCTTATTCCGAACGTCCGGGAACTTTGGCCGCTCGTAAAATAGCAGATGATGTCCCTCAAGAAATCAAAAAAAGACGATTGAACGAAATCATTGATCTACAACAAAAACACAGTTTGTATCGTACGCAAACGTTTTTGGGCAAAACGGTGAGTGTTCTTATCGAAAAAACCTCTAAGAAATCTGACGCTTTTTGGAGCGGAAGAACCACCCAAAATACAGTTGCCGTCTTTCCTAAAGAACACTATCAAGTAGGCGATTTTGTCGATGTGAAAATTAATGATTGTACCTCAGCCACCCTAATAGGAACCGCTGTGGATTATTCAAAATCAATCTAATATGGAATCTTTACAAGCCGTAAAACAACGTTTTGGAATCATTGGAAACCACATCGGTTTGAACCGTGCCTTGGAAAAATCCTTGCGTGTGGCTTCCACGGATATTTCTGTCCTAGTCATTGGTGAAAGTGGGGTTGGAAAAGAAAATATTCCAAAAATTATTCATCAATTTTCCCATCGTAAGCACTCCAAATACATCGCCGTAAACTGTGGAGCCATTCCCGAAGGTACTATTGACAGCGAATTGTTTGGGCACGAAAAAGGGTCTTTTACCGGAGCCTCTCAGACCCGTTTGGGCTATTTTGAAGTCGCCGATGGAGGTACCATTTTTTTGGATGAAGTGGGCGAATTGCCCCTTCCCACGCAAGTGCGCTTGCTTCGGGTTTTGGAAACTGGCGAATTCATGAAGGTGGGATCCTCCAAAGAACAAAAAACCAATGCCCGCATCGTTGCCGCCACCAATGTCAATATGCAACAGGCTATTGAAAAAGGAAAGTTCAGAGAAGACTTGTATTATCGCCTAAGCACTGTGGAAATTACGCTTCCTCCTTTGAGAGATCGCAAAGATGATATTCCTTTACTGTTTCGGAAATTTGCTTCGGATTTTGCACAAAAATACCACATGCCCTCGCTTCGCTTGGATCAACACGCACAAAATCTGTTGATGCAGTATCGTTGGCCGGGAAATATTCGTCAACTCCGTAACGTGGCCGAGCAACTTTCGGTTTTAGAAAAAGAAAGGGATATTAGTGCCTCTTTAATCCGTCCGTATTTGCCCGACATGGGGCGACAGGTTCCTGCTTTGGTGGGAAATACCTCCAAAGAAAGCGATTTTTCATCCGAGCGAGAAATTCTCTATAAAGTGCTGTTCGATATGAAAAGTGATTTGAATGATTTGAAAAAACTTACTTTGGATCTCATCAAAAATGACAATAGCAAATCAATTCAGGAGAAGAATCAAGGTTTGATTAAGAAAATATATGGAGAAGATGATGCTTTGGAAGAACTACCGACTGAGGAATCCTATGATGTTGTCCCCGTCAACATGAATCCTTCAGAAGTTTCCACTTCATCTCAAATTGATAAATATCAGTACGCCGAAACCATCGAAGAAGAGGAAACTTTATCACTTTTGGATAAAGAAATTGAAATGATCCGGCGTGCGTTGATCCGTAGTAAAGGAAAACGTAAATTAGCAGCAAAAGAATTGGGGATTTCAGAACGCACCCTCTATCGTAAAATCAAACAATACGATTTAAATGATATCACAACAGACTAAAATTTGGTGGCCTATAGCAATCGTTGCTTTATTGCTGCAATGGGGTTGTGGAATCTATTCGTTTACGGGGGCTTCCATTCCGCCGGGAACAAAAACCTTTCAGGTTAATTATTTTGAAAACTTGGCAGGAAACCGCCCCGGCTCTACTGTAGAACCTGGCTTAGACAATGATTTCACCATTGCCTTACAAGATTTATTGTTGAACCAAACCAATTTGGATTTGGTCAATGAAAATGGAGATTTGATTTATGAAGGTGAAATTATCGAATACAGTGTAACACCCATGTCGGCCACCGCAGAAATCACCGCCGCACAAAACCGTTTGAAAATGACGATTGCTTTTCGATTTGTGAATACCAAAAAAGAGGAAGATGATTTCAAAAAAAGCTATTCCTTTTATTATGACTTCCCTGCCGAACTCCAGGTGTACGATGTTAAAGATGCTGCCCACAAAGACATTTTTGATCGAATTACACAAGATATTTTTAACGATACGCTCGCAAAATGGTAAATTCAGAAGCCGCATCAATTGTAGAAAAGCTCCGGTTTTTCGACCCCCAAGATTCGGCTACATTGGCACTTATAGAGGATGCCATCCAACGTTATCCTTATTTTTTGTGGCTGCGTTTTTATCATTTAAAATACATTCACCAGCAACAGCCGGAAAAATTTGAAAAAACACTTTCCAAAACCGCCCTGGCGACCTACAATCGGAAATTGTTGTATCAATGGATTGCTAAAGAAATTGAAGTCCCTAAAATCGAAAAACCTATTCCATTAGCTACTGAAACTCCAATGGCTGTCCCGGAAACACCTGAATTAAAAGTAGAAGTTTCCCAGCAACAGTCCATTTCGCAATTGTTGGAAAAAGAAAAGATGGGCTTTTCAGAATGGGCGCGCTTTTTAAATGCTCAAAAAAATGTGGAGGAGCGGGTGCCTGACTTAAAAGATAAATTCGATCTTATTGATGATTTTTTAAATAAGCAACCCAAAATTGTTCCAGATAAAAATGTCTCCAAAGGGGTTGACTTGAGCTCAGAAAGTTGGACTTCCACCGATGAATTAATGACCGAAACACTGGCCAAAGTATTGGTAAAACAAAAAAAATACGGGAAAGCCTTGCAAGCATATAAAATTTTATGTTTGAAATATCCGGAAAAAAATAGTTTATTTGCAGTCCAAATCAAAGAAATCAAACGTTTACAAAAACTGAAAGATTAGCCTAATGAGTACATTTACAATTTTTACAGCATTGATCATCCTTGTATGCTTTTTGCTAATTCTCGTAGTAATGGTTCAAAATCCCAAAGGTGGAGGACTCTCTTCTTCGTTTGGAGGGGGCGGTTCTCAACAAGTGGGAGGAGTCCAAAAAACAACCGATTTTTTGGATCGCAGCACTTGGGTATTGGCTACTTTACTCCTTGCGTTGATTCTCATTTCCAATGTGACTTTGTCCGATGGACAAGCCGCTGGTGATTCTAAGCTGTTGAATGGTGAAACACCCACAGAATTGACCATTCCAGAAGCATTACCCAACGAAACAACAACCCCTGAAGCAATTCCAGAAATTCCCGAAATTCCAATTCCTGAAGCGGAATAAGACTTCAAAAACTTCCAAAAAATGTCAGCCTGTCAGTGTGCTGGCATTTTTTTTTACAAACTGTCATGAAATATAGCAGTGGCACTATTTATGCCACTCCCTCATCAAAATTAAAAAAATTTAATCATGAGTAAAATAAGTATTCAACCCCTAGCAGACCGTGTTCTTATTGAACCTGCAGCTGCTGAAACAAAAACCTCGTCAGGAATCATCATTCCCGACACTGCGAAAGAGAAACCTCAAAAAGGAACTGTCGTAGCCGTTGGCAAAGGAACTAAAGACAACCCCATCACATTGAGTGTGGGTGATCATGTCCTTTATGGAAAATATGCCGGAACCGAACTACATCACGATGGTGTAGATTATTTGATCATGAAAGAAAGCGACGTGCTCGCAATTGTTTAATTTAAAAATATACAAAAATGGCAAAGAGAATAGAATTTGACTTAGAGGCTAGAGACGGAATTAAACGCGGTGTAGATGCACTTGCCAATGCCGTTAAAGTAACCCTTGGTCCTAAAGGGCGGAATGTTATTATTGGCAAATCGTTTGGTGCGCCTCAAGTAACCAAAGATGGGGTTACTGTAGCCAAAGAAATTGAGTTGAAAGATCCCCTAGAAAATATGGGCGCTCAAATGGTGAAAGAAGTTGCTTCTAAAACCAATGATCTTGCAGGTGATGGAACCACTACCGCGACTATTTTGGCACAAGCCATCGTTAAGGAAGGTTTGAAAAACGTTGCTGCCGGAGCCAATCCGTTAGACTTAAAAAGAGGAATTGACAAAGCTGTAGATGCCATTGTTGAATCCTTAGGCAAACAAGCGGTAGCCGTTGGAGATTCTTCTGAGAAAATCCAACAAGTGGCCAGTATTTCTGCCAATAACGACAATACCATCGGGGAATTAATTACCGAAGCTTTTGAAAAAGTTGGAAAAGAAGGGGTAATTACTGTGGAAGAGGCAAAAGGAACGGAAACTTACGTTGACGTGGTAGAAGGAATGCAATTCGATAGAGGATATTTATCTCCTTATTTTGTAACTGACTCTGAAAAAATGGAAGCTGATTTGGACAGTCCTTACATCTTGTTGTACGACAAGAAGATTTCTGCCATGAAAGATTTACTTCCTATTCTTGAGCCAGTGGCTCAAAGCGGAAAACCTTTTTTAATTATTGCTGAAGATGTTGACGGGGAAGCCTTAGCCACATTGGTGGTTAACAAATTAAGAGGAGCCCTTAAAATTGCTGCAGTAAAAGCACCTGGATTTGGTGACCGTAGAAAAGCCATGTTGGAAGACATTGCCATCCTAACAGGAGGTACTGTGATCTCTGAAGAACGTGGTTTTACTCTAGAAAACACCACCCTAGACATGTTGGGTGTTGCCGAAAAAGTTACCATCGACAAAGACAATACGACTGTGGTGAATGGAAGTGGTAAATCTGAAGAAATTCAAGCACGAGTAAATCAAATCAAAGCGCAAATTGAATCTACTACCTCTGACTATGACAGAGAAAAATTACAAGAGCGTTTGGCAAAACTTTCTGGTGGTGTCGCTGTACTTTATGTTGGAGCCCCTTCGGAAGTAGAAATGAAAGAGAAAAAAGATCGTGTTGATGATGCTTTGCATGCTACTCGAGCTGCCGTTGAAGAAGGAATTATTGCCGGAGGAGGTGTTGCTTTACTTATGGCCAAAGCTGCTTTATCCAAAATAAAAGCTGAAAATGCTGATGAAGCAACAGGAATTCAAATCATCAATAAAGCCGTTGAGGCACCTTTAAGAACCATCGTAGAAAACTCCGGTAGCGAGGGATCTGTTGTGGTTTCTAAAGTCCTTGAAGGAAAAGATAATTTTGGATACAATGCCAAAGACGGAAGCTATGTAGACATGCTTAAAGCGGGTATTATTGATCCTAAGAAAGTAACACGCGTGGCATTGGAAAACGCCGCCTCAGTTGCCGGAATGATCTTGACTACCGAATGTGCATTGATTGAAATCAAAGAAGATGCACCTGCCGGTCCTCCAATGGGTGGAGGGATGCCCGGAATGATGTAAAATAGTGAATAGCTATTCATAAAAAAACCCCGCCTAGGCGGGGTTTTTGTTTTTACTGCAGCTCCGATTCGGAGCGATCGTATAAACAACACATGGGCAAGCTGTTGTATATCGAATCCTTGGCTTTAAACCTATCGGTGTCATGACCCATTGCCGCAATGGCCTTATGAATTTTATCAAGCTCCACTTTGTTGGGATCATAAATCAAAGAAAGTTGATGCGTTGGGATTTCCCATCGAATCATTTTCACTCCTTTAAGCGCTAGTCCCGCTTTTTCAATACGATGTTTGCATTGTTCACAATTTCCGTTGACTTCAAAACTCACCGAGGTCGCTTTACTTTGTTTTTGAGCGGTCAATGCCATAGGAAGGCAAAGCAGTAATAGATAAAAATAATTTTTCATAGTTTGTAATTTTAATTTAAGTTCCAACGTAATCCCATATAAATCATTCTACCAAAGATGGGGGCATAGACTTGAGCGGCATCAAAAATGGTTCCAAACGGGTCTTCAGCACCGATAATAGGTCGATTTTGTCTATAATTCCCAATGTTTTCAAGCCCAGAATAAACTTCCAATTGCTTATTAAAGGCGCGTGTCCACTGAGTATTCCAAAGGCCATAAGCAGGTGCAAAACTGCCCTGTGGGTCTCGGGTAGTAGCGACCAGTCGCTGTTTGCCCAATTGGTGAAAAGTTAGATCCCATCGCCATTGAGCACCTTTTTCATTGCGTTCATTTTCCCATCCCATATTCCCAAAAAAACGATGTTTGGGCGTCAGCGGATTTTGAAAATATCCGCGGTCATAATCGGTTTTTACTTGCTCGTTTTTATAGGCAAAACGAAAACTCCAATTTTTTGAAGGGTTATAATCCAATTCCAATTGCAAGCTGTTGGCTTGACTTTTTCCCTCCAAATTATAAAAAGCAATTTGACTTTCTTTTTCCCAATCAACAACAACACGGTCTGTAAAACGGGTGACATAATAATCGGCGGTAAAATCGAATTCCTGTGATCCCAAAGAAAATGTTCTGCGCACACTCAATCCATAATTCCACGCTTTTTCTGGGCGTAAGCCATAAATGCTCCCACCGTTTTGACGAATCACGAGTTCGCGATTGGTTCCAAAAAGCGTTTGATTTTCAGCAAAGAGATTGGCACTTTTTCGACCACTTCCTAAGGAAGCCCGAACGACGGTTTTTTCAACAGGCAAATAACGCAAATGGACCCGTGGAGTTAGAAAAGTGCCCAAACGATTGTGATGATCCAGGCGAAGTCCAGTTACTAAACTAAAATCTTCTAAACTGTCATAACTGTATTCAAAGAAACCTCCAACGGCATAATCCACGCGATTAAAATCCAACTGATCGACTTGTTCAATATAGCGGTCGTGGGTGACGTTTATGCCGGACTTAAATTTGTTTTTCGTATTTCCAATAATGGAGTTGAAAAGCAAATTGGCAAAAAAGCTTTGCTGTTCAATATTGTAGTTTCGATAGCCGTAATACGCCTTTTGATCGTGGCGACTAAAGGCCATTTGCAGTCCAAAACTTTGATAGGATAACTCTGGAAATACATAGCCGATTTTGAGCGAACTATCAAAACGCTGGGTGTCGATTTCACTGCCCCAAACGGACTGTTTGTTTCGGTGGAGTTCCGGGCGATAGTCCATCATCCCTAATTGCTTTTGGTCTTCCATCCATCGGAAACTCAAAAAACTAACCCAACCTTTTTCAGGATTCGTATACTGCCAGCGATTAAAAAAGTTCAACTGCTTTGACAGGGGAAGATCCAGAAAATTGTCTTGATTTTTATCGAAACGCTGAGTCCGCTGATTGCCGTGAACGTAGATTCCCGTGCTCCATTTGTCAGAAAGTTTAACATTCCCATGGAGATTGACTTCGTTTCTTCCATTTACACTGGAAAATAGATTCGCAAAAAAGGGGACATCGGAAAAAGGTTTTTTCAATTCGGCATTGATCTGTCCAGAAATACTTTCATAACCATTTACGACACTACCTGCACCTTTGGTAATTTGAATGCTTTCTATCCAAGTACCCGGAATAAAGGTCAACCCATAGGCTTGTGAAGCCCCACGGATCATCGGGATGTTCTCCTCTGTTATCATCAAATAGGGACTGGTCAAACCCAACATTCGGATTTGCTTGGTGCCTGTGATAGCATCGGAAAAGTTGACATCTATGGAAGGATTGGTTTCAAAACTTTCAGAGAGATTACAACAAGCCGCTTTGAGCAATTCTGTACTGTTGACTGTATAGATATTTTGTGCTTTTAAAAATGATTTTTGAATGGCTTTACGTCTTTGAACCACAGTAACTTCGTCCAAATTTGAACCTAAGTCGGGTGTAAGAAAATGCGTAATTTTTGCATCAGAAGCAACGGTGAGGGTGTCGGTGATAAATCCCAAATAACGAATAATTAGCTGATTGGTTTTATTTGTTTTATTTATTCGAAATGCGCCCGTGGCATCGGTAGTGGTTCCCACATCGGTGCCTTCCCAATAGACATTGGCGCCTTCAACAGCCACCGAAGCACTGCCTTCTTGAAGAAGAATAATACCTTGAATGGATTCTTGAGCAACTAGTGAAGCCCATGGCCATAAAAGGCAAAGTATATATTTTTTCATGATTTATAAATTAAGGTTAATGTTACTTTTAAGGGGAAAGCAACAGTATTAACCGTAAAATATAAATTGATGGTAAAGGAGGTAATTGGATTGTTTCTTTGGAGGTGGGGGAATCCACCGTGTGAAGTCAACATTAAGATTTCCTACCCCTATGTTGTTCTTGTCCGTGGGGATAAATACTGCGAGTGCAGCGATATTCGTAGTGTAAGTAGGAACTTTAAAATCTTTTTGCGGCTCTTGATTTTGCAGTAAAAGAACCGTGTCTGAACAACAGGATTTTTGAACGACTTCCATCTGATCATTGGGCAAATGATCCATCGCATCGTTCTCCATATCACATTTTTTGGGATGGTGTGCAAAAGAAATCTCAGCAAGCGTCGCCCCGCAAAAATGAGCATTTAAAGCCACTCCAATTTTTGTCCCTAAGAACAAAAAAGCGAGAAAGAGCGCGATAAAAGAATTTCTTTTCATTTTACAAAGATACGTTTATTAAATAAAATAACCCGCCAACATACTGATTGCCATAACAATCATAATACTATTTTCGATCAATGTGGCTTCCGTCATAGGAAGTTTTAATGCGGTTCCCAAACAAGCGCATTCAATATTTGATTTGCGAATCAAAGCATTGATGACTCCGTAGGTGGTAAATGATAAAATGACAATCGTGGCTATCAAACTTTGGAGGAGTCTCCACTCCATCAGAAAAGCGATCCCCAAAAGCGTTTCTATAAAAGGATAAGCAAAGGCATATGCTCTACTTTTCTTTGCCAAGGGGTCATAGCGGGCAAAAGAGTCGGGAAATCCTTTGTAGTCCAAAAATTTGAAGAAACTAAAAATGATAAAAAATAAACCCATAAAATGACGCATAAACATGGCGATATCACCCTCGGAAGGTTGCAAATACAAAGTGGCAGCAATCAAATACCCAAAAATTAAAAATAAGGGCTTTAATTGTTTCCATTTGGAAACTTGGGGGAAGTTGCCTGAACCCTCTAAAGGGTCGCTAATTTGATACGATTTTCCCAATCCCGCTTGAAGTTTTTCAATGCTAATTTTTTTCTTCGATTGAAGATCGGCCGTTCCCTCTTTTAAGTTGACAATCACCGAATCAACCTCAGCGATAGCAATCAATTGCTCTGCTACGGATTGCTTGCACTTTTCGCAAGTCATTCCTGAAATGGTGTATTGTTTGTTCATTTGATTTAATTTTTTAAGAATAAAATTTGAAGCGACATACTCAAATCTGTACTCCCATTACTGCCTAAATTCAGCTGTTTTTCTCGGCCTTACAAAATTAGCAAAAAACCATCTCGCTTTTGGTTAAAACTATTGTTAAATTCTAATGTAAATCCCTCGCTAATTACTTATTTTTGCAAGCATATGGCACGAGCAATGACGCCCTCCTTTTTAATCGACTTTGAACAGCTTTTACAACAAAAAGAATTGCCCTTTGAGGCGCAACTTTCTCAGATTTGTGAAATGCTCCAAAATGCAGTGGATTATTTTGATTGGGTAGGTTTTTATTTTGCCGATTTCGAAAACAAAAAACTACATCTCAAAGCCTATTCCGGGGCACCTACCGAGCATACAGAAATTCCTTTTGGAAAAGGCATTTGTGGTCAAGTTGCCGTTTCCAATCAAAATTTTTTAGTGCCTGATGTACATGCGCAAAGCAATTATATCGCCTGTAGTTTGGACGTACAATCAGAAATTGTAATTCCCATTTTTGCAGATGGAAAAAATATTGGACAAATCGATATCGATTCCCACACCCTCAATGCCTTTGACAAAGCCGACGAAAAATTTTTAGAACAACTTTGTTCCCTCATTGGAACAGCCTATGCAAGCAACTATAAGGTTAATGAATAACAAAAAAATTACATCCGCATTAATTTCTGTTTTTGACAAAACAGGACTGGCTCCCATCATCGAAAATTTGATCGCCCAAGGAGTAACCCTCTACTCTACGGGAGGCACCGAAACATTTATTCGTGATTTGGGTCATGACGTAATTGCCGTGGAAGCTATAACCGGATACCCGTCCATTTTGGGAGGACGTGTAAAAACCCTGCACCCAAAAGTGTTTGGCGGTATCTTAAATCGTTCCGATGTTACATCGGATCAAGAGGAATTAGATCGTTATGAAATTCCTTCATTGGACTTGATCATAGTAGATTTATATCCCTTTGAAAAAACAGTGGCGTCCCATGCAAGTGAACAAGAAATCATTGAAAAAATTGATATCGGAGGGATTGCCTTGATTCGTGCTGCAGCCAAAAATTTTAAGGATGTACTTTGCGTGTCTGATAAAAACGACTATGCCGAATTATTGCAGTTGCTCGAAACACAAGAGGGCACAACTCGTCTTGAAGATCGAAAACGATTTGCGGTAAAAGCCTTCAACACCTCCTCGCATTATGACACCGCTATTTTTAATCATTTTGACACCGATCACGATCGTTTGAAAATCAGCACCAGCGAACGCACTCCCCTGCGGTATGGCGAAAATCCGCATCAGCAAGGTGCTTTTTTTGGACCCTTGGAAGCGTTGTTGGAACAAATTCATGGAAAATCCATTTCGTATAACAATTTGCTGGACATCGATGCAGCCGTTTTATTGATTAAAGAGTTTTATGATGGTGCCCCAGCATTTGCCATTTTAAAGCACAACAACGCCTGTGGCTTTGCGGTTCGAGAACGGCTTGATAGAGCCTATCAAGACGCTTTGGCCGGTGATCCAATTTCTGCTTTTGGAGGCGTCCTGATTGCCAATCGCCCGATCGATTTGACCACTGCAACGGCCATTCATTCCCTTTTTTGTGAAGTGGTAATTGCTCCTTCTTTTGAACCAGAAGCTTTATCCCTTTTAAAAGAAAAGAAAAATCGTGTTTTATTACTTCTCAAAGACGCCGACCTCCCCAAACTGAGTGTTCGTTCTTGTTTGAATGGATTCTTGGTGCAAGAAAAAGACGATAAGACAGACAGCGCAGCGGAATTGACCTTAATGACCAAAAAAGCGGCTGACCAAAGCCAAATTGAGGATTTGATTTTTGCTTCTAAAATATGCAAGCACACCAAGTCCAACACTATAGTGTTGGTGAAAAACCAGCAATTATTAGCTTCCGGAACTGGACAAACGTCGCGTGTAGATGCCCTTCAACAAGCCATCCACAAAGCACAATCTTTCAACTTTGATTTAAACGGGGCGGTGATGGCCAGTGATGCATTTTTCCCTTTTCCGGATTGTGTTGAAATTGCGGGTAATGCTGGAATCAATGCCGTTATTCAACCGGGCGGATCCATCAAAGATCAAGCGTCCATCGACTATTGTGATCAACACGAAATCGCAATGCTTTTCACAGGAACACGCCACTTTAAACATTAATTCATAATTTTGCAATTCTAGATCATTAATATGGGGTTTTTTACAGAAGAAATAGCGATTGATTTGGGTACAGCAAACACCTTGATCATACATAACGATAAGGTGATTATCAATTGCCCTTCCATAGTTGCCATCGATCGATCCTCTGGAAAAGTGATTGCCATTGGTGAGGAGGCAAAAATGATGCAAGGAAAGACCCATGAAAACATTCGAACTATCCGACCATTAAAGGATGGCGTGATTGCAGACTTTAATGCTTCTGAGCAGATGATCAATCTTTTGATCAAAAGTATTCCTGCACTGAACCGTCGTTTTTTTTCTCCCTCTTTGCGTATGGTCATCTGTATTCCTTCTGGAATTACCGAAGTAGAAATGCGTGCAGTAAAAGAATCTGCCGAACGGGTCAACGGAAAAGAAGTGTATTTGATCCACGAACCCATGGCTGCCGCCATAGGAATTGGGATTGACATCAAACAGCCCAAAGGCAATATGATTGTTGATATCGGTGGAGGAACTACCGAAATCGCCATCATTGCGCTTTCCGGGATCGTTTGTGATAAGTCCATTAAAATTGCTGGAGATGTATTTACCAATGACATCATCAACTATATGCGCAGCAAACACAATTTGTTTGTGGGAGATCGTACGGCTGAAAAAATAAAGATTTTGGTGGGTAGTGTTTTGGAAGAATTGGACAATCCGCCAGATGATATTTCAGTACAAGGGCGTGATTTGCTTTCGGGCAAACCCAAGCAAGTCGTTATTTCTCATTCTGAAATTGCCAGAGCTCTTGACAAATCCATTATTCGAATAGAAGATGCCATTATGGAGGCCTTGTCCCAAACCCCTCCGGAGCTTGCAGCAGACATCTATAATACCGGTATCTATCTTGCCGGAGGCGGAGCCTTGTTGCGCGGTTTGGACAAACGTATTTCTCAAAAAACCGATTTGCCCATCTATGTGGCTGAAGATCCACTTCAGGCAGTTGTTCGAGGAACCGGAATTGCCTTAAAAAATATCGAGCGTTTTAAAACAGTACTTATTAAATAAATGAAAAATGCAGCGAATTCTTTCTACGCTTGTTCGATTTCGCAGTTTCATCGTTTATCTTTTTTTTGCTGCTGTAGCACTACTGCTGCTCAATAATCGTAGCTTTTATCACGCCTCTCAATTTGACAAAACACGTTTGTCCCTTTCCGCTTGGCTGCATTTGAAAAGTACAGCAATCAGCGATTATTTTGATTTAAATCGACAAAATGAAATTTTGCTGATGGAAAATTTAGCGTTAAAAAAACTTGCGCTAAAAGCCAATGCTTTTCCTTTATATGACCAATATTATCATGCCAAGGAGCCCTTTCCTTTCGAATTACAAACTGCCCGAATTATTAAAACCGATCTTCAAAAACAGCGCAATTTCGTACTTATAAACAAGGGACACGTGGATGGAGTACAATCCGAAATGGGTGTGATTGGAGCTTCAGGCATTGTCGGTATCGTCGATCAGGTTACAACGCATTTTAGTAGCATCATATCCATTCTTCATTTAGATTTGAAAATCAATGCCCAAATTAAAAATACTGAAGTTTTTGGATCGCTCAGTTGGAAAGGTACTTTGCCAAAAGCTTTTCAACTGCAAGACATCGTTACTACCAATCCCGTACAATTGGGAGACACCATCGTGACTGGTGGACGATCTTCTTATTTTCCTATGGGGATTCCTCTTGGGGTCATTACCCAAGTGGATCGACCCCAAAGTGAAGGATATTATCAGATTGATGTAACATTATTTGACAACCCGCTCCAATACAAATATGTCTATTTGCTCAACAATATGGACTTTGACGAAATTAAATCACTCGAAAACCAACCCCAAGAATGATTCGCGAAAATATTAATCTTGGCATCAACTTTATTATTCTCCTTTTGGCGCAAATGCTTTTGTTCAATAAAATCAATGCTTTTGGGGACTTAAATCCGATGGTTTATCTGTTGTTTTTTATCCATTATCCAACGGATCGATCGCAAACGGGTTTTATCACCGCAGCCTTTTTATTAGGTTTTTTTATTGATTTTCTTTCGCAAGGCTCGGGAGCGCACACTCTGGGGGCGTTGACGGTTGCATTTGTTCGCCCGTTTGTTATCCGCCAAGCTTTTGGATCTAATATTGAAATTCCTCCCTATTTACAAGAAGATCCAAGGATGCTCAATCGATGGTTATTGATCGTTGAATTAATTCTGATCCACCATTTCATTTATTTCACTGTGGTATTTTGGGATATTACTCATATTTTCAGTATTTTGAAAAATAGCTTCAATACTTTTTTTATGAGCCTCATTTTAATAGCATTATTGATTAATTTTTACCCTACCAAACGATGATACGAAACTATATTCTTGTGGGCTTAACCTCGGGAATTACCTTATTGTTTCTTATTCAACTGATCAATCTTCAACTCATCAGCTCCGACTATCAGACCTTATCGCTCAATAATGCTGTAGAAGAGCTTCCCATCTATCCTGAAAGAGGGCTTATTTACGACCGAAATGGGCTTTTAATGGTTGCCAATCAGCCCGCCTATGACCTGATGGTCATCCCTGAAAATTTGAATGCCTTTGACACTTTGGAAATTGAAACTATTTTAAATATTTCTAAATCTGAGTTAAACAGCATCCTAAAAAAAGCGTTTACCTACTCCCGAAAACTTCCTTCGGTTGTGGCACGGCAAATTTCTAAAGAGCAAAACGCCATCCTTCAGGAAAAAATGTGGAAGTATCCCGGTTTTTATTTACAGAAAAAGACGGTAAGAGACTATAAAATTCCAATCGCTGCCAATGTGGTTGGCTATTCCAGTGAAGTCAATAGTTTTGAAATTCAATCCAATCCCTATTATAATTTGGGAGAATTAATCGGACGGCAGGGGATTGAAAAAACCTATGAAAATGTTTTAAGAGGTGTAAAAGGGAAACAACTTTTTCAAAAAGATCGATTCAATCGTATTTTAGGACCTTACAAAAATGGGCAATTTGATGCCCCTCCAATCGCTGCACAAGATTTAGTGCTGAGTATTAATGCCGAACTGCAAGCCTATGGCGAATCCCTTTTCATCAACAAAAGAGGGGGGGTGGTCGCTATTGAACCCAAAACCGGAGAAGTTTTGGCGCTCATTACGGCACCCAGTTATGATCCCAATATTTTGATTGGAAGACAACGTTCCGAACAGTTTAATCGCTTGATGGGTGATACGCTGAGCAAACCTCTATACGACCGCGGATTACAAGCCGAATATGCCCCTGGATCGCCCTTTAAAATTCTTAATGCCCTGATTGGTTTACAAGAGGGTGTCATCGATGAAAACACCCGCTTTGTTTGTAATGGAGGCCATTTTTACGCAAGAGGGGCTTTTATGAAATGTCATTGTGCTGAAGGAACCTACAATGCTCTGATGTCGGGAATATATCGCTCATGTAACACCTATTTTGCCAAGACCTATAAAGCGATTATTAGTAACGGAGAGAATCCAGAGCAAGGATTGGATCGTTGGAAAGCCTATTTAGCAGAATTTGGCTTAGGAAATTATTTAGGTTATGATTTGCCTATTGGACGCCCAGGTTTTATTCCTGATTCAAAGTACTACAATCGGTGGTATCCCCCTGGAAGTTGGAATGCCAACACCATTATTTCAAATAGCATTGGGCAAGGAGAGGTCTTAACCACCCCCATTCAAATGGCCAACTTTACGGCTGCCATTGCCAATCGAGGATATTATATCAAGCCCCATTTTGTCCGACCTAATAATCCTCAGGAAATGGATTCCCTATATCAGAAAAATAAAATAAATATTTTGCCGGAACATTTTGATACGGTCATTGAAGGGATGCATCAAGTAGTAGAAAATGGAACAGCTCGTATTGCTCGAATAAAAAATATTGAAGTTTGTGGAAAAACTGGAACAGTTGAGAATTTTATTCGTTTAAATGGTCAAAAACAACAACTTACCGATCATTCCATGTTTATTGCCTTTGCTCCCAAAGAAGATCCTCAAATCGCTCTTGCAGTCTTTGTCGAAAATGGATATTGGGGAAGTCGATGGGCCGCTCCCATTGCTAGTTTGATGATTGAAAAGTACTTGACTGGAGCCGTGGAACGCAAGTGGCTAGAAACGCGAATGCTGGAAGGTAGCCTCCTGAATGAATACGAAAAACCCTTGCTGGGAAAACCCTTTTCGATCAATGAATAAAAGTTTGTTTTCCCGTATCGATTGGATCTCGATGTTACTCTATCTGGGGTTGGTAATTTTTGGCATTACCAATATCTATTCCACCACCTTTGACAATACTCCTTTGGAACTTTTTAATCCTTCAACAGCCGTCGGGAAACAAGTGCTTTTCTTTGTCTTATGTTTTATTTGTTGGCTACCGATTCTTTTTGTCAACCCCAACTTCTTTGATCGCTTTGCTTTAATTTTATATGTGTTGGCTCTCTTTGCCTTGATTGGGCTTTTTGTTTTTGGGACCAATATATCGGGAGCCACTTCTTGGTATTTGTTGGGAGGAATAAGTCTTCAACCGTCGGAATTTGCAAAAATGGCCACAGTGCTTTTGTTGGCCAATAATCTCAGTAAATTTCAAAGTGATTTAAAAAAACCCAAAACAATCGCTCGCGCCTTTGGCATCCTTTCGGTTCCGGCACTGCTCATACTCCTTCAGCCTGATGCGGGTTCGGCATTGGTTTTTTTCGGACTCGTATTTGTGCTTTTTAGAGAGGGGCTGAGTCTTACTTTTTTGCTTTTAGGATTTGGAATTTTACTTGTGTTTATCCTTACCTTGCTGCTAGGAACAAGTATTGTCATCTTGATTTTTACTTTTGCAGCAGGAGTTATCTATACTTTTTTAAAAAGAAGGTATCAAAAACTAAAGGCTTGGCCATTTCTAGCCTCAGTGTTCGTTGCCGGCCTCTTTTCTTTCTCAGTTTCTTTTGTTTTTGAAAATGTTTTTGAACAGCGTCACCGTGATCGATTTAATATTGTTTTGGGCTTAGAAACCGACTCCAAGGGCATTGGATACAACATCAATCAATCAAAAATTGCGATTGGGTCTGGAGGATGGATCGGAAAAGGATTTTTGAACGGTACCCAAACGAAAGGCGGATTTGTACCCGAACAACATACCGATTATATCTTTAGTACAGTTGGCGAGGAATGGGGTTTCTTAGGAAGTAGTTTATTGATTATAAGTTTTGCTATACTGATTATTCGAATGATGCTTAGGGCTGAAAAACAAACACATGCATTTAGAAGAATTTATGCGTACGGTTTTGCCTGTATTTTGTTTATCCATTTTTCGGTGAACATTGGCATGACCTTAGGCTTGGTTCCCACGGTAGGAATTCCACTTCCTTTTATCAGTTACGGAGGGTCGAGTTTGTTGGCGTTCAGTATGATGTTTTTTATTTATATCAACCTCGACGCCAATCGGTTGAGTATTTAAGCCCGCACATCAAAGGCGTCGCGCAAGCGATTTCCCAAAGTCATAAAACACAAAACCAAACTCATGATGGCAATCCCAGGGAGTATGGCCAAGTAGGCTTTCCCCAACAACAAATAACGAAAATGATCTTTGACCATACCCCCCCAACTGGGCATAGGGGGCTGAGCGCCAATCCCTAAAAAACTGAGCCCGCTTTCCATCAAAATGGCACTGGCAAAATTGGCTGCTGAAATAACAATAAGGGGGGCAATCAATAAGGGAAGTATGTGTTTTATCAAAATTCGAAAATGTGAAAATCCTAAGGCATGCGCTGCTTGAACAAAAACTTGCTGTTTAACGGACATGACTTGCCCTCTTACCACCCGTGCCACTTCGACCCACATGGTGAGTCCCACAGCCACAAATACTTGCCAAAAACCCCTGCCCAAAGCCAAGGTGATGGCGATGACCATAAACAAGGTGGGGATGGACCAAACCACATTGACCAGCCACATTATAAATTGGTCATAGCGCCCTCCAAAGTATCCGGCAATGGCTCCAAAAAATATCCCAATCACTAAAGAGATAAACACAGCTACAAACCCAATACCAATTGAAATCCTGGAACCAATCAACAAGCGACTCAACAAGTCTCTGCCGTATTTATCTGTTCCCAAAAGAAAGATTCTTTTGGCGATCAAAGCTTCCGAAATTTGCTTTGCTTCCCAACCGATAAAACCATCGGGCAGCTTAAATTTTTCAAAATACCCTGCTTCTTTTCCAAATCGTCTGTATAGAATTTCAGTGTCAGAAATTTGAAACTCGAGTATTGGGATTTCTTCTTTTATATTGGGGTCTCCCAAAAAGCGGCGTTCCAAAATTCCCAAGGATTCTTCTTGTTTTTGGGGAAGTGTCAACATTTGTGTACTAAACCCGGGAGGTTGTGAATGGATGGAAAGATGCATTTGATTGGCATTTCGGCTGGCATCGGGTGCAATAAAATAGGCGAAAATAGCCATTAAACCAATCGCTAGTATAAAGCTGGTACAGACGACTGCCCAAGTATCTTTTTTGAGTTTGAATAATGCCCTACGAAATTCCAAACGCTTTATTCGTTGATAAGCTGAGCTACCTTAAGAGTTTTAATGGTAGTTCCTAAATCTTCTAAAACCTTTACCGCTTCAGAAATATAGATGTCTTTTTTGAGTTGTTCTTGCCAACGTTCTCTTTTTTCAACGATGTCCTCAGTAGGTATTTGTTGCCCTGCTTCGGGCAGCCATTGAAATTCGTATTCGGACTCAAATTCATCTAATTTATCAAAGCGTTTCACATAGGCTTGATCATGATCTCTTTCCGCTTTGTATTTGTCGTAGCTCAATGGGTATTCCAAATCGTTTTGCTGAGATTTGATCCATTGCGCTTGTTCATCAATTAATTTCAAATAACCGTTTTGTGCCAAACGCTCTCTACTGTTGGCGATGGCATAATCGTAATTCAACATTTGACCCCATGGACGGTAGGCTGCGGGAGTAATTCGATCCCAAGAGAGCGGATTATCCTGATCTTTTTCACCCATATCAACATAGGCATAACGATCGATAACCAAAATATCACTCTTCACCCCTTCCAACTGGGTGGAACGTCCGTTGACTCGGTAAAACTTGTCGGTGGTGATCTTTAAAGCTCCCAAGTCTCCGTAGGTATTGCTGGACATGATACGATTTAAATCTACTAGATTTTGCACCGTTCCTTTGCCATAGGTTTGTTTGCTTCCCACAATAATTGCTCGTTTGTAATCTTGAAGTGCCGCCGCTAAAATCTCAGAGGAGGAAGCGGAAAACTCATTAACCAAAATGACCAAAGGACCCTCCCAAACGATTTCAGGATCGGTATCACTAAGTACTTCTTTTTTACCTCCGGTGCTTTTCACTTGAACTACTGGGCCTTCATCGATAAAATAGCCCGTCATGTCCACCGCGGTTTTCAGCGAACCCCCTCCATTATTGCGAAGGTCTAAAATAATTCCGTCAACGTTTTTGGATTTAAGCTGTTCAATTTCATTTTTTACATCAGTAGCAGAATTGCGATCGGTAAAGTCTTCAAAATTGACATAAAATTTAGGCAAATTGATTAACCCATAATTTTTATCGCCACTTTTAATTAAAGAGGATTTTGCAAAAGTTTCTTCAATTTCAATAATATCCCTTGTCACTATGACTTCCTCAATGGTACCATCCACTCTTTTGACAGATAGAAATACCTGAGTCCCTTTGGGTCCTTTGATGAGTTTTACTGCATCATCCAAACGCATTCCAGAAATATCCACTGGAGCTTCATCTTTTTGCGAAACCGTCAGAATGATGTCTCCCACTTCCAAAAGTTTGTCACGCCAAACGGGGCCTCCGGAAATGACCTCTACAATCCGCACTTCTTGATTGCGCTTTTGAAGGCGTGCTCCAATTCCTTCAAATTGTCCGGAAATATTCATATCGAAACGATCCTTGTCATTCGGTGCAAAATAAACGGTGTGTGGATCGTATAATTCTGTGATGGTATTTACATAAAGAGAAAACCAATCTTTCCGCTCCAAGTCGTCATTGCTTTCAAAAAATGAGTTGTTGTTCTCCAATAAAAGCTCGCGTGTTTCGGCTTCAATTTCAACATCTGTTTGTATTACATAGCTGCTGTCCTTTTCCAACTTTTTTAACTCCTCTTCTTTTTTGTCTGTAAATCGACTTAAGGCTGCAAGCTTGAAGCGTTTTCTCCATCTCTTTTTCATTTCCGCCATTGATGCAGGATAGGGTAAATCATCATAATCTAAACTAATGGTTTCCTCTACATTGAAATCAAAAGGAGTTTCCAATAATTCCTTGTAGAAACCTCTGACATCCTGCAAACGCTCCATAAAGCGTTCATAGACCAAGTTGAAAAATTGCACTTCAGAATTTTTAATTTGATCGTCTATTTTATTTTTATAATACTCAAAACTTTTAATGTCAGCGGCTAAAAAAAATCGATGCTCGCCATCCAAATTGTCTAGAAAGTCCTTGTAGACCTTTTCTGAAAAGGAGTCATCCATGTTTTTGGGATCGTAATGCCCTTTTTCTAGCACATAGGTTATGATCTCAATAAGTAATTTGTCCTTGTCAGGGTTTGGGCTTTTAGACGTTATTCCAAAAACTAATCCGCTGATTAACAGACATCCAACTATCCAAGCTATAGAACGTAACATGATTTTCATTTTTCGATTTTTCATAACAGGTAAATATACTGATTATATAAAAAAAGCATTGTTAATTTTGTTATAAAGAAAGCATTCCCAACCAACTGCACTAGGGTATGATTGGTTTTTGAAAAAAATTATAATGCAGTTAATGATTAAAAAATGAGGCATTCAATAAATTTCTAATTACAATATACTAAAAAGATTAAAAAACGCATCAAACATTGTACATCCATCGTTTTTTATTAAACGCCATAGGGGCTAAAGATTTCTTACCTTAGCACGTTGATTTCCATAAAATGAAAGAAAAACCCTTAATATTAATTACCAATGATGATGGGATTACAGCCCCGGGCATTCGTAGTTTGATTAAAATAATGAATACCATCGGGGAGGTGGTGGTGGTTGCTCCCGACAGCCCACAATCGGGAATGGGACATGCCATAACTATCAATTCTACGCTGTATTGTCACAAAATCAAGAATGTGGAGGGGCCTCAAATGGAATACAGTTGTTCCGGAACTCCAGCGGATTGTGTCAAATTGGCCGTCAATGAATTGTTGGATCGTAAACCCGATTTATGTGTTTCAGGCATCAACCATGGATCCAACTCGTCCATCAATGTTATTTATTCCGGAACCATGAGTGCTGCCGTAGAGGCCGGTATAGAGGGGATTCCCGCCATTGGCTTTTCGCTCTTGGATTTTCAATGGGATGCTGATTTTAATGCCATAGAAACGTTTGTTAAAAAAATTACACTCGAAGCCTTGGAGCAAGGAATTCCCAAAAACGTGGTTTTAAACGTGAATTTCCCCAAGCTCGCTCAACAAGACATTAAGGGCATCAAAATTTGCCGTCAAGCAAAAGCCAATTGGGTAGAAGAGTTTGACAAAAGAACCAATCCTTTGGGTAGGGAATATTATTGGTTAACGGGAACTTTTATCAATCAAGACAAAGGAGAAGACACCGATGAATGGGCCTTGGAAAATGGTTATGTTTCTGTCGTTCCCGTCCAGTTTGATCTAACAGCGCATCATAGCATACAACAATTGAACACATGGAACTTATAAGAAATAAATCATTCTTCATTGGAATGCTTTCCGGACTTTTATGGGCGGGAGCAACTTTGATTTTGATGACCTTTTTCCTTTCGGATTACAGCATAGAGGAAAGCTTGTATGAGTTTTATCTTCAAAACCGATTGAGTGGGCTCATCTCCATTGCGGCATTGGTGAATCTTCCCATCTTTTTCTTGGCGCTGCGTAAAAACAAATATGCTTTTGCCAGTGGAATCGTTGGAATTTCCTTAGTTCTGGTTCTCGTCATCGCATTTTTAAAAATAAACGCTTAAGCTACAGCATTGAAATATTACCTCATTTCCGGGGAGGCTTCAGGAGATATGCATGGCGCCTTGCTCATCAAAGCCCTTCAAAAACAAGATGCCAAAGCGGAATTTCGCTGCTGGGGAGGCGATTTGATGCAAGCCGAAAACGCAACTTTAGTCAAACACTATAAAACCCTGGCTTTTATGGGGTTTTGGGAGGTTATTCGTCATTTGCCTACTATTTTTAAAAATATCGCATTTTGTAAAAAAGACCTCTTGTCCTACCAACCCGATGTTATTATCTATATCGACTATCCTGGCTTTAATTTGCGTATTGCAAAATGGGCAAAACAACAAGGGTTTAAAAATCATTACTACATCAGTCCGCAAGTGTGGGCATGGAAAGAAAAAAGGGTGATTGGAATGAAAAAATATTTGGATGCCCTGTACACCATCCTTCCTTTTGAAAAACCTTTTTTTGAAGAAAAACATCAATTTCCGGTACATTATGTGGGGCATCCATTAATGGAACGGATTCCTGATCACCCCCACAACCCAACTTTTTTACAGAAGCACCAACTCAAGGCTCGGCAAGAAGTTATTGCCATACTACCGGGCAGTAGAAAACAAGAAATTCAATCCATGCTTCCGGTTTTTTTGGAGGTTGCAAAAGCATTTCCCAAGCTGCAATTTGTGGTGGCCGGTGCTCCGGGCAGCGACTTTGATTGGTACCGCCCCTTTTTGGAGAATAGTCCCCTGAAGTGGGTGAACAACCAAACCTATGATTTGTTGCAACATGCCCATGCTGCATTGGTCACCAGTGGAACAGCTACTTTGGAAACGGCCTTGTTCAAAGTCCCTCAAATAGTGTGCTATAAAAGCAGTGCCATCAGCTATTGGATTGGGAAACGTATAATCACATTAAAATTCATTTCATTGGTGAACTTAATCTTGGATCGGGAATGTGTAAAAGAACTGATTCAACACGAATGCACTGCGGAATCCATCCAAAAACAACTTCCACTTTTACTAGATCTGAAACATCGGGCAGAACAATTGGAAGCCTATAAACATTTGCAAGCACTGCTTTCTGAAAAAAATGCCAGCGCAACCACTGCTGCGCTGATTTATCACGCGATTCAGCAAAAAGGATAAGAGCCTTTTTTTGAAATTTTATTTAAAAAAATTATTTTTAAGGGGATGAAACTCCCCAAAACACCCCTTTATCCCATTACTTTTTGCTTTACGCTCGGAACCCTCATGGCTCCCTCGATCCCCCATTCAGCTAGCAGCTGGATGGGGTGTTTTGGAGGCTTAATGCTCTTGAGTTTTTTGGTGATTTCAATCCTAAAGCTTCATTTTAAAAACTATAAAACAATATTCCTCTATGGGTTGTTTATTCCTTTAGGTGTCGTGGTTTACAAAAACTACTACGAATGGTCTCCTGAGCATTTTCAAAATAGAGCCGCTAGTTTTAAGGAAGGTTTTAAAGTGTTAGAAATTCTAGAAGACGTCAATGAGAATGATTTTTCTAATACCTATTTTGGAAAAATGATACAACTGGACAGTACTCCAGCCATAGGAAAGGTTTTGGTTCATCAAGCCAAGGACTCCCTGACTACAAGACTCCTCCCCGGAAACCTGATATATACCCAACAACTGCTAGAAGACCTCCAGCCTCCAAAAAATCCGGGGAGTTTTAATTATAAGAGGTATTTGGAAAATCTAGGAATCAGTGCTCAAATCGATTTAAAATCAAATTATTATCGAGTGGTGCAAACGCAGCAAAAAACACTGGCACAAAAAATTAAAACGCATCATGGCAAAGTAAAGCATCAACTCTTGCAAAGTCCGTTGTCTGCTGCTTCAAAGGCATTAGTGATTGCGCTCGTACTGGGGAATCGAGATGTGCTTTCGGAGGCCTTGTTGGTTTCCTATCAAAAGGCGGGGATGATGCATCTGCTGGCTGTTTCCGGTTTGCACATAGGAATTCTTACCGGATTTTTATTACTTCTTTTTCAGCCTTTATTCCCAAAACGATGGAAGGGTGTTCGCAATATGGTCGTTGCACTATGTCTTTGGTTGTATGCGTTTTGGGTAGGGATGCACCCTTCAGTGGTTCGGGCTGTGACGATGTTTACTGCCCTCCTACTCGGACAACTTCGAGGAAATAGTAGATCGTCAAGCCTTCATGTCTTAGTACTTTCCTTTTTAGTATTGCTGATTTGCCATCCCCCTTATTTACGTCAACTTGGTTTTCAAATGAGCTATTTAGCTGTTTTTGGGATTCTATTGCTTCATCCCCAATTACAAGGTTTTTGGAAACCTAAAAATATTATCCTTAAGCGTTTTTGGGAAATCACTACCATTTCTTTGGCCGCCCAAGCCCTAGTGGCTCCTTTAAGCATTTATTATTTTCATCAATTTCCCGGGCTGTTTCTGATCAGCAATTGGATTATACTCCCTTTTTTTAGCCTTTTTTTGGGGGCTTGTTTTCTAATCACTCTTTGGATTCAAGGATTTGATTTGCCCGAGGAGTGGGCTTCTGGCTTTGACCAAATCGTTGCTTTGATCAACAAGACCGTGGGGTGGATCGCTCAGCAAGAAGGTTTCATTTGGAAACAACTTCATTTGTCACTCCCCCTGTTGTTGTTGCTTTACGTACTTCTGGTGGTTGTTATTTTGGGATTACACTATCGGAATCGCCAAAGTTTACTTGCACTCTGTTGTTCTGTACTGTTGCTTTTAGGGTATTATGGCTATGAAAAGGAAGTCTGGCTTGGAAAAGAAGATTTTTGGATTTTACATCAATCCCGAAGTAGCCTGCTGGTATTCAAAGAAGGAGATCGATTGCATTATTGGAGTTCCGAAAAGCGTCCCGATTCCCTTGCTGGATTTCAAGATTTCATCAACAATTCCTTTCCCTTGAAACAGATCCCACATGATTTGAATAATTTTATTGGGATAAAAAATATCAGATTGCTTATTATAGATTCCGATTCCTTTTTTGAAATTACCGACTTTCAGCCCACACATATTTTGATTCGGAATCAGGCACGTATCAATATGGATCGACTGCTCACTTACTACCGACCCCAAATGATTATCGCAGATGGAAGTAATCCTCCATGGGAAGTAGCTCGCTGGAAAACTGACTGCGAAAAGCATAAGCTCAGATTTCACAGCACCCAAAGTTTAGGTGCACTTCAAATTACCCCCTAAACTTGGGGATGAAATGTTTTCGATAGTTTTCAAAGTCCTCGGGTTTGGAAAAAACCTGATAGTCTCCTTGCTTGATCATTTTTAAATACAACTCCAATTGTTGCGGCTTCTGATATCCCACAAGCGGCATGATGGGATCGCCATTTTCACTAAAAAACACCATGGTAGGATATCCTTTCACACCTAAAAATTGAGTGAACTGATGCGTAGCATTGCGCCCTTTGCGGTTGGCATCGAAATTGGGATTGGTGAAGGTTTGATCAAAAAAGTTAATCTCCTCCTGCCCTTCGGCATTGAATTTTACGGCATAATAATGCTCACTAATATAACGAGATACATCGGGATTTTGAAAGGTGTTTTTGTCCAGCAACTTACAAGGGCCACACCAATCGGTATAGACATCCATAAATATTTTTTTAGGGGTTGTCTTTTGCGCCTCAACAGCCTCGGCCAAGGTCATCCATTGAATTTCTTGGGCACTGATAGAAGCGACCATAAAAAGGGATACTAAAACAAATTTTATTTTCATCGTCAAAGATTTTAATGAATATTACCCATCAGTTTTTTAAGTAGGGGTGCTGTTAATAAAACGATAATTCCTGCTCCAATGGCGTATTTGGAAATTAAATCAAAACCGCCAATATATGTACTCAAAGTGTCCAAACCACCAACGTTGATGTCGGTACTTTCGATAGCCAATTTTTTTCCAATAAATCCAACCAATTGAAAAGCATAAGCAGAGGATAAAAACCAAACTCCCATCATAAATGCAACAATGCGTTGGGGGGATAAATCCGTAATTTTTGAAAGACCTACAGGCGACATAAATAACTCTCCAATTGAAATTAAAAAATACATTAATAACAAATAACTAAAAGGAACCATTCCTTCCTCATTAGCCGCATTGCCACTAATGGATAGTACAAAAAAACTGATTCCAGCAATAAGTAAGCCAAAACCAAATTTATAAGGCGTTCGAGGGTTGATTTTTCGTTTGTTTAAAAATGTCCACATCCAAGAAATAGGGAGCGCAAGGATGATGATAAACATCGAATTCAGTGAATTGGTTTGGGCAGCGTCTAAAAATGTCAGCGTAACATTCCGAGAAGCAAAAAGGGTGATGACACTGCCCGAAAGCTCATGAAATCCCCAAAACAAGGTCATGAAAAAAGTAATGGCAATGGCCACAAAAAGTTTTTTGCGTTCTTCTAAACTCACTTTCAACAAAATGTAAGCAAGATAGCCGAGGATGAAAACACCCACTACTTTAAAAATTATATTGACAATATTTTGGCTTCCCAAAAATCCATCACTACTCCCCACTGCTTTGTAACTCGCTAAAAGAACCGCTATCAACGGAGCCGAAAGAAACGCCAATAGGGATATCATGTTGACGCGTTTTAATCCAAAGATTTTTTCAGAAAGACGTTCCTCCGATGGCGCCAAACCTTCGTTGCCAAAAACTTTTGCCTTAATTCCGCTCCAGAAAAACAACAAGCCCGTTAACATTCCAAAACCTGCTAATCCAAAGCCATAGTGCCAACCATAAGCACTTCCAAGCCAACCGCAAAGCAAAGGAGCCACCCAACCTCCGATATTAATTCCCATATAAAAAATGGTGAAACCCGAATCTTTTCGCGGGTCTTTATCGGCGTACAAAGAACCCACAAAGGTGGAAATATTTGGTTTAAAAAATCCATTTCCGACCACTATGAATCCAAGGGCTAGAAAAAAAGTGTAGTCATTTTCTATCGCTAAAACAAAATGTCCTAAAGCCATCAAAAAACCGCCTAAAAAAATGGATTTTCTGAATCCGAGTATGGAATCGGATATCCTCCCTCCAATTACCGTTGAGGCGTAGACCAAGGAGCCATAAGAAGCATAGACAGCAGCGGCTGCAAAGTCCCGTTCAACCAATTCTTGAAAAATGACGTTAACCATGTAAAGGGTCAACAAGGCTCTCATTCCATAAAAACTAAAGCGTTCCCACAGCTCAGCAAAGAAAAGATAAAACAAGCCTTTGGGATGCCCAAAAAGAGTTTCGTTATGGGGTTGATCAACAGTTTCTAGAGCAGCCATATTCTATAAATTTTCAAAGATAAAGTTAGTCATTTTAGAATAGAGGTGATTTCGCGTATTGCCACCGTAGATGCCGTGATTTTTATCTGGATAAATCATCCATTCAAATTGTTTGTCGGCTTGAATCAAGGCCTCCACCATTCGAAGGGTGTTTTGAACATGGACATTGTCATCTCCAGATCCGTGAATGATTAAAAATTTTCCTTTGAGTTGATCGGCATAATTGATGGGAGAGTTCAGATCATAACCGTCGGGGTTTTCCTGCGGAGTTCGCATAAAGCGTTCGGTATAAATAGTGTCGTAAAAACGCCAATTGGTGACCGGAGCAACGGCTATGGCCATGGAAAAAACATCGTTTCCAGTCAGCAAACAATGTGACGCCATATGCCCTCCAAAACTCCATCCCCAAATGCCTATTCGGCTTTCATCTACATAGGACAAAGCGCCCAGTTTTTTGGCCGCTTCAATTTGATCTTGAGCTTCGTATTTCACCAAATTCAAGTAGGTGACTTTCTTAAAGGCTGCGCCTTTTAATCCGGTGCCTCTTCCATCGACACAGGCTATGATATAGCCCCTGTCGGCTATCGATTTATGCCACCAATCCTGACCAGACCCCCAGCGATTGGCCACTTGTTGAGAGCCGGGTCCGGAGTATTGAAACATCAGCAAAGGATATTTTTTGGCAGGATCAAAATCCGTTGGTTTTATCATCCACATGTTTAATTGTTCCCCATTGACTTCAAGCGTGGAAAATTCTTTGTTAGAAAAGCCAAAGGAATCCGTTTTTTCAATGAGTGCATCATTATTTAAAAGCGCTCTTACGCGTTTGTTGTTTTTGGATAAATACAAACTGTATTTTGGAGGAGTGGTTTCATCCGAATAGGAATGAATATAATACATCCCTCCCTTGCTAAAAGTGGCTCCGTTAAATCCACGAGTAGGGTGAAGTGTCCGTTTCCCCTTACCATTTAATTGAATTGCATAAAGTCCTCGATCGGTACTACTGCCCTCTACGGATTGATAAAAAATTTCTTTGGTTTTGGGATTATAGGTATGTAATGCCGTCACTTCCCACGGTCCTTGGGTGACTTGGCTCAACAATTTTCCTTGGCCATCATAATGATAAATATGATTGTAGCCGTCGCGTTCACTCGTCCAAAGAAAAGTTCCATCGTCCAGAAAATTCATATCGTCGTGAATGCTGACATAGGCTGCGTCATTTTCTTCAAACATAACATTCAAGGCATTGGAGGCGGTGTTCCATCGCCAAACTTTTAAATTATTTTGATGTCGATTTAAGGTCTGAATAATCAGGCTATGGGCTCCCCCAGCGAATTTAATTCGCGGAATATAATACGGTGTTTCTGCACCAAAATCCAAGCGTTTTTTTCCTTTAGAAGGAAGGTCGTATAACCATAGCTCTACTTTTGAATTGGGTTCCCCCGCCTTGGGATAACGAAACATATAAGGATAGGGATAAAGTTCCTTGCCGAAAATGTCCATCGAAAAAATGGGAACTTCTGATTCGTCAAAGCGCATATAGACGATTTGTTTGCTGTCTGGACTCCAATCGAAGGCGCGCACAAAACCAAATTCTTCCTCATACACCCAATCGGTGATTCCGTTGAGGGTTTGAAAATCGCCATCTTCAGTAAGTTGTGATAGATTCCCCGTGTTGAGGTCTTTTAAAAACAAATTTCTTCGATAAACAAATGCCACTTGAGTGGCATCTGGCGATAATAAAGGTTCTTGAATCTTTTGGTCAAACAGTTGCGTGGCTTTTCCTGTGGTGCGATCAAAAACCCAATAAATGGATTCTTCGGAACGTCGATAAATGGGGTCTACCTCTGTAGCCAAAAGGATTTTTTCTTCATTTTTAGAGAACGCATAGCTCTCGAAAAAAGGAATTTGTTGCTTATTGTCTGTTGCAACGATGACTTCTTCATTTTCTGGTTTTAAAAAATCGTGCAAAACAATTTTTGAAGATCTCGTTTTAAAGTCTTTTTCCAAAACGGTATACTGCTTACCGTTATTCATAGAATGAATGGATTCTAAGCGTTTGGGTGCGTAGGCATTCTTCCACAGTGAGTCTAAAGAAAATTGGGTATTTTGCGCTGAAACAGAAGCAAAGCACAAAAATAAAAGGGCAAATTTTTTCATTTGTTATCTTGAAATTTGCTCAATTTAGGAAAATCTTGCGAAACCAAAAATTTTAGAAAGGGTGCAAAAAATGTATCTTTATAAAAAAAATAAATGCCAAAAAGGATTGAAGGGTTTTCAAAGCTTACCCAAGAAGAAAAAATCGATTGGATTTCGCAAACCCATTTTAAAAATCCGACTCTTGCAGCTGCATTATTGCATTCCTATTGGAATCTGGATGCAATGCTTCAACAGCGTCATGAGGAATTTACTGAAAATACGGTTAGTAATTTTTATTTACCCTTGGGCGTGGCTCCCAACTTTTTGATTAATGAGCAGTGGTATACCCTACCCATGGTGATTGAAGAAAGCTCCGTAGTAGCAGCCGCTTGCAAAGCCGCAAAGTTTTGGATGCATCGCGGGGGGTTTCAGACAAGGGTGGTGGCTACTGAAAAGGTGGGGCAAATCCATTTTTTGTATCAAGGAGATGAGAAAAAACTCAAGGACTTTATCCAATTGCATCAGACCCAATTGATCGATTCCACCCGTCATTTGACCAAAAACATGCGAGCTCGTGGAGGAGGGATTACAGCGCTTGAGTTAAACGATCAACGCAGCCTTATGCCCCATTATTTTCAATTGCATTTGACTTTTGAAACCGGGGATGCGATGGGTGCCAACTTTATCAATTCTTGTTTAGAGGAAATCGCTGTCCATCTCAAAAATTTGGCTTCGCAATACGCTGTTTTTTCAACTCTCGAAAAACAGTTAGAAATCGTCATGTGTATTTTGTCTAATTATGTGCCCAATTGTTTGGTTACGGCAAAAGTGAGTTGTCCTATTGAGGCACTGGGTGCGCAAAAGCCATGGAATGCACATGAATTTGCAGAAAAATTAGTTCAAGCGGTTACTATTGCTCAAGAAGAACCTTTTCGTGCAGTGACCCACAACAAAGGGATCATGAATGGCGTAGATGCCTTAGTCATTGCAACAGGAAATGATTTTAGAGCCATAGAGGCTGGAGTGCATGCCTATGCAGCACGTTCAGGCAAGTACAAAAGTTTAAGCTCGGCTTGGATCGAAGAAGAACAATTTTCTATGGAGCTCCAAATTCCTCTTGCTTTGGGAACCGTAGGAGGGCTTACCGGCTTACACCCCATGGTGGGTTGGTGTCATGAATTACTCGGAAATCCAGATGCCAAAACACTGATGCAAATTACCGCTGTAGCAGGTCTTGCCCAAAATTTTGCCGCCTTACAATCCTTGGTGACCTCCGGAATTCAAAAGGGGCATATGAAAATGCATTTGGTCAACATTCTCAATCAGGCACAAGCAACCAAAATGCAAAAAGAAAAGGCTTTGTCCCACTTTAAAAATCGTCCGGTCAGCGTTCAAGCGGTTACAGCCTTTTTAGACGAACATAAAAATAAATGAGTGCCTCGTACTACAGCCATGGAAAACTATTGATTACCGGAGAGTATATGGTGCTTCGTGGAGCAAAAGCCCTTGCCGTGCCCACCCGCCTGGGACAAACGTTTGAATTTGAAGCCCATGAAATAAAAGAACTGCATTGGATCGCTTTGGATCGTTCCCAAAAACCTTGGTTTACCGCAATTTTTTCTACAGCAGATCTTAACGTGATTTCGTCTTCAAATAGTGACATTGCCCGCCGTTTGCAACAGTTGCTTCAAAGTGTAATTGCCTTAAATCCGATCTTTAAAATTCAAATGAGTGGAACGGTAACGATGCAATTGGAATTTGATCGGGAATGGGGATTGGGATCTTCTTCTTGTTTGATTTCTAGTGTGGCGCGCTGGTCATCCATCAATCCTTATGCACTTCTAGAAAAAAGTTTTGGCGGCAGTGGATATGATCTTGCGTGTGCTACAGCCACTTCGGCGGTTTGCTTCCAACGATCTGGAGTTAATCCTAAGATTGAAGGCATAGATTTTAATCCGCCTTTTGTGCATCAATTGTATTTGGTGTATTTGAACCAAAAACAAAATAGTCAAAAGGAAGTAAATGCTTTTAAAAATATTGCTACTTCCTCAAAAACGATCGAGCAGATGAATGCGCTTACTGCAGCCGCAATTCGAGCTGAAAATCTAGAAACTTGGAATGCCCTGGTGACGGAACACGAAGATTTTATGGGTGCCTTATTACAAAAAAAGCCGGTACAGCAAGTTCTATTTAGCGATTTTAATGGAAGCGTAAAAAGTCTAGGAGCCTGGGGTGGAGATTTTGTTTTGGCATCCGGCGAGGGGGACGTTGCAACTTATTTTAGACAGCAAGGTTTTACGACGATTTTCAAATATGAAACCCTAGTGTTGGTTTAAAAAAGAAAGTATTTTTTGTTGGACAATCTTTTAAAATCATAAATTTCTCCATCAATTACAGCATGTAATACTTTTTTGCAATACAATGCTTTAAAACGATCTTCTCCATTTTTAAAATAAATGGAATTTTCATTGACTCTAAACGTTGCTGAAAAAACATGGGTTAGTTCCTCCTGATTCTTGTATTGGACATAACCTTTCACTTGATCGGAAGTTTCAAACACCAATTGGTAATATACCGCCTCCTTATCAATATTGGAGGTACAACGCCAAGTAGTGTTCGTTAATCGAATGGTTTTGAATAAACGCGATTGGGTTGAAAAAAGGTTCATAGCAGTCGTTTTTATTGACTTTCCATTTAATTAACTAAAATCGTGCCAAAAAAAAACTCCTTAATAAATAAGGAGTTTTTGATAAACTATATATGGAGTACCCAATTAGTAATACAAAGAACGATTGTCCTCAATTTGAGCCACTTCACGTAGGGCATCTGCTATGTTTTGTCCAATTTCTGCATTTGTAGGAGGCGTAATACTCGCTGCATAATCGGCATAACTACCTCCTGGGACCGTCGCCGTATTTTTCTTCAATAATTTTACTTTATAAACGCCTTTGGTTCCCTGAATTAGATCAGAGGTAACTCCCTCATTAAGTCCAAAAGCGACACCCACAACAAAAGGCTCATAACCCGCACCCGGTAAAGTAGGATTTTTCTGATTCAACGCCGAAGCTGTCTCAACAGTCCATTCATTGGCTTCTGCTAAAGCGTCTATGTCAGCAACAGATCCGAATTGTTTTTTGATTAGGGCTGCTTTTTGATTTGCGATTAGGATTTTACGTACAGCTGCTCCTTCCTCATCGGAGGCGGTTGCAACACCTTCTTTTATTTTAGCCGTCAATTGTACCACTACATATCCACCGCTGCTCAAGCTAAATCTACGAACGCTGCCGATGGCAGTTTCTTCGTCAAAAGCCCAAGTCACAATATTCCGTTGACGTGCCAATCCGGGAAGGTTTTCTTCCAAAGCCGTTACTTGTTTGACCGGACGCACTTCTAAATTGTTTTGTTCTGCTGTAGCTAAAAAGTCTTTATTTTCTAGCGCATCTATTTCAAATTGAGTGGCTGCTCTAAAGATTTCGTTGGCTGTTTTGTCCGAAGGAACTGCAGGTGCAGTTACGTCTGCGATCAATGCAAGGTCGTCTTTATCGGTTACCTTAATCACATGAAAGCCAAACTCGGTTTCCACCAATCCAATTTGATCCACTCTAGCTTGGTCACAAAAATTGAAAAACTCAGTGGCCATTTCACCTTCTTGAAAGAACCCTAAATCTCCCCCATTTCCTGCTGTGGGACCGTCAGAATTTTGACGGGCTAGGCTGGCAAAGTCAGCATTTTTTTGACGGGCAGCACGTAACACACGATTGGCTTCCGCTTGGGCTTCCTCCTTGGTTCTGGTGATTTGTTCTGCAGCTCTTGTGGCTCCGGCATAGGAAATTAAAATATGACTCGCTCGGATAGAAGCGTCTTCTTTCTTATCAATAAAACGTGATATTTTAAAGCTTTTACCATCTCTGTAGGGTCCAAAAACATCTCCCGGAGTTAATTCAAAAAGAATATCGGCATAGGAGTTATTGAACGCTCCTTTGGGTTTGTAGATGGAATCAAAACCTATTTCGGAATATTCATCCACAAAATCGGCAATGCTTTTGGTGTTTTTAAATCCAATAATCGTGTCTGTAAGTTTAGACACATCATTATATGCTATTTGATCCTCTTTTAAGGACTCTAGGCGATATCTTATTGCTGCGATATCGTCTTCTGTGGGGTCTTCTTCAAAAATTACATATTGGAGATTCCTAGACGCCTCTTTTTTATATTGCGTTTTGCGGTCTTTGATGTAAGCATTGATGTTTGCATCAGTAACATTGACCAAACTATCGTCAATGACATCAAAGGGAATTTGAATATATTGAATGTTAATATTATCGTTTTCCAAATGGAATTTTCTTTTGGCTTCGGCTTCGGTAAGTCCTTCAGAGGCTTTGATTAAATCAAAATAAATATTTTGTTTTGCCATGCCGATCAGGCTTTGCTCTTGCATTTTCCAGTTTTCATAGGCGACTGGATTTCCATCTTTCAACTGAGCGATATAATCTGTAAATAAACCGAAGTCAAAAAATCCGGCTTCGTTTTGAAAATTGGGGTTATTGACAAGTGCATCATCGGAGGACAAGATTTGCTCTATTTGCTCTTTTCCTGCATCAATTCCCAATTGATCAAATTGTTGCGTAAACACGGTGTTTTGAACCAACTGATTCCACACCAAATTTACAGATTGAAGGGTGGAGTAGTTATATGAACGTTCGGTTTGCTCTACCAATTGACGAAAGGTATTGACATTGATTTCGTCGTCATTAATAACACCGATGGGGTCTGAGGGTCCTCCATTGGAAGAATTGCTGCCAAAAACACCGGAAATAACAAATGCAAACAAAGCCATCCCAATGACCAATATCAAGAAGATGGATTTTTGTCTAATTTTTCCTAAAACTGCCATAATGCTGTATCTTTTTTAGATAGGCTGCGAAATTAAGATATTCCTTTGAATAAATAAAGGACTATAGCTGAAAACGTTGGGATTAAATTTTGATAAAAGTTAATCCTCATTAACAATTCGAAGGAGTATCCTGTCGATTTTGGTAGAAGAAACTTTTTTGATGATCAATTCGTAATTGGGAAGTCTTACAATTTCTTCTTTTTCGGGGATTTCTCCGGTATGATAGGCAACCAATCCGCCCAAGGTTTCATAAAATTCACTTTCGGGTAAATGCAGATTATAGGTCTTGTTGAGATAATCCACTTCCAGGCGGGCAGAAAACTCAAATTCAGTGGCACTTATTTTATTTTCAAAATGTTCAATTGTGTCGTGCTCATCTTCAATTTCACCAAAAAGCTCCTCCACGATGTCCTCCACGGTAACAATACCGGAGGTTCCACCGTATTCATCGATGACAACAGCGATACTTTTGCGTTGACGCGTAAGCATTTTTAATACTTCACTAATAGGCATGGTCTCAGGCACAAAAGCTACAGGCAGTACTATTTTTTCAATGGATTGGGGGTTTTTAAACATTTCAAAAGTATGAATATACCCCATAACATCGTCTATGGTTTCGTTATAAACCGGAAGCTTGGAAAGACCCGTCTCCATAAACAATGCTTTGACTTTTTCCACCGAAGTGTTTTTTTCTACAGCGATTAGCTCAGCACGAGGCACCATGGCCTCGCGGGTTTTCACCTCGGAAAATTCAAGGGCATTTTGGAAAATTTGAATTTCCGCATCCATATTTTCTTTGTTCTGAGAAGACTCCAATTGTTCTTCTATATAATTTCCCAATTCAATTTTTGAAAAGGTAAGTTGCACTTCATCCGCCGGGGTTTTAAAATATCGGATTAAAACAAAATCGGTAAGTTTTAAAATAAAATAGGTCAGTGGATATAACAAATAATAAAAAAAGGCTACCGGCAGTGCGAAAATAGTAATGAAGGTGTTGGCGTAGAGTTGGAAAAAAACTTTGGGAAGGAACTCCGCGGTCATCAAAATAATACCCGTAGAAATAAGGGTTTGAACAAAAACTACCAATAAGTCGGGATCACCGTGCAGCAAGGTTTCGGGGAAAAAAAGCTGTAGAATACGATCTCCCATAAAAATCCCATAAATGACCAAAGTAATATTGTTGCCCAAAAGCATGGTCGCAATAAAACGCGAAGGATTTTTGGTGACATTCTGCAATACACGGGATGAAATACCGTCCTGCAATTTTTCAATTTCCAAAAAAATTCGGTTGGAAGAAACAAAGGCAATTTCCATCCCCGAGAAAAATGCGGAAAGGATTAAGCCCAAGATAATGACCAAGTCCGTTGTTATCATTGAGAATCTTTGGATCGATTACTAAATTTTTTGCGATAATGTCTTCTGAAAAAGAACATAAAAACGGAAAGCACTGCAAAACCCACAAACATTTGTGCTTTACTGGGGTTGATATTCCAAAGCGAAAAGGCCTCATAGGAGGCGATAAGAGCGATTAGCGCGTAGGCGATTTCTGAGATACGATATGCTTTCATGGTGTTTCTAATGAGTCTATTGGTTCTGAAACGGCAACGGTGCCAATTAAGTTTCCTGTTTGAAATTTAGTAAAATCACGATTGGAATCCAACCGAACTGCGTTAAAATTATACTCCTTATCTTCAAAGGTAAACGGCTGTTCGGTGAACAACCATTCGCTTTTGGAGTCCCAATAGAGTTGTTGCGTAGTCAATTTAGCTCCTTCGTGAGAAAGCAATTGCACATGCCCTTTCAGATCGATGAGCTTACTGTCGTTGTAGAGTATGCCGTAATCGGCAATGACTTGATTTTCATTTCCTTGATCGTCAAAAAAGAGCACTTTTAATCCCTCAGGAAATTCAGAGTATTGAAAACTTAAATTGGTATAATCCACATGCTTGGGTGCCGTTAATATGGCTTTGACTGCTGCCGAATCGGTATAGACCATTCGAATGTTATAGGCCGTTCCCAAGGGGTCTTGTAAATCCGCAGTCAAATCTTTCAGTGCTTGGGTATTGTCTTCACAAGAAAAAAATGGAATCATTGCAACTGCAATGATTCCATTAAAAAATAATTTAAAAAGAAGTTTCATTTATAAAGAAGGCACCTTGACACTGCTGTTGATCCAACAATCAAATTTGATGGTGGCTCCCTCATTTCCTTCGGTAAAAATGTCGGTTTTACTAGGAGCTCTACCATTGTAGCTCTCTGCAGATTTCTGCGCAAAACTTCTTAAAGAAGCATCGACATTTCCGGCTTTCAAAGCGGTGTTGGCAGCAAGCCAATAAACTGCTCTTTTGTTGAATTGAGTGTCTCCACATTCGTTGGCACTATCGGCATACAATCCAGAGATTAGCAAATAGGCTCTTCCCAAAGAAGGTTGAAAACTCAATGCCTTGTTGGCATAGCTACGTGCAGAAGAACGTCTTCCGGCAGCCTTAAATTTATTGGCAATTTTCATAAGAATTTTTGCCTTTTTATAATTATCTGTTTCTAAAGCAATGGATTCTTCATAGTATTTTAAAGCTTCATTGCTGTCTCCGCGTTTGTCATTCAACAGCCCTAAATAGTAGGCCGAATCCGCAGAGGGATCGATGTTGTGTAAGGCTTCTACCAAAGTAACAAACAACGGATCATCAGAACAGTCTTTGCTATCCATTCTACTGGCGGCGCGTTTGAGCCATACCACATCGGTTTTGTTGGCCTCAAAGTTGCGTTGATAGAGAGGAATTAAATTTTCACATGTAGCTTCTTTTGCAATGATGGCGTCCAAATTGGAAAGAAAGGTTCCAATTGCATTGGAATTGACTTCATAGACTCGCTTCCTTCTGGTTTCTCTACTTGTTAATGCAGTGCCTGATTCTTCTTTATTCAAAATTACATCTAACTTTTTGGCAAGTTCTGTAGATTCCAATTCAAACTTTTCAGAAACCTCTTCGTATTTGTTGAACAAGGATTCCATAGTTACACTGGCATCGTTGGCTTTATATAAATCGTAAAAAGTTTTAAAGTAGTTGTAGAGATGCTTTGGGTTGGTAAAAGAGGCGGCGTCCTTTTTATAGGCATCATCAAAAGTGTTGTATACGGTTTTCAAATCCGCGGTATTGAAATCCAACATGGCTTGTGCCTTGGAACTCAATATATCCCCTACGGCTGAGACATTCTTTTTTGTAGGAAAATTCTGCGCCCATTCATCATACAGGCTGATTAAATCTTTTTTTGCTGCATCTTGATCAGCCCCCGTCAATTTTTCGACTCGATCTTCCAAAATTCGCTCTCCATAGGTATAGATTGCAGTATTTAGTGAGGGGCATTCCTTTCTGACGGCCATCCAGGGTTCGTAGGCGGCATCGTAGTTTTTAACTTTTGCAAATTCCGCAAAAATGGATAAATTTTGAATGCACTCTTGATTGTCTTGTGCAACTATGTTTGTCGTAAAAAAGAACAAAAATAAAACGACACTTATTGCTTTTACATTTTTCATTTTGGTATTCATATTAATTAAACTTTCTTTTTATAAACCATTTATCATTTAAAGAGAGTCCTATTCTCAGTGAAAAATACGATTCTTTAAATTGTTGGGAACTTTTTTCACCTCTTTGGCCAATTTCTATTCCGACATTGGCATTGGAAAGCCCCCTCATGGGTAAACCCATCCCAAAAGATATGCCATTTTCTGTTAAAGGAATGTTATTTATGACTAAAGAAGATTTTTCCGACCGGAGTCCAAAGCGATAAACCACCCGTTTCCAATAACTAGAAAAAGAGTTATACTGTGGAATATAAAACCCTCCAACAGAGATTTGACGTGCATCTTGGTAACTAATATTTTTTTGCTGAAAAAATTCATTCTTGAAGTTACTGGAGTTTATATAATTCAATTGCGCGCCAAGAAACCACTTGCTACTTTGACCAAAACCTATTCCAATACGGTTGGTTTTTGTTAGATTGATGGAAGTGATGTCATCCCCTGTAGCCGCCAAATTGATTTCTTCAAAATCAACCAAGCTTCCCCCGTCAATGGATTGGGTAAAGAACGTTTGTAAGTTTCTCGAGGTTAATCCTGCTTCCGGCTGTAGGGCATACATTCCCTTAAAATAATATTTTTTGAAAAGGGGAATATTCACATTGGCAGATAGGTTGTAGCTCAAGCCCGAAATACTGGATTGATTACTGAGGTAGGAACCATTGGTTATTCCTTCAATAATTTGAGCGGTTTGATTTAACACATTCCCAAAGCCATAATTGATCGTAGCACCCACATTGAAATATTTCAGAAAGGGTATTCCTACAGAAACGAACGCTTGATTCAAGCCTCCCTCACCTTCAAAACGATTGATGGAATTTACTCCCGCATCGGTCAGTGCTCTTGTTTCGACACGATAACCCACCGAAGAATAGGGAACAACTCCAAAGCCAAAACCAAAAATTCCTGCGGGAACCCCAATAGCCAAATAATCCAAATTTGCCGTAGCGCGAGCATTGGAAACATCGGTAGCTGCAAAATTATTAAGTTTATAATTAACACCTAGGGAATAGGTGGTGAATTTTAAATCGCCATAACTACCGGGATTGAGCAAATTCAAATGAATCGAATCCGTAAAAACCTCTACCCCACCCATGGTGCGGTTGGCATGGGTTCCTCTAAAATTGACCTCCCCCAATCCCGAAAAGGAATAAGGCGACACCGATCCTGATTGTGCGGAAACAATCAACGATGTCAATAAAAAGAAACTTACTACATATTTTTTTACCATCCGGGTGTATTCAAATCTAAGATATAATTCAAACCTGTTGCTAAAAAATTTGAATGGGCAAATATGCTATTTTTTAATGGTTTTGGCAACCTTTCAGCATCTCCACCTGTTAAAATAAGCGTTAAATCCTTAAAATCTTGCTGATAACGAGCAATTTGACCTTCAACTTCGTTTATAATGCCATAGTATACACCGCTATAAATGGCTTCAGCGGTACTGTTGCCGATTGGATTTTTTGGAGCTTGAAAATCCAGCAAAGGAAGCTTGCCGGAAAACTGATGAAGGCTTTTGTAGCGCATTCCAAACCCAGGACTGATAGTTCCTCCCCAATGGTCGTTATTTTTATCTATAAAATCGGAGGTGATGCAGCTTCCTAGGTCGATCACTAGCCGGTGCTGATTTGGAAAATGAACACAGGCAGCAGCGGCCAAAGCGATGCGATCGGCACCCAACTGTTGGGGGCTCTGATAGCGCGTTTGAAAGGGTAAATCCAAATGCATGCCGCAAATTTGCATCGGAAGAGGCGAAAGTGCCTCCAAAAGTGCCTCGGTGTGAACCCCTTGTACGTCGGACAATATACCCCCTTCTAAATCGGGATGTTTCGTCCGAAAGGCAACTAAGGTTTTTTGCCAATCTTCTGATTTGGTGCTGGTTGCGTCTACTATTTTACTTCGGTCGAAAACATAATATTTAACCAAGGTATTCCCAAAATCTATGACTAACCGCATCAGTTTTTGATTAAACGTCAAAATTACAAAAGAAATTTCGAGAAATGATTTGTGCTATCCAAAAAGGCAATTATATTTGCAACTGCTTAAAAGCGGGGTACCTTAGCTCAGTTGGTAGAGCAAAGGACTGAAAATCCTTGTGTCCCTGGTTCGATTCCTGGAGGTACCACATAAATTACTCTTTAACACGTTGTTAATCAACAGGTTAGAGAGTTTTTTTTGTTCTTATTTCAAAAAAGAACAAGATAAAGAACAACTTACTGGTTCATTTACTATATTTGTAGGGTGTTATTAAGAACAACCAAATGAGTATATTTTACAAATTAAACTATCTAAAAAAGAAGGAATTGTATTCAAGAGAGGATTCTCTTGTGGTTCAAATAGTGTATTATTTCAGTAAAAAAAGAGTATCCTTTACAACCAATGTAGAGGTTAAGATAAATGATTGGGATGAGGATTGGAGAAGTAAAAGAAAGAAAGAACCTATCCTTCATACCGATAAAGATTCCAACACAAAGAACATTTTAATATTTCAAAGGTGGAAGGAAATCAAAGATGTGATTTTTGAAATTAAGAAAAACGATATGATACCAACTACTGAATTGGTTAAATCATATATGAGGAGAGGGGTTGTTGAGAAATTTGATAATACAAATAGGGAGATATTTTTTGAAATGTATTTAG